>CAJCHW010000025.1 GCA_903970125.1 Chlamydiota bacterium
GCCCTTGCCATTGGACAAAGACTTACGCCGCCTACCGCGAGTCGGCACGTGCAGTGGTGGCAGCCGGAAACGTCCGCAGTAGGCTCACTAGACATGTGGGCGGTGGCCGGTGGTCCAGAGGTTCAGCCAAGACGTCATGTACCGGAACCGTGTCGTCGATGGAGACTGAGGATGAACTTGCGGCGACTTAGCGCGAGCGGAAATTGCTGTGCGCAGACGCGGGCAAGCGGCGATCGCTCCCAGCGGAGCATGGCTGCCGTCGCGGCGTGCACGCTGACGGGCGCGCTGCTGGGGCTCGCGGCACCGGCGGCGACCCTTGGGGCCTCGACGGCGGCTTCCAACAAGCCACTCGCTCCCTCCAACTACTCCACGCAGCAGGTCTGCGGCGCGGCGGGGCCCGGGCAGGCGCGTTGCCTTGCAGTGCGGCTGGTACCGCGGACCGCCGCCGCACGGGCGCACAACCATCCGATCGGGATGAGCACACGCCGCGTGGTCACCGCCGGGGAACCCACCGAAGGCGTCGACGGCCTGACCCCGGAAGACCTCCACCGCGGCTACAACCTGCCCGCGCAGGCCTCAAGTCAGCAGACGATTGCGCTCGTCGATGCCTACAACGACCCCGACGCCGAAAACGACCTCGAAATCTACTCCAAGGAGTTCGGCCTACCGCTGTGCACGAAGGCCAACGGTTGCTTCAGGCAGATCAACCAGGAAGGCAATACGAGTCCGCTTCCCACAGACGAAGGCGGTTGGTCATTGGAGATCTCCCTCGATATTGAGACCGCCCACGCGGTTTGCCCGAACTGCAAGATCCTGCTGGTCGAGGCCAACTCGGAGGGTGACAGAGACCTCGAAGCCGCCGAGAACACCGCGGTGGCGGCCGGCGCCACCGAGGTCTCAAACTCCTACGGCGGGGGCGAAGCTGAAGGCCAGGACCCAGCGGCCGCTGCCTACAACCATCAGGGGGTCGTGATCACCGCGTCCGCAGGTGATCAGGGCTATGACAACTGGGACGAAGGCGCCTTTCATGAAATTGGCGCATCGGCCGAGTACCCGGCCTCGTCACCGGACGTCGTCGCAGTGGGCGGCACGCGCCTGGAACTGAGCGAAGGCACCTGGATTGGCGAGAGTGTCTGGAACGACGGCAGCACCGAAGAAGAAGGCGAAAACGGGGGCGCGGGCGGCGGCGGGTGCAGCACAAAATTCACAGCGCCCCTTTGGCAGCAGGAGGTCTCGGACTGGTCTGAAGTGGGGTGCGGGAGCAAGCGCGCGGTTGCCGACGTGTCCGCCGACGCGGACCCCTATACGGGCCTGGCCGTGTATGACACCGAGCCGTACCCCGAAGGCCGCGGTACGAGAGTGCTGGGATGGACTCCCGTCGGCGGTACGAGCCTGGCCTCGCCGATCATTGCGGCGACCTTTGCCTTGGCAGGGGGCGCGCAGGGCGTCGCTTATCCGGCGAGCACCCTCTACGCTCACCTCGGCACCCGCTCCCTGCACGACGTCACGGTGGGATCAAACGGGGAATGCACGAAGGAATACGACGGCGAAACAGGAGTCTCCGAATGCACGGTCGCCGAAGAGGAAGCCGACTGCGCATCCGAGCTCATATGCGTCGCTCACGCGGGATACGACGGACCATCCGGTGTTGGCACGCCCGATGGAACAGGCGCCTTTGAGGCGGCCGAAGCGCCCGCGGTCTCCTCGATCGCACCGGACCACGGCAGCGACGTGGGCAACAAGACGGTGACCATCACGGGCACGAACTTTGTCGGTGGCTACACGGTGAAGTTCGGTGAAACGCCGGGCACGGACGTGGCGATCACCTCGGCGACTGAACTCACCGTCAAGACCCCGGCGCATGCCAATGGCACCGTCGACGTGACGGTCACGACGGGCAGTGGCACGAGTCCCTACAACGCAGGCGATCACTACTCCTTTGAACCGCCCCCGCGGCCCGTAGTCTCGTCGATGTCGCCGCGGGAAGGTTCTGTCGTTGGTGACGAAAAGGTCACGATCAGAGGCCAATACCTCGAAGGCGCAACGGCCGTGAAGTTCGATGAAGCGGCGGCCGGCTCGATTGACGTGATCTCAGAAACCGAAATGACCGTTGAAGCCCCGGCGGCGCATGCGGCGGGCAAGGTCAACGTGACCGTAACCACGCCGGGCGGGACCAGCGAAGTCACTGAAAGCGATGGCTACACGTACATCCTGCCACCAAAACCGGTGATTGCTTCGGTGTCACCGGTCCAGGGCTCTACTGACGGCGGCGAACAGGTCACGATCACGGGCGAAAACTTCAGGGGTACTACGGCGGTCAAATTCGGTGCCGAAGTGGCACCCCACCGCGAACTGATTTCAGCGACGCAGATGATCGTCACGACCCCGGCGCACAGCGCTGGCACGGTCAACGTAACCGTGACCACGCCCGGTGGGACAAGCGAAGTCAGTGAAGGCGAGCAGCAGTACACGTACGTCGTTGAGCACCTCGCTGCGCTGCCGCTGCTGCCGACGCTGACGGAAACGCCGGCCACGGAAACCCCTGCCACCAACCCGCCCGTTGGTTCAGTGAGCACGGTCCCCGCCAACAGCGACTTCACTGTCGTGGGCAAGCACGTCAACCGCAAGACGGGGGCAGTCACGCTGACCGTGGCGGTGTTCGATCACGGCTCGCTGCGCTGGTCGCTGTCGTTTGCCAAGGGCAGCTTCGGCAAAGGCACCACGGCCGTATCGGCGGCCGAGATGTTCAGCTTCACGGTCCGGCCAGGCACCGCCGCGCGGCGGGCGTTGGCGAAAGCTGCGCGCAAACATCGCCCCCTGGCGGTAACGGCCACCGTGACGTACACAGCCGCCGGTGGCCCAGCGGTCTCGCACGTGGCCTCGGTTGCAGTGCATCTGCGCTAAGCCACCACGGGCTAGCCACAGCGCCGGCCAATATCCTGGGCAGGCATGCTCAACGTTCTGCTCACCAACGACGACGGCATCGGCGCCGAGGGCTTGGAGGCGATGCGTCGCGCGCTTGCCGCGCTGCCCGGGGTGAACCTTGCCGTGATCGCGCCCGATGGCAACCGCTCGGCGACGGCACGCTCGATCACCACAAACAGGCCGCTGTGGGTCAAGGAGGTGGGCTTCGCGGACTCAAGCATCGGCTATGCCATCGACGGCACGCCGGTGGATTGCGTGCGCTTGGCGAGCCTGGGGCTGATCGAGGACTTCCAGACGGAGGTGGTGGTCTCCGGGATCAACCACGGCAACAACCTCGGCGACGACATCACCTATTCGGGGACCGTGGCTGCGGCGCTCGAGGGGCTCGTGCTGGGCCTGCCCGCTGTGGCTGTATCGCAGCAGCTGCCGGGGAGCGATCGCAGGCCGCCGGCGCAGCCGCTGCGCTTTGACCACGCCGCGTCCTTCGTGGCGCGCCTGGTGCAGCGCCTCGGCGAGGTGCCCATGCCGTCCGGGACCCTGCTGAACGTCAACGTTCCCGTGGGGACCCCCAGCGGCGTGGAGGTGGCGCGCCTGGGCAAGCGTGTCTATCGCGACGAACTCACGCTCGAGCGCGAGGAGAGCGGCCCGCCGCCGCGCAAGCGCTACTGGATCTACGGGCACGACCCGGGGTTTCATGATGAGCCGGGCACCGATCTTGCAGCGATCGCGGCAGGGCGTGTGGCGGTCACGCCGCTGCACTTCGACCTGACATACGGCCCGGGGGTCGAGTCACTTCGCAGCTTTGACCTGGACTCGTTGCTTGCGCCTGTCGCGCCTGCTCGCCAACCGGCCGTCACGGGCGTCGATTCAGACCGGGGATGAGCCCCCGACGGCGATCGTCCACGGCTTCTGACCCGGCTGCGCACGCCGCTGCGCCGGAGGCGGCCGACACGGCCCAGCAGGCGCAACAGCTGCGGGCGGCGCTCGAACGCGCCAACCACCGCTACTACGCGCTCGATGATCCCGAGATCGCCGATGACGCCTACGACGGGCTGCTTGATGCGTTGCGCCGGTTGGAGGCCGAACACCCCGAGCTGCGAACTGAGGACTCGCCCACGCAGCGGGTGGGCGCGGAGCCCGTCAGCCGCCTGCAGAAGGTCGCTCATCTGGAGCCGATGCTGTCGTTGCCCAACGCGCGGACGCCCGAGGAATTGCGCCAGTGGGTCACGCGTATGCGCACGCACCTCGCGCGCGAAGGCATCGATGACCCGGCGATTGAGTACGTGGTCGAGCCCAAGGTCGACGGGCTTGCCATCAGCCTGGTGTACCGCAATGGCGTGCTCCAGCGCGGGGCCACCCGCGGAAACGGCGAGATCGGCGAGGATGTCACCCACAACCTGCGCACGATCACGTCGATCCCCCAGCGCATTGAGCACGCGCCGGAGCTGGTGGAGATCCGGGGCGAGGTCTACATGTCCCTGCACGACTTTGCCGCGCTCAACGAGCGCCGCGCCGAGGCGGGCGAATCGACGTTCATGAACCCGCGCAACTCCGCCGCGGGCACGATCCGCCAGCTTGATCCCAAGTTGGCTGCGCAGCGACCACTCTCTTTCTCGGCCTACCAGGTGGGAGTGTCCGAGGGCCTGGAGCTGAGCACGCATTGGGAGGCGCTTGAGTGGATGGCAGGCCACGGCTTCCCGGTCAACCGCGACGTCGAGCTCAAGCGCGACGAGGAGGACGTGATTGCCCAGTGCCAGTCGTGGGAAAAGCGCCGCGGGAGCCTTGACTTTGAGATCGACGGCGCTGTGGTCAAGCTGTCAGACCTCGCGCTGCAGCGGCGGCTGGGGTCCGTGGGACGCGATCCCCGCTGGGCAGTTGCATGGAAGTTTGCGCCCACCACCGCAGTCACAAGGCTGCAAAAGATCGCCTGGAACGTGGGGCGCTCGGGCGATCTTCATCCCTACGCGATGCTCGAGCCCGTGCACGTGGGCGGTGTCACGATCAAGCTTGCAACGCTGCATAACGAGGAGGATCTGCGGCGCAAGGACATCCGTCCGGGCGAGGATGTGATCGTCCTGCGTGCCGGTGACGTGATCCCACAGGTCATCTCGCCGGCGCCGCATGTCGCCGAGCACAAGCGCCGCCCGCCGCGCCCGCGCCCGCCCGCCCGCTGCCCCTTCTGTGACACCGAGACAGTCAAACCTGATGGCGCGGTGTTCACGCAGTGCCCAAACCGCGACTGCCCGGAGCGCCGCTGGCAGCTGCTCAAACACTTCTGCTCGCGCGGGGGCATGGACATCGCCGGCCTGGGCGACAAGCAGGTGGCGATGCTGCTCCGGCGCCGGCTCGTGTCCACGCCTGCGGACTTCTACGCACTCTCCGAAGAGCAGCTGTTGGGACTTGAGCGCTTTGCCGAGAGCTCTGTGCGCAACCTGCTCGCCGCGATCGACCAGTCAAGGCAGCGGCCATTCGCGCGCGTGCTCTTCGCGCTGGGGATCGAGGAGGTGGGCGAGGTCACCGCCCAGAGCCTGGCGTCGCATTTCGGCGACATCGACGCGCTGTTGGCGGCACCGGCCGAGGCGATCGCCGAGGTCGCGGGTATCGGCTCAAAGACCGCCGCGGTTCTCCGTGAGGCGCTCGACGACGACGGCATGCGTGCGCTCATCGCCGCGCTGCGCCAAGCCGGACTTAAGTTTGAGCAGGGGGGCTTGGCGGCCACGGACGGACCACTGGTGGGCAAGGTGTTCGTACTCACGGGCACGCTGCCCAAGCTCTCCCGCGAGCAGGCCGCAGAGCGCGTGCGCAGCGCCGGCGGCAGGGTCTCAAGCTCGGTGTCGCAGAAGACCGACTACCTGGTCGTAGGCGACTCGCCGGGATCGAAGCTGGCAAAGGCCGAGCGGCTCGGCGTGGCCGTGGTCGACGAAGCCCAGCTGCTGGCGCTGCTTGACCACTGACCGGGGTGCGGCTGGCGGGTGCGGCTGGAGGGTGGGGCTCGCGGGTGCGGCTGGCGGGTGCGCCGGCGTTTGCGTCCGGCGGCGTCGGCACCCGCGGGCTAGTAGCCGGCGATCGTGATCGCCATCTTGTCCTGAATCACATGGGCCGTTTCGGTCGCGATGTTGTCGTTGAAGATCGCGAAGGCCACGAGCTGGTTGTCGGCCGCCTCGCAGTAGCCCGCGAGGTTTGAGACCCCTGTGAGCGTGCCTGTCTTGCCCTGGCAGCGCCCGGCGGCGGGGCTGTGGAGCATACGTTCGGCGAGCGTGCCCGTGCGCCCGGCGACCGCGAGCACGCCGCGAATTGTCGCCTCCAATGGGCTGGAGGCGAGATAGCGCAGCAACGCCACGACTTGTGCTGGCGAGGTGCGGTCTTCCCGCGAAAGCCCGGAGCCGTCGACGATCGCAGGGTGGATGCCCACGAGCGTGGCGATCGTGGAGCGCACGAGCGCTGCGCCCGCGGCTGTGGTGCCGGCCCCCGCGAAGCGCGCCCCCAGGCCCTTGAGCAGCATCTCGGCAAAGAAGTTGTCGGAAGGAGGCAGGGTCAGGCCAAGCAGCTGGGCGATCGTGGGCGAGGCGACCTGCGCAAGCGTTGAGGCGCCCGCGGGGGTGGTGGCGGCGCCGGCGGTCCCAACCACTTCCACGTGGTCGGAGCGCAGCGCCTCGGCGAGTTCGTGGGCGGCGAACTGCGCGGGCGCGTGCGGGCCCGTGTAGTCGCCAGTTTCGCCGCGATTGAAAGCGAGCGCCGAAAGCGTGCCTTCCAGCCATGGGTCCGGTGCGTAGTCACTGGAGGGCTCACCGCGAAGCGAGTCAAAGTAGGACTCGTCGCCGAAGATGCGACCCGTGACGCGGTGAAGGCCGGCGCCTACGAGCTCACGCGCGAGTGTTTGCACGCTCGTGCCAAGACCGCCGTAGTGCGCGCGGATGAACGCCTCAGAACCGAACGTGGGGTCGCCGCCGCCGCGCAGGTAGAGGTTGCCGTCCCATACGCCCCCTGCTTGCAACTGACCGACACCGAGCACGGTCGTGTCAAGGCGCGCAGTGGCGCCGAAGTGCTCAAGCACTGTCGTGGCGGTGTAGAGCTTCTCCACCGATGCCGGCGGGTGCAGCACCTGGGCTGAATCCGAGAAAAGCAGCTGCTGGTCGGAAAGGTCAACGACCTCGCCTCCGG
>CAJCHW010000026.1 GCA_903970125.1 Chlamydiota bacterium
AGCCAGGCATCGTGGCTGGTGAGCGGCTATGTCCTGCGGCGTCCAGCGGTGGCGATTCCATGTTTGCTCCCTTGTAGGTTGACTCGGTGCGGCCATTTGACCTCAGCGGCCGGCCCGCCAGTTGATAACCACAGCGCCCGCCCGCATCGGGCTGGCCTGGTGGGGGGTTGAGCCGGCTTGGATCTGGGTGGTCGGGGAGTACGATTCGGGTTGTGACTGCGAAGGAACGGCTGTTGGAGCGCGCGCCCGATTGGACCGAGGAGCAGGCCGTCCGTGCGCTGCGCGCAGTCGAGGGGGACTCGAGCATCGATGAGTGGGGCGACCTGGCGGCCGTGCACGACATCAGCACCACGGAGACGATGCGGCGCTTGGCCGCAGAGGAACAAGCAGCCGGACGCAAGCCCTGGTGAAGCGCGGCGAGATTCGCTGGGCCGAGCATCCCGATTGGCCTCGGCGTCCGGCGCTTATCCTCACCCGCGATGAGGCAATCGATCACCTGAACGCTGTGTTCGTCGTCCTGGCGACGACCAACATTCGCGGCCTGGCGACCGAGGTCGAATTGGGGACAAGACGGGATGCCGCGCCCGTGCGTGCTAAACGCAGACAACACCGCGACCATCGCCAAGAGCTATCTAAGCCAGCCGATAACGACACTCAGCTCGACGAAGCTTCGCGAGGTCTGCCAGGCACTATCCCGCGCCACCGGTTGCTGACTGGCGGCTCGTAGATCCCGCCGGCATCCCACGCGGGCGGTACCCTCTCGCTCGTGTTGCTGCGCTGCACGACGCGACTGCTGAAGCTAATGGGCAGCCGGGCTGGCGTCCTTGATGATCCCGAGCCAGGCGGAGACGACTGGTACGCCAACGTGTTCATCACCGAGCGGCGCAAATGCCTGCTGCTCGTCCACGCAGACACGCTCTTCCCGGTACTCGACACCGACATCCACGTTGCGCAGCTCGACGATGTCGGTCTTTATGTCACCACGCTTATCGTCGACGCGCTTTCGTCCGAAGGGCTCTCTGGCACGGTGCTCGGCCCGACCGACCCGTCCAGGGTTCAGGTGGCCAAGACTGCCAGCCGCAGCGTCCTCGGGCACATGAACGAGATCACCTTCGAGGCGCAACACCTGATCGCACACAGCGGCGGCCTGCAGCGCGCCGACCTTGACAGCGTGAACAGGCAATTACGCCGCGGGCTTCACGCACGCGGCGGCGAGTACGTCGTACCACTCGAGCTCGCCGCCGCACGCCCAGCCTGATACCTCGCGACCGGGAGCCCAGGAGAAATGCGTACCTTCCGCGCATACCGAGACTGTCGGCGGAGCATAGATGCCTATACGACGACGGCAGGGCGGGCACTGGCGTAGTGACCAGGGCCAGGGGCTGTTCCACGCCTTGCGCGGTCACGTTAGGCGTGGTAGTCGCTGCGTCCCGCGACGGCGCGCAGTCGGCCACAAGCTGAAGGAACCGCCAGTTAGCGAGGATGTGGCGGATTCGACACACTGGTGTCGATGACGTCCGCGCCCCGTTCCGTGCGGACCGCCACTGTGGCCGACGCCGCCGTCGTGGCGGATCTGCTCGACCGATTCAACCGTGAGTTCGATACACCGACGCCTGGGCACGCCGTGCTCGCCACGCGTCTCGAACGCCTGTTGTCGAACCACGACGTCGTGGCGCTCCTGGCCGGCGATCCGGCTGTCGGGCTGGCCCTCCTGACGCTGCGCCCCAACGTTTGGTGCGCGGGACCTGTCGCCCTACTCGACGAGCTGTACGTCGTCCCGGTCGAGCGCCGGCGCGGTATCGGTACCGCGCTACTGCAAGCCGCAGAACGGGAGTGCCGCCAGCGCGGCAGCAAGCTGCTGGAGATCAACGTAGACGGCGAGGACGCCGACGCACGCCGCTTCTACGAGCGGCACGGCTACGCCAACCATGAGCCGGATCAGACTGAGCCACAGCTCTATTACCACCGCTACCTCGTTCCCCCGAGTTAGAAGGCCCGTGCCGTTGCTGCGGACTCAGAACGGCAGCGGTCAGGGTGCTCGCCTATCCGTTTAACTCGGTGTCGATGATCTCGGCGCTGTCGATGCCTTGCAGGTAGATGCTGGTGATCCCGAGGTTGGCGTGCCCGAGCTGTCTTTGGATGACCACGAGCAAAACGCCCTCGTGTGCCATCTCCACGGCGAGGGCGTGTCGTAGCTGGTGCGGGGCGAACCGCCGCCTGACCCCCGCCGCTGCGGCCGCGTGATGCAGCTGCTTGCGCGCTGCCGAGGCCTCCCAGTGTCGCCCGGCGGTCGGGCCATGGATCACGCAGACCAACGCCCCGATCGGCAGCTCTCGCCGGGTCTGCAGCCATGGGTCGAGTTGCCCCCAGGCCCACCGGTCCATGCCGACCTCGCGACGCTTGCCGCCCTTACCACGACGGACGAGGATCGCGCCGCGGGTCCGGTCGAGGTCGCTCTCTTGAACAGCAAGCGCCTCACCGACGCGGAGACCTGCGCGCCAGAGCAGGACGATCAGGGCGCGGAGCCTCTGACCGTCGGCACTGTCTGTGGCGGTGCGCATCACCGCGACGATCTCCTCGACGGTCGGTGGGTCGGCTGGATATTGCTCGCCCTTGTTGCGCGGCGGGCGGCCGCGGTGGTAGCCCGGCATGGTCGCCGGAGATCGCGGGTGACCGGCGGCATCGAGCAGAACGGGTTGCATGAGTCCTCCCTTGTGGTTGGATGGCTTGACAAACCAATGCTGTACTGCCATCGTGAGTACATGTCAACGACCAAGGAAGAACGCCTGCAGATCCGCATCGACCCGTCCGAGAAGGCACTCCTGGAGCGAGCAGCGGCCGCATCGCATCTGAACATGTCCGCGTTCGTGGTCCAGGCCGCTGCATCCAGGGCGGAGGAGGTCCTCGCGGAGCGCTCGAGCATCAGGCTCTCAGCGGAGGCTGCGGCCGCGTTCACCGAGGCACTCGACCGGCCCGCACAGGTCAACGACCGTCTCGCCAAGGCGCTGCGCCGCAAGCGCAAGTTCAGCTGGCTTGACTGAACTGCGTCGCCCTGCGCTGCTCGACGCGAGCCGACACGACCGCGAGCAGTTCGACAGCGGCGAGGCCGTGCTTGACGAATGGCTGCGCCGCTACGCCGGCCAGAACCGCCGCCGCGACACCGCAGCTACCTGGGTCATCGCCGACGCAAGCGACGTCGTCGTGGCATACGCGAGCATCGCGATGACCGGCATCGACCGCTCCGCCGCGCCCGCGGCGCTGGCCAAAGGAGCCCCCGATCCTGTCCCGGCGCTGCTCCTCGGCCGTCTCGCGGTCGACCACCGTCACACCGGTCTCGGGATCGGGACCGCGCTCGCAGGGCACGTGCTCGCTACCGCCGCAGAGCTCAACGAGACAGCCGCCTGCCGAGCAGTCGTCGTCACGGCCCTGAACTCCAAGGCTCGCGCCTGGTGGGAACGACTCGGCTTCAACCTCTTCTCCCCACGCGCCGACCGGCTCGATCTCTACCTCCTCACCGCCGACATCGACGCGACACTCCGGCGCCTGCAATAGACATCCGGCACCTGCTTTCCGCGCTAAGGGGAGCTTCTGTCACGGACCGTGACCTGCTCGTATGAACGTCGGAGCAGGTCTCTCATCGTTGTCTACCTCAGCGCGCGCGGACCGGCTAGGACTCGCGCTGTGGAAAGCTAGACGCCGATGTCCCATCTGCCCGGCCGACGATGCTTCGCTCCCTCAGCGGAGCCAGCGTCGCTGAACTGAGAGGAGTGTCTGCCGATGCCACATGCCGCCGAGCGGCTCAAGGACAAGGTTTGTGTCGTCACCGGAGCGGCCAGCCCTATCGCCGAAGCCGTCGCTGACCGGCTCACCAGCGAGGGCGCCACGGTGGTCGGCGTCGACCAGCGGCAACACGGTGTCGGTCAATACTCGAGGACAGCCGACCTCACCGACGAGGACCAGGTGCGCGAGCTGTTCGCCTGCATCAAGAACGACCTCAGCCGAATTGATGTGCTCTACAACAACACAGGTCTAAACGATCGAGAGGACCACTCGGCCCTGGACATGCCACTGCCGGTCTGGGAGAGAGTTCTCGCCGCCAACCTCACCACAACATTTCTGTGCTGCAAGCATGCAATCCCCCACATGTTGAACACCGATCCGCCGAGCGGGTCAGTTATCAACACTGCCTCGTTTCTGGCCGTGATGGGCGCGGCCAGCTCACAGATGGCCTACTCGGTCGCCAAGGCCGGAGTTCTACAGCTCAGCCGCGACCTGGGCGTTCACCTCGGCCGCCGCGGCGTACGCGTCAACGCGCTTGTCCTCGGTCCCATCGAAACACCTCAGCTGCGGGCGCTGTTCGAGAACATCGGTGACGATGAGATCGCCCGACGGTTCATGCATTACCCGATGGGCCGCTTCGGCACGCTAGAGGAGATTGCCGGCTCCGTGGCGTATCTCGCCGGCGATGACGCCGGCTTCATCACAGGCGCAGCCTTCCCATTGGACGGCGGCATCACGTCGGCTTTCACGGTTCCGTCCTGAGCGACAGCAGGCGATAAGACTCAGGTCGCGCTCAGCTCTGGAGGGAGGGCATGCTGCGCGCCTAACGACAACAGCAGGTCTTTGTCCACGCTCCGACAAGTACCCGGTTCTCGCGGTTTGGAGGCGCCGGCGCTGACGGCCTGGTCGCGCCCGCTCCGCCCGGCGTTAGCGAGCGTGTGCCCGCCCTCCTTCATGGTGACG
>CAJCHW010000027.1 GCA_903970125.1 Chlamydiota bacterium
GTCGACGGGATCGGCAGGCTTCAGTCCGCGCTGAATTCCGTCCAGCCCTGCCATCAGCAGAGCGCTGAAGGCGAGGTAGGGGTTGGCCATTGGGTCCGGCGGGCGAAACTCGATGCGCTTGGCCTTTGGTGAGGACAGGTACATCGGGATGCGCACGGCAGCCGAGCGGTTGCGCTTTGAGTGCACGAGGTTCACGGGCGCCTCATAGCCGGGCACAAGGCGCCGGTAGGAGTTGGTGGTGGGCGCACAGAACGCCATCAACGCGCGACCGTGCTCGATGATGCCCGCGAGATAGCTGAGGGCCATCTCCGACAGACCCGCGTATCCCGCCTCGTCGTACATCAGGGTCTGCCCGTCCTTCCAGATGGACTGGTGCACGTGCATGCCCGAGCCGTTCTCTTCGAAGATGGGCTTGGGCATGAATGTCGCCGACTTGCCCGCTGCGGCAGCGCAGTTCTTGACCACGTACTTGTGGGTCATGAGGATGTCGCACATGCGCAGCATGGGCGAGAAGCGCAGGTCGATCTCGGCCTGGCCGGGGCCACCGACCTCGTGGTGGTGGAACTCGGTCGAAATGCCCAGGCCCTCGAGCACGAGCACCATGAAGGCACGCAGATCGCCCTGGGTGTCCGATGGGGGCGCGGGGAAGTAGCCCTCCTGCGAGCGGATCTTGTGGCCCAGGTTGCCGGATCCCCCGAAGTCCTTGCCCATGTTCCAGTAGGCCTCGTCGGACTCCACCTCATAGAACCCGCTGTGGCTGTTCTGGTCAAAGGAGACGTGATCGAAGACGTAGAACTCGGCCTCGGGGCCGAAGAAGGCAGCGTCGCCGATACCCGTCTCCTGCATGTAGCCGAGCGCCTTCTTGGCGATGTAGCGGGGATCGCGGGAGTAGGCCTCGCGGGTGATTGGGTCGAGGATGTCGCAGATCAGCGACAGCGTCTTCTCTTCATAGAAGGGGTCGACGAACGCTGTGGTGGGGTCCGGCATCAGCAACATGTCGGACTCGGCGATCTTCTGGAAGCCGCGAATGGAGGAGCCGTCGAAGCCGAGCCCGTCGCTGAAGGAGTCCTCGTCAACGGTGGTGCCGGCAAGGCTGATGTGCTGCCACGTGCCGGGCATGTCGACGAACTTCAGGTCCACCATCTTGACGCCCTCGGACTCGATCATCTTGAGCACGTCGGCGGGGCCCGCGTCGGAAGATCCCGTGAACGCCTCGATCGTCATCGGCTGGTCGCCGACGACAAGGTCGCGGATTTCAGTCTGTCGTTGTGTTGGCATGTTTTGGCGCTGGCCTCCTGGATCGTGATGCCGTCAGGCAATGGGACCCTGTCGCGTGGTCACAGGTTGGAGGGCGACTCTACACACCCCGCAATCACCAGACATTTTCCGGATGTCGAGAACCACCAGCGGCTATTTAGACCCCCGTCCAAAGCTCTCCAGGGGCGGGCAAAGAGCCCTTATGAGCCGGGCGAAATGCTCGTGTGACGCGGGCCAAGCGCGCGTGTGAGGCGCGCCTGGCGCGCTGTTGGGATCCGGTTAGGGGCCGGGCGCGACGGGGTAGGCGCCGCTTGCCACGGCCCCCGTTTCGGGGTCCACGTGCGAGGCGGGCGGGGCCTTGGCGATCGCGACGCTGAACCTGCCCGTGACGGCGCCGCCGCTGGGCGAGCTCGCACGTGCCCTGCCATTGATGCCCGCGCCGATGGTGTATTCGACCGTGTGCTCACCGGCCCGCACTGGCTCCAGCCGCCAGCGAAATGTGCGCGTTTCGCCGGCTGCAAGCGCGCCGGCGGCCCAGATGTTGGTGGTCGCAGTGACATCGCCGCCGGGGGAGTCGAAGGGGACCGTGTTGACGGCCGTCGCCGGGGTCGCCCCGGGGCCGGAATCGACGATCCAGATCGGGCGCGCGCGATTGGCGAGGCCGGGGTATTCGCTGCGGTAATAGAAGGACCGCACCGCCACGGACACGTCGGGCGCGGCGGTCTGGCCGGCATTTCGGACCGTCAGCGTAAGCACAGATGGGCGCGCCACGGCCTGCTTTGCAGGGAAGCTCGCCTTGACCACTTCCAGGGTGTCGGAGCCACTGGGTTCGTGGACGTCCTGTTGGGAGCCTCCGCACGCCGCCAAGAGCAGTGCGCTTGAGCCCAACATGACGGCGAGCCTCCTCGCGCCGTCCCAGCCTCCCAACGTCTCAAACCTCATCGCCGGGGCCACCTTACCAGTGCGCCTATCCTGTACCGCCAGCGCATCGCGTACAGTTTGTTGGCGGCAGCGAGCCTCACGCCGACCCATGACCATGCCAGAGGAGGGGTAGTAACCGAAGATGGTCCGCAGCGTTGCCGAGCGAGCGTTCGTGCCCGTCAGGGTGGTGCTCGAGGAGACAGGGGACATGATGATCCTCACGGGGAGGACATTGGTCTCTGCCGTGCGCCCGCCTTACCCCTATGGCGAGGAGCTTGTCGCCCAGTTCCTGTTCGTGCTGCGCCTGGCGTGGCTGCCCTTGATGATCGCGACAGTCGCGATCAACTACGGCGCCCCCGGCATTCAGGCAGCCAACATCCTGCGCGAAATCGGCAGCCTGGACCGCCTGGGCGGTTTCTTCGTGCTCGCCTCCGTGCGCGAAATCGGCCCAACCATCACCTCCGTGGTGATTGCGGGCGTGGCGGGCACTGCGATCACAGCGGACCTGGGCGCGCGCAAGGTGCGCGAGGAGCTCGACGCGCTGCAAGTCCTCGGCGTCGACCCCGTCAAGAACCTCGTGGTGCCCCGATTTTTGGCGCTCATGCTGGTGACGGCGCTCTTTGACATCTACGCAGTGCTCTTCGGCGTCTTCTGGGGCCTGCTTGCGGGCGTCGTCTACGGCCTGCCCCTGGGCGAGTTCTGGTCGACGTTCTTCGCCAACGTCGACACCACGGACCTCTGGGGCTCAGTGCTCAAGTGCGCCATCTTCGGCGCCATCATCGCGATCGTCTGTTGCTACAAGGGCATGACTGCCCGCGGCGGCGCCGAGGGCGTGGGGCGGGCTGTCAACGAAGCCATCGTGATGACCCTGCTGCTGACAGGGGCCG
>CAJCHW010000028.1 GCA_903970125.1 Chlamydiota bacterium
ATCGATCTGAACCGCCGTTTAATGGTGCTGTCGCGGCCGATCGTGGCGGGCGCCGCGCTGGCGATCGCGGCCAGCATCCCTTGGTTTGGCGCCTATACGCTGATCGGCCCGCTCGTAGGAGTCGTGCCCTACTACGTGCTCTCCTGGGACGCCCATCGCTTCCGCAACCCTCAGGCTGCGCTGATCGCCGGATGGGTGATCTTTCAGACCGCCATCGCGGTTGGCTTTGCGTCGGCAGACGGCGCACCCCTGTTTGCCCTGCCGCTGTTCGTGCTGCTGGTTCCAGGCGGCTGTGCCGTCTTCAGAAGCGCGCGTGTTGCCGGGTTCGCTGTTCTCTACACGGCGTTGCTGATGACAGCCGTGTCCTTCTGGCTGGACACCTCGCGCGTGCTCTATAACCCCTCGATCCTGCTGTTCCCGATCGCGCTTTTGTGCGAGGCCGGTTATGTGGGCACGATTGTTGGCCGTTCCGCGGTGGCGTTCCGGGGCGCTGGCATCGTCGACGAGCTGACGGGGCTGCTGAACCGCACGGCCCTCGGCACCCGAGTGATCGAGCTTGAAGCGCAGACCTCAACGATGCCGCGACAGGTCGCGATCGTGCTTGGCGATCTGGACCACTTCAAGGCGATCAACGATGCCCACGGACACAGCTCCGGCGATGCCGTGCTGCGAGCGGCATCCGAACGCATCCAGGATGCGCTGCGCAGCTTCGACTCTGCCTACCGCGTCGGCGGCGAGGAGTTTCTGCTGCTGCTCCCGGACTCCGACTTAGAGACCGCCAGCCAGGTCGCCGAGCGGCTGCATCAGGCGGTGCGCTCGCGACCTTGTGGCGGCCAGGAGGTGACGATCTCGCTGGGCGTGGCGGCCACGATGCCAGGCGAGCCCTTCGTCTACGGCGCCGTTTTTGAGCGCGCCGACGATGCGCTCTATGAGGCCAAGCATGCCGGGCGCGACCGCGTGTGCGTCGACGATGGCCGCAACGCCCTTGCGCGCAGAGCCTTCACGGCGCCATCGGCGACGCGGACCGCGTAGGCCCAGCCGCCGGGAAAGGCGAGCGCAATCTGAAGCTGGGGGCACAAACGGCCGATAACAGTCTCGGTCATGCGGATGATGTCCCTCCACCGGCCGAGTGCCCGCCTGGTGCGGCACCTGCTGCTGCTCAGCGGGCCGCTGTTGGTAGTCCTCACGGCGACACCCACCTTGGGGGCGTTTTCGGCGGCGATTTCCGGCAACGGTCACAGCACGGCGGCTTCGTTGGTCCTCTCCAGCTCTCCCTCCGGCGGCGCCACCTGCTATTCGACGGGCGCAACCAGCACCCCGTTTTCGGCTGACAGTGCGAGCTGTGGCGGCAACGTCTGGCCGAGCTCTGAGCTTTCGACCTCCTCAAGCGCGCTGGAAACCACATTTGCAACGCTCGGTACAGTCGCGCCGAACTCGGCGACGCTCGCGAGCTCCTCACCGGGGCTGCTCGCAGAGCCCGACACCTCCGGCAACGGCAACTATGCGTTTCCGGTCGGGGGGGTGGGCTTCGGTGAAGCGGGCCCGCTGAGCGCCCTGGCAACGAGCTTCAACGGCTCAAGCGGCCGTCTGGAGAGCTCGAACCTCGTCGCCAGCCCGGACACCTTCTCGCTGGTGGCCTGGTTTGAGGCCCCCAGCCACAGCACCGGTGGCGGCATCATCGGCTTCGACAACGCCCAGAACGGCGCCGGCAGCTCACACGACCGCACGATCTGGATGGACAACAGCGGCAAGATCGTCGCCGGGATCAGTGGCAGCGCCAACCCCGAGGCGACGTCTTCCTCGACCTACGACAACGGCGCCTGGCACCTCGCGGTGGCGGTGTTCACACCGTCGACCTTGACGCTTTACGTCGATGGTGCGCAGGTCGCAAGCGTCACTTCAGGCATCACCGAGGCCAACTACACCGGCTACTGGTCGGTCGGGTACACCGAATCCGCCGGACGGACGGACGCGCCGTCGTCGAACTACTGGGACGGCTCGCTCGCGGACGTCGCCGTCGTCCCGTCGGCGCTCTCGACGGCGACGGACACGACGATCTACGGCGAGGCGTCCCAGACGGCATTGGAAACCGAGCTCAGCTCCCTTTCGCCGAGCGCGTCGTGGCCACTGCAGCAGGCGGCAACCACCACCGATCTGCCCACGTTGGCCTCGTTGCCGGACATCTCCGCCAACAACAATCTCGCCACACCCCAGGGCGGCGTGACGCCGTCGGAGCAGGGACCGTTCGGCTCCGACGGCGCGATGTACTTCGATGGCGAAGCCTCCGCCAAGGTCGAGACGATGACGAGCAACGCAGCGTTGCCCGCGAGCTGGACGGTGGCGGCATGGTTCAAGGCTCCGAACGAACTCGCCACCGGGGGCTCGATCGTCAGTTTCGACACCGCGCAGGCCGGCGGCGGCTCCGGCCACGATCCACTGGTGTGGATGAACAACTCCGGCAAGATCGTGGTGGGCACATACGCAGGCGGCCAGCAGGAGGCGAAATCTGCGAGTGCTTACAACAACAACGCCTGGCATTTCGTGGTCGCCACCGTCAGCTCCGCTGCCGGCCTGAAGCTATACGTCGACGGCAGCCTGGTGGCCTCCAACGCATCCGGTACCACGGGTGGAACCCTCGGCGGTTACTGGATCATCGGCTACGGCGATGACGGCGGCTGGACCGAAGGTCCGACCAATACCAACTGGACCGGCGAGCTCGCCCACGTGGCGTATTTCGGCTCCGCGCT
>CAJCHW010000029.1 GCA_903970125.1 Chlamydiota bacterium
CGGGCGATGCCGAAACCGGCGTCTCGATCATGCGCCTGACCGCCGGTCTGGACAGCGGCCCGGTCTGCCTGGTGGCGACCGAGCCGATCGCTGAATCCGACGACTACGGGTCGCTCGCGGCACGCCTGGAGCGCGTCGGTGGTCAGCTGTTGGTCAGCGCCCTCGATCAGCTCGGCCGGGGCGAGCCGTTGCAGTGGCGCGAGCAGGATGACGCGCTGTCGAGCTACGCTGCCAAGATCGAGTCAGGGGATCGTGAGCTTGATCTGACAATGCCCGCCGGACAGCTCGCACGGATTGTGCGAGCTCTGCATCCTCACATCGGCGCGCGCCTTGCCCTTGCCGAGGGTGAACGGCTTGGGGTGCTCGTTGCGTCGCCCGCTCCCGGCCTGTCGGGACCCGCGGCCGGCACCGATGTTGATCCGGCGGTGCTGTTCGAGCGCGATGGCCGCCTGCTCGTGGCATGCTGTGACGGCGCGTTGGAGCTGATCGAGGTCAAGCCTGCCGGGGGACGCGCAATGGGAGCGTCGGAGTACCTTCGTGGGCACTCGCTGTCAAGCGGGTGAGCCGCACCCCACCAGCTACTTTCCGGCGACCAGCACCGGCCCGCAGCTGTGCATACGCGGTAATCAGGCGCGTCTTTGAGCAGGGCGCCTACGCCGATCGTGCCCTGCACGCCAGAGCGCGCGATCTAGACCCGCGCGACCGCGCACTCGCGATGCGCCTGACCTACGGTGCGGTGCAGCGAAAGGGGACCCTGGACTACCTGATCGAGCGTCTGACCGAACGGCCTTTGGGACGCCTCCAGGCGCCTGTACGGGCAGGGTTGCGCCTCGGGCTGTACGAGCTGCTCTACGCCAGCGGCGCTCCCGACAGGGCCGTCGTCGCCGATGCCGTCGAGCTCGTCAAGCGCTCCGGTGGCGGGTCGGCTGCCGCCGCTACCGGCCTCGTCAACGCAGTCCTGCGTCGCGCCGCCGTCGCCGGCCCCCAGCTGCTTGCAGAGCTTGGTTGCACCACCGCCGAGGAGGCAGCGCTGATGCACTCACACCCGTTGTGGGTTGCGCGCCTGTGGTTTGACCAGCTGGGCGCGACTGATGCACGTGCGCTGATGGCAGCCGATAACGAGCCCGCGGAGGTCGCGCTGCGAGTGAACACGCTGCGCACCGATGTGGAGACGCTGCAGGCTGCCTTACCAGCACATGCCCATCGCGACGAGCGCCTGGCCGAGGCACTCGTGCTCGACGGCCCATTTGACGCGCGCGCCTCGGCTCCATGGCGTGATGGCTGGTTTGTCGCGCAAGCGCGCGGGGCCATGCTCGTATCCCATGTGCTGGACCCGCAGGCTGGCGAGCGCGTGCTCGATCTCTGTGCGGCCCCAGGCGGCAAGACCAGCCACATCGCCGCGCTCATGCGTGGCGAGGGGGAGGTCGTTGCCATCGAGCGCAGCCCACGCCGGGCCGAGGAGCTCAAGTGCACACTCGCCAGGCTGGGGGTGCAAAACGTCACGGTCGAGCTTGCAGACGCGCGCCTCGAGCGGCGCGCCGTCGGCGCCAAGTCGAAGTTTGACCGCGTGCTCGTGGACCCGCCGTGCTCGGGCCTCGGGACCCTCCAGGGCAACCCCGATCTGCGCTGGCGGATCACGCCGGAGCGCGTCGAGGAGCTCGTAAGCGAGCAGCGGCTGATCCTCGGCAGTGCCGCCGCCGCGGTGAGGCCCGGCGGGCTGCTCGTCTACTCCACGTGCACGATCTCGCCCAGCGAGAACGAGTGCACAGTCGATGCCTTCCTACACTCAAACCACGACTTCCGGCTCGAGGACTTGGGCGTCCATTGGCCCGATCTGTGCATGGATCGCGCAGGCGGGCAGGCGGCTGAGCACGAGCTGGCGCCAAAGCTGCTGCTCACGTTGCCACACCGCGACCGCACAACAGGCTTCTTCATCGCCCGCCTGCGCAGGGAGTGAGCGCCTGTGGCACTTCCGCCTGACGACAAGCCGGTGGATCTCGGCTTGCCGTGCCCGCACTGCGGCGAGCCGTGGCTGCGTGCTGCCAACCTGCCGGGTCGCTACCGCTGCGTCTACTGCCTGCACCGCTTTGAGCTGGCATCGGTGTGCCCCAACTGCGGCGAGCATTCGACGATCGTGCGCATGTCATCAACGGCGATGCTCAAGTGCAACAGCTGCGGCGACACCATGCTGATGCCGATCTGATGGGATGGGAACCATGACTGGTACCAGTGCGAAAGCGCTGCTGGGCGGCGTGCACGTCGCGCCGTCGATACTCTCTGCCGACTTTGGCCGCCTGCGCGAGCAGGTCGGCGAGGTCTTGGCTGCCGGCGCGAAAGTGATCCACGTCGATGTGATGGACGGCCATTTCGTGCCGCCCATCACCGTCGGCCCGCTGGCTGTGAGCGCCTTGCGTGAGCAGGTCGAGGTGGCGGGCGCGATGCTCGATGTGCACCTCATGATCGAGCGCCCAGAGCAGAAGGTCAGCGACTTTCTCGCTGCCGGTGCGCACTCGATCACATTCCATCAGGAGGCCACACCGCAGGTTGCCTACACCGCACAGATCGTCCGCGACGCGGGCGCTTGCGTGGGGGTGGCACTCAACCCCGCGACGCCCGTCGATGCGCTCGCCGATGCTGCATCGATGAACGACCTCGCGCTGTGCATGACCGTGAACCCCGGCTGGGGCGGGCAGCGGTTCATCGCAACGTCGCCCGCGAAGGTGGCGCGGCTGTGTGCACTCGTTGGCGAGAGCGTGACGGTCGAGGTCGATGGGGGCATCGATCCCACGACCGCCCCAAGCTGCCGACGGTCCGGCGCGCGCCTGTTTGTTGCCGGCGCCGCGATCTTTGCAACCGCCGATCCCGCCGAGGCGTACCGGGCAATCGCCGAGTCCGTCAAGGCCCTCTGACCGGGGACTCGTCGCGCTGAGCTTGATCGCCCGCCAAGCTGCCGGCAGCTTGAGGCTCGGTCGCGTCCGCTCCTACGCAGCGGGGCCGCGACGGTAAAGGCCTGTAAGCAGCGCCGCCAACAGCACCGTCGCGCCCAGGTATCCGACCTCGGCACGCAACAGCTGTGCGTGGATGGCTGGAGCCAGCATCCAGCCCACGAATACGACCGCCGCCGCAGCCCAGCACACCGCAGCGGCGCCCGCGCGTCCACGCGCCAGGGCGGCCTGGTTTAGCGTGCCCGAGATCAGGTGCATCCCCATGGCCAGGCCGATCACCGCCAAACCGAAACGCCCGTATGCGAAGCGCTGGCCGAAGAGCGCGTGCTCCATCACGGCCGGGCCCACAGCGAGCAGACCGGCTGCAACCGCAAGTGCGAAGGTCGCGATCGCCCGGATCGTCAGGCGCACGGCGCGACTGAACGCCTCGCCCCCCGCGCTCACCTCGAGGCCGGTCAGGTGTGGCAACAGCGTTGTTTGGACAGCTTGAAAAAGCTGTAGCGGCGCACGCGCGATCAGCATCACGTTGAAAACGATCCCCGCCAGCGCCGCCGACGGTGCAGTCACGGCCACTGTCAGCACTGCCGCGTTCAGCAGGGTCTGCTCCGAGAGCATGATCGCCGACACCGATACCGCAAAGCGGGTGCCACGGCGTATCGACAGCTCGCCGGCGTGGGCGGAGGTCTCCTGCACAGACTCAGTCGCCGGCCCAGCCAGTGCGGCGTCGGCCTCGTCCGCGGTGGGCCGGGGTGGCACCGTGTCTGCACGCACTGTGTCCGCGGCATCGCGATGGTGGCCAAAGCGTGCAAAGGCGACGGGCACCACCACAAGCGACAGCAGCGGCGCCGCCGCGATGCCGAGCGCAACTGCGCCCTCGCCGGAACCGATGCCCACCGCCACAGCAACCGCAAAACACAGCCGCGAAAACGATTCCATCAAAACGAGCACGCCGAAGAGGCCAAACTGCTGCTGGCCCGCGAGCCAGCCGCGGGCGAAGTAGCTCGCGGCATACGCCAGCGTGCCGGTGACCAGCACCCAATAGAGGACCTGGGAGCCGTCGAAGACCCGGCTGACCAGTTCGCCGTGCAGGGCAAGCGCGAGCGCCAGGAAGATCACCGCGAAAACGCCCTGAATCACAAGCGCAGTGGCGACGCCCTGGCGGCGCTGTCCCAGCGCCCGGCGTGCCGCGATCGTGCGCGAAAGCAGCTGTTCCACGGGGCGGTAGATCACGGAGATGATCACGAACATCACAGACCACAAGACATCGATGCGCTTCGCCGCGGCGGCGCCAAGTACGTGGCTTGCGATCGAGAAGTAAGCGAACGTGAGCACGCCCGTCGCGGCGATTCCGACCGAGAGGATGCGCGCACCCTGCAAGTACGCGCGCGTCGGCTCGGCTGCCGGGGATGACTGCCGTGACCGCGGCGGCTGGGCTGTCGGCTGGCTATGCACGGCCTGGTCGTCGAGCCCTCGGGCGTGTGGCCCGAATGGCTCAGACACGGACCAGCAGAATCGTCCAGGGCAGCGGCGAGCGCACCTCGACGACCGTGCCGTGGTCTGAGAGCAGGCGCACGAACGAGCGCCTGGACCAGTGGTTGAGGTGACCCGGGGTGTTGCCCAGCGCCGGCCAGTAGGCGCCTCGGATGAGGTTCAGCGCCCGCCACAGCGGCTCACGCGGTACGGACACCAGCAGATGACGTTGAGCGCAGCGGGCCATCTCGGCGAGCGTGCGCGCCGGGTCCGGTACGTGCTCGAGTACCTCAATCGCGCTCACGAGGTCAAACTCGCGCGCCGTGAAGGGAAGGCTTTCCGCGAGTCCCACCCGGTACTCGAGGTTGGGCGCCTGTCGCGCCGCCCACCCAGCCTGGATCGACTCCTCCTCGAGATCAACGCCAACGACCCGGCGTGGCTCAAGCATCTGCGCCCAGCGATGCACGAGCACCCCCTCGCCGCAACCTACGTCAAGCACCGACTCCGGCTCGGCTCCAGTAAGGAGGCCGTCAAGGTCGCGCTCGAAGTCCGCCATCATGCGGCGCACGACCGGGTTCGACGAGCCGTACTTGTCGTACGTGTTGCCCGTCACGATCCCGTCGGCCGAGACGGTGACAGACGGGGTCAAGCTCTCACCGCCGCCTGCTCGCGGGCGGCGCGCTCATTCTCGGGCGACGCGGGGCCGTCCTGGCCTGCGAGCACGGTGCTCGCCGAGGCCTGCTCGGTCGAGCCGGACTCGTAATGGGATGGTTTGACACCGAGCTCCAGCTCGATCCGGCGGACGCGCTCAAAGGTTCGCTGCGTCATCACGCGTTGCGCTGCAAGCAGATCACCGATGACGCCCAGCGCCCACAAGACCACGGCCGCAATGAAGAGCACCGCGCCGAGGATCAAGGACTGCACGTGGCCGTTGCCCGAGCCTTCGGCAAAGGCGACAATGAAGCGGATCCACACGCCCAGGGCGGCGCAGAACATCAGCGCCGCAAGGCTCCAGAAGACCCGCAGCGGCTCGTATTGGGCGTAGATTCGGAAGATCGCGATCGCGTTGCGGCGCACATAGGACCACATCGACGGAAACAGACGCGAGGCGCGCGTGGGGGGGTTGGTGCGCACCGGTACGTGGTCGGTTGCCACCAGCAGCTTGCCCGCCTGGATGATCGTCTCCAGCGTGTACGTGAAGCGCGATACCACGACGATCTGGATCGCCGCCTCCCGGTTGTAGGCGCGAAAGCCCGAGGTGGTGTCGGGCACCGAGGTCGATGATGCCTGGCGCACGACCCAGGAGCCCAACCGCTGAAGCGCGCGCTTCAGTGCCGAGAAGTGCTCGATGCCCTGCACGTCGCGGTCGCCCACCACCAGGTCCGCGCGACCTTCCACGATCGGGCGCACGAGCCGCGCCACGTCGGCGCCGTAGTACTGGTTGTCGGCATCGGTGTTGACGATCACATCCGCTCCCAGCTTCAGGCAGGCGTCGATGCCGGCCTGAAAGGCGGTCGCCAAGCCCTTGTTGTTGGTCAGGCGGACGATGTGGTTGACGCCGCAGGCTCGCGCCACCTCGATCGTGTCATCGGTGGAACCGTCGTCGATCACGAGCAGCTCCACCAGATCAAAACCGTCAACGGCACGCGGCAGCTCGGCCAGCGTCTGGGGTAGCTGGTCGGCCTCGTTGAAGCAGGGGATCTGGATGATGAGCTTCATCTCTTGCGGGGCCGGCAGGATGGCGCGCGAGCTGCCATAGACTGCCCGACGAGCAAGTATCCGACCACCGAGTATCCCAAAGATAGGCCGCCTTCCGGCGGGGCGCGGCGGTGAGGAGGCAATCGCGATGCCCTGGCAGGTGATCTGATGCAAAGTGCGGCGCTAAGCAGGGGCCGATCAGCCCCCTCCACAGGCTTTGACTCAAATGCCGTTCGGCGACTGGGTTTCAGCGGCTCCGGTCGTCCGAGTCTCGCTTTGGCTGGAGTCGTGTTGCTGGCGATTGCCGCGGCCGTGGGCTACTTCGCATTCCCCACTTATCCCACGTATGACTCCTTCTACGGCTTGGTCTGGGGGCGCGAACTTCTGCACGGGCACCTGCCCAACCTCAGCGTCTATCGCGCGCCCACCGAGCACCCACTGCTGATCGGGTTCGGCGCGCTGTGTGCACTCGTCGGCCAGGGCGGCGCACGCCTCATGATCGCCGGCTCAATCGCCTCGTTCGTGGCGCTGGTGGCCGGCATCTACCAGCTCGGCCGGCTCAGTTTCGGGCCTGTGGTGGGTTGGATCGCCGCGCTGTTGATGCTCACGCGTTTCTTCGATGAGAACTTGACCGTGCAGGGCTATCTGGACGTCTCGTATCTCGCGCTCATCGTCTGGGCGGCGGCGCTGGAGGTCGGCAGGCCACGCCGCGGCGGACCCGTGTTCGCGCTGCTTGGCGCGGCCGGGCTGTTGCGCCCGGACGCCTGGGTGCTCAGCGGCGCCTACTGGCTCTGGTGCGTATGGCCGCGACGCGCCTCCGGTTCGGCCGGCCCAACCGAGGACGAGGTTGTGATGAACAACACCGGGCGTCTGCGCTACCTTGCGCTCGCCGTCGTGGCGCCCGTGATCTGGGCCGGCTTTGACTGGTTGCTGACGGGCGACCCGCTGCACTCGCTGCATCAGACCACAGAACTGGCGGGCGAACTGGAACGCGCACACGGGCTCTCCGGCGTGCTCGGCTCGGTGTGGGGCTTCGCCGTCCGGATCGACAAACTACCCGTCGTCGTGGGCGCGCTCGCGGGCGTCGCGCTCGCACTCTGGCTGGCGCCGCGACGCGCGCTCTTGCCGCTGGCCGTGCTCGTGATCCAGCTCGGCGTGTTCGTCGCCGAGGGGGCAGCGGGCGCGTCGGTCATCAACCGCTACCTGCTGGGCGCCAGCGCCGTCGCGCTCGTCTTCGCCGCCGTCGCGCTGGGCGGCTGGTCGATGCTGCGCCGCGGCTCGCATCTGCGCATGGCCTGGATGGTGGCCGCCGCGGCGCTGGCGCTTTATGGCGTGGCCAACGTGCTTGAGAGCTTCCACGTCTCGGAACTGTCGACGACGATGGCCTACCACGAGGACTTTCACGAGGGGTTGGCGCACGCGCTCGGCACCCCCGCAGTCAAGCGTGCGCTGGCACGCTGTGGGGCGCTCTCGCTCCCGGACAACAAGCTCATGCCGGACGCGCGCTGGATCCTGGCCGGCGCATCGGGCGTCGAGGTTGCGGCTCGCAGCGATGCCGGTAGCGAGGCGGCGGCGGGGCATTCCGGTCTGGCCCAGCGCCTGGCGCGCGGCAGCGTGGCCGTGTACCCGCTCGGCGCCGCCGTGTTCTTCGAGGCGGTCGTGGACCCTGGCGACAACCCGCGTGACCAGGATCCCATGGCTGGTTTCAGACGCATCTATGCAGGCCAGTACTACGCCGCCTATGCCAACTGCTGAAGCGTCGCCGGTGAACGGCACTCAGCGCAGGTGGATATGGACGGGGCTCGCGGTGGTGCTGGTGGGCGGATTGGGCCTGCGTCTGTGGGGCGTGAAGTCCGGTCTGCCCTACGTCTATGGCGTTGACGAAGCCGCCCACTTTGTGCCCCGTGCGATCGCCATGAGCGGCTCAGAACTCAACCCTCACTACTTCGACAACCCGCCTGCGCTGACATACCTTTTGCACGGCGTCTTCTATCTCTGGTTCGGCGGCTACTCCGGCGTGGTGCACGCAGCGGCGCTGCACCCGGCCGCGGTCTACGAGCTTGCCCGTGTGACTGTCGCCGTGCTCGGGACGCTTGCGCTCTGGCTGCTGTACGTCCTCGGGTCAAGGCTCTTTGACCGGCGCGTCGCCCTGCTCGCGACCGCGCTTGAGGCTGTGGCGTTTCTGCCCGCCTACTACTCGCATCTGGCGCTCAACGACGTCCCCGCACTCGTGCCTGTGACGATGGCCCTGATCGGCTGTGCGGGCGTCGTCAAGCAAGGGCGCCGGCGCGATTACGCGCTCGCGGGGCTCGGGATCGGCTTGGGTGCGGCTACCAAGTACACGGCGGGAATCGTGCTGCTCGCGTTGGTTGCAGCGGTCGCGATCCGGGCCCTGGGCGACGATCGGGCGCGCCAACGACGGCCACTTGCGGGGCTGATGCTCGCGGGGGTAGCGGCTCTCCTGGCATTCATCGCGGCAAACCCGTACGCGCTGCTGGACTTCCATGCCTTCACGCATGAACTTGCACAGGAGTCCGCGGTGGCAGAAGAAGCCGGCGGCAAGCTCGGCGCCCCGCATGAGAGCGGCCTCGTCTACTACCTATGGACGTTGACGTGGGGGTTGGGGTGGGTACCCGCGCTGGCGGCAGTGGGCGGCGGCGTCCTGGCATGGGTGCGCAGTCGCAGCGCCGCATGGCTGCTGACGCCGGCGATCGTGGTTTTCATCGTGATCATGGGCACCGAGGAACGGTTCTTCGGCCGCTGGCTGATGCCGCTGATTCCGGGCCTGTGTCTGCTTGCAGCCTTCTTTGCACTGACGCTCGCCTCGGCGATAGGGCGCGCCGCGTCCGCTGTCCGCCCGCGTCCCGGAGGGCGGGTGCCTTTGCCCGCGCGGGTGGCATCGGCGATCGCAGCCGCGGCTGCGGCTGCGGCGCTGCTTTTCCAGGGCCTGATCTCGACCGTCCACGCTGACGCTGTGCTCGCGCGTCCCAACACGCTCGCGCTCACCCGTGCGTGGATGGTGGCGCACGTGCCCCGCGGCGCGCGCGTGGTCCCCGAGCCAGTCGAGCCCCAGGCATGGCTGCACGAAGCGCCCGGCCTGGGTCCGCCGAAGGCCGTGAAGGCCGACAGCCCGCTTTCGACGGTGTCTCGCTGGCGCAGTTACCCCTGGCTGCTGTGGCGGATCGTGTCTTCAAACGGGTCAAACGCCGGCGGCCGCTGGCGTTTCGTGCACCGCTACACCCGCGTCGAGGACTACGAGTACACGTTGTCGCCGGCGTTGATCGACTACTACGCCCAGCAGCACTACTGCTGGGTCATAACCGCATCCCAGCAGTACGGGCGCGCGTTGGCGGACCCGCATCAGGTGCCGGGCGCGATTGCCTACTACCGCGCGCTGGCAAGGCGCGCGGTCGTCGTGTACCGCGTCTCGCCGTACTCCGCGCAGAGCGCGCCGGTGACCTTCAACTTCGACTGGTCTTACGATGACTATCCGTCCTCCTACCGCTTGTCGGGACCGGAAGTCATCGTGTATCGGCTACGGGGCGGCGGCTGTGATACTCCCCGTAGCGGCCTTTGAGGGCGCGCGCATTGGGACGCTCGGGCGCCCGCGCGACCGGTCCGCCTGGCTATCCTCACTGCGACACCGAGACATGGCATCAGCGACGGATACCGACCGCGTTCATCTGCGCCGAGCGATCGAGCTCGCGGGGCGTGGCCGCGGACATGTCGGCGCAAATCCACTGGTCGGGGCGGTTATCGCGCGTGACGAGATCGTGCTTGGCGAGGGTTGGCACGAGCGCTTCGGTGGCCCGCACGCCGAGGTCAATGAGATCGGCGCCACGCTGTACGTGTCCCTGGAGCCGTGCTGTCACGAGGGCAAGACGCCACCATGCACGGACGCCATCGTGGCAGCCGGCATCGCCCGCGTCGTCGTCGCCTCCGACGATCCCACCGAGAAGGCCTCCGGTCGTGGCCTGGGCATACTGCGCGATGAGGGCGTCGAGATCGTGATGGCCGGCGGCGACCTCGACACGACCGCGCGGCTGCTCAACCAACCGTTTCGCAAGCATGCACGCACAGGCAGGCCGTGGGTGGTGCTGAAGCTTGCGATGTCGCTCGACGGCAAGGTGGCAACCCAAGCGGGCGACTCGCAATGGATCTCCGGCGAGGAGAGCCGCTTGCTCGCCCATCGCTGGCGCGCGGTGCTCGACGCCGTGATCGTCGGCGTCGGCACAGCGGTGGCCGATGATCCACAGCTGACTGCGCGGCCCGAAGGCCCTCCCGTGACGTCCGAGCAACAGCCCCGGCGCGTGGTGTTCGACTCGCTTGCACGACTCTCGACGACGTCGCGGCTGGTCGGCTCGGCCGCGGAGGTGCCGCTGACCGTGGTGGTCTCTCGAGCCGCTGCGCGCGCCGACACAGATGCGCTGGAGGCCGCCGGGGCACAGGTGCTCGTGGCGACCGGCGAGAACGAGCCTGCGCGGGTGTGCTCGGCGCTTGATCAGCTGGGCGCCATGGGAGTGACATCGGCATTGCTTGAGGGCGGCCCACGACTGGCCGGCGCGTTTCTCGATGCCGGCGAGATCGACGAGGTCCGTCTGTTTCTGGCGCCAATCCTGCTCGGCGGCCGGACTGCGCGCGATCCGCTGGAGGGGCAGGGCGTCGAGCTGATCGCCGAAGCTCATCGCGCGCTCTCCTTTGACTGGGAGCGGGTGGGCGACGAGCTGTTGATCTCGGCACGGCTGCGCGAGTGGTGAGACTCGGCCTCAAGCTGCCGTCAGCGCGCCGGTCGCGCCCATGGCCCCGGCTCCGAGGGGGCAGTCGTTGTTCACAGGGCTGATCTCAGACCGCGGCGAGGTGCGCTCGCTGCAGTCCAGTCCCGGCGGCGCCGAGCTCCAGATCGCGAGCGTGCTGGCGGACGAGCTCCAGGCGGGTGACTCTGTTGCGGTCAACGGCGTGTGCCTGACTGCGACCGCTGTGGCCAATGGAAGCTTTGACGTGCAAGCCGTGTCGGAGACGCTCAACCGCTCCACGCTGGGTGAACTCTCAATCGGTGCCTTGGTCAACCTTGAGGCGCCCCTACGCGCCGGTGACCGTCTTGGCGGGCATATCGTGCAGGGTCACGTGGACGGCGTGGGCACGATCACGGCGGTTCGCGAGGACGGCCTGGGCCGGGTTGTGAGTATCGCGTTGGAGCAGGCGCTGGCGCGCTACGTCGTCGAGAAGGGCTCGGTTGCGGTAGACGGGATCAGCCTCACCGTGAGCGCCACCGCCGACACGAGCTTTTCGGTGGCGCTGATCCCGGAGACCCTGACTCGCACCACGCTCGGGGCGGCTGCCGTGGGCGACCGGGTTAACCTGGAGGTGGACATCATGGCTAAGCAGCTCGAGCGGCTGCTCGATGCGCGGCAGGACCGAGGTTAAGACGGTGCCAGAATCCCACACCCAGATCCATGTCGGCGAGACGCACCGCAGCGGTCCTTTCGCACCGATCGAGCTGGCATTGAAGGAGATACGCGAGGGTCGCATGGTTGTCGTGTGCGACGACGAGGATCGTGAGAACGAGGGCGACCTGACCCTTGCCGCCGAGTTCGCGACGCCGGAGGCGATCAACTTCATGGCCAAGGAGGGTCGCGGCCTGATCTGCCTGTCGCTGACGGCAGAGCGCTGCGACGAGTTGGGACTCGACCTGATGGCGGCCAAGAACGAGTCGCCGTTTGAAACCCCGTTCACGGTGTCGGTTGAGGCACGTGAAGGGGTCACGACAGGGATCTCGGCACACGATCGCGCACACACGATCCAGGTAGCGATCGACGCTGCGAGCCGGCCATCGGATCTCGTGCAACCCGGCCACGTGTTCCCGCTCAAGAGCCGCGCCGGGGGCGTGCTCGAGCGCGCAGGACAGACCGAGGCGGCAGTCGACCTGGCGCGGCTCGCCGGGCTGAAGCCCGCGGGCGTGATCTGCGAGGTCATGAACGACGACGGCACGATGGCGCGCGTCCCGGAACTCGGCGACTACTGCGAGCGCCATGGGCTGTTGATGATCACCGTTGCCGACCTGATCGCCTATCGCCGGCGCCACGACAAGCTCGTCGAACGCGTTGTCGCGACTGCGCTGCCAACGCTGTTCGGAGACTTCGAGGCCGTCGGCTACCGCTCACTGGTTGACGACAAGCATCATGTGGCGCTTGTAAAGGGGGACGTCGCCGGCGCAAGCGACGTGCTGGTGCGAGTGCATTCGGAGTGTCTCACCGGCGACGTCTTTCACTCGCTGCGATGTGACTGTGGCGAGCAGCTGGAGGCGGCGCTGGCGATGATCGAGCGCGAGGGCGCCGGCGTGCTGCTCTATCTCTCCCAGGAGGGCCGGGGCATAGGCCTTTTGAACAAGCTGCGCGCGTACCGTTTGCAGGAGGACGGTCTGGACACCGTTGAAGCCAACGAGCGTTTGGGGCTGCCTGCGGACCTCCGCGACTACGGCATCGGCGCCCAGATTCTGGCCGACCTCGGTCTCAGCTCGATCCGCATCCTCACCAACAACCCCAAGAAGATCAAGGGGCTGGAGGGCTACGGGCTGTCTGTGACCGCCCAAATCCCGATCGAGCCGGCGCCCAACGTGCACAACGCCGCGTACCTGCGCACCAAGGCCGAGCGGATGGGCCACACGCTCCACCACCAGGGTCTGAACCTCGACGAGGAACTGCTGCACTCCGAGCGCGAGCGCGAGCGCCGCGGCGATGGGAGGCCGCAGGGCATCGACGGATCCGGACACGACGACCCGGCCGAGCCGAGGTGAGCGACCGCTTCGCGATCGTTGCGGCCCGGTTCTACGAGGATCTCGCCGCGCGTCTCCAAGCGAGCGCAATCGGTGCGTTCGCAGATGCCGGGCACACCGATGTCGAGGTCTTCGACGTTCCAGGGGCGTTTGAGCTGCCGTTGGCCGCGAGCTGGCTCGTGGCCTGTGGCCGCTTCGCCGGCGTCGTCTGCCTCGGAGCGGTCATCCGCGGTGAGACCGACCACTACGACCTCGTCTGCGCGGAGGTCGCTCGGGGCATCCAGGATGTCCAGTTGCGCACCGGCACGCCCTGTGCCTTTGGTGTGCTCACCTGCGAGACCATGGATCAGGCGCTGGCGCGTGCCGGCGGCGACAAGCGCGACCAGGGCCGTCTGGCCGCCGATGCGCTCCTGTCAATGGTCGCGCTGCGCAAGCAAGTAGACTCAAGCGCGTATGGCCAAGATCTGCCATAGCTGCGGCAAGGGTCCGGCGTTCGGTAACAGCCGAAGCCACTCGATGGTTGCCACCAAGCGGCGCTTTGATCCCAACCTCCAGAAGGTCCGGGTTCTGGTTGGCGCCACGCCACGGCGCGTCTACGTCTGCACCAGGTGTCTGAAGGCCGGCAAGGTCACCAAGGCGGCCTAGGCGACCTGAGCGCTTGGCTGCTGGCACTGAACCCCGAGGACGCGCAATGAGCACAGCGCCCGACCGAGCGTCGGCGAGATCCGCGACGCCCGCTGGGCCGCCCGCGCTCGATGGTCCCTCGCGCATGCCTTCGCAGCCGTGGGTGCCCGGCGGCTGGGGTGTCGAGGCCGATAACGTGCGCCGCTTTCGCGCGGCCGTCGCAGGTGCGCTGGCACATCTGGAATCACGTCGCGAAGAGGTCAACGACCTCAATGTCTTCCCCGTCGCCGACGGTGATACCGGCGACAACATGGCGCTCACACTCCGGGCAGTGCTGGACGAGCTCGACCGGCTTCAGACCGCTGCGGGATCTCAGGGGCTCGCCGAGATCGGCCGCGAGGAGATCGTGCAGTCGGTGGCGCGCGCCGCGTTGCTGGGCGCGCGCGGCAACTCCGGAGTGATCCTGTCGCAGTTGATCCGCGGCGCCACCGAGGAGCTGGTATCGCGGCCGGGCGAGCTGATCGACCCCGCATTGATCGGCGCCGCGCTGCTGAACGCGGCCAACTGCGCGTATGCGTCCGTCAGGGATCCCGCGGAGGGCACGATCCTGACCGTGGCACGCGAGATGGCGCATCAGATCGTGGCCGATGTCGCCCACAGCTTCGACGGCACGCGGCTTGGCCGTAACACCAAGCCCTCAGAGCAGGACGCGGTTATCGCCGAGGCGCTTGAGCGCGCTCTGGGCGTCGGCGAGGAGTCGGTCAAGCGCGGTCCCGAGATGTTGGCGACGTTGCGCGAGGCAGGTGTCGTCGACGCCGGGGCCTACGCGCTCACACTCATCTTCGCCGGTGTCGTGGCGGCCTTGCGCGGCGATGAGCCCCCGGAGCTTGAGCACTACGCGCCGGCCCGCGTCTCGCATCCACAGCACGACTCAAGCACCTACCGCTATTGCACCAACTTCGCCGTGATCGGCCGCGACCTGGCCCCCGGACAATTTCTCGCCACGTTGGAGGAACTCGGCGACTCGGTACTCGTAGTCGGCGACTCCACGACCCTGAAGGTGCACGTCCACACCGACGATCCCGAGCGCGCCACAGCTGTATTCAACGGTGCCGGTGAGGTGCTGCACCTCGACGTCGCCGACATGCGCATTCAGGCCGCCGGACGCGCGCAGCGCTTGCAGCGCGCCGGCGCCGCGCACGACGCTCAAGCCGCCGGTGGCGGGCAGGCCGCCGCGCCCAGCACCCGCCCCGCTCCGCCGTCGGTGCGCTGCCGCGCCGTGGCGGTGGTCAACGGCGACGGCCTGAAGGAGCTATATGCGGAGCTGGGCGTGCATACCATCGACGGTGGCCCCACACTCAACCCGTCCACCTATCAGCTTCTGGCCGGCATCCACGAGGTCGACGCCGAGGAGGTCGTGCTGCTGCCCTGCAGCGCCAACGTGATGATGTCCGCCGAACGCGCCGCCGAGCTCTCGGACAAGCAGCTGGCTGTGGTCGGGGCACTCAGCCAGCAGGCGGGGTTGGCCGCGGCCGTGGCGTTGGCGCCGCAGCAGAGTGTCGAGTACAACGCTCGGATCCTCGACGAGGCGGTCGCCCGACTTGGTACCGGTGCCGTCGCGCTTGCCGCTCGCGATGACGTGCTCGGGCGCTTTGTGCAGGGCGATGCCGTGGGCTTCGTGGCCGACGAGGTGATCGCCTGGGGAGACGCCGGACACGTGCTCGCGGAGGTCGCCGGCCGGCTCGCCGACGGCGCCGAGCTGATCAGCGTGCTCGCCGGCAAGCACGCACCGCTCGGGCTCAGCGCCGTGGCGGATCTGCTCGACGCCCGGATCGACGGCGCCGAGCTGGAGTTGCGCGAGGGCGGCCAAGAGGCGTACTGGTGGCTGCTGGCGGCCGAGTAGCAGCGTAGACCGTCGCAAGCGACTGCTCCGACCGCACGAGCCGTCATCATGCAGCGCGTCTATGTGCGCCGCCAACCCGGCTGCCTCGCTGCGCTGGGATGATCGTCCCGGTCCATCGGCGTTTGCATCCGCAACGCCACTGCGCTGGGCCGAGATGCTCGGCGCCGGGGTGCGCCAGCCGCGCCCCGCAAGGTTGCATGAGCCGCTTGCGGTCGGGACGGGCAAGCTGGCCGCCGGGCTGCGCACGCTCGGAATAGGCACGGCCTCGGAGTTGCTTGAGCACCTGCCAACGGACCGTCGCGAGCTGCAACCGCTGTGCGCGTTGAGGGTGGGCGAACGCGTGACAGTGGCCGTCGAGGTCCGTTCGCTGCGCGCCCACGCCGGTCACGGGCGGCGGGTGCATTCGCGGCTCGAGGCCACGGTCGTCGATCACACCGGCTCGCTGCGCGCGGTCTTTTTCAACCAGCCGTGGCTGGCTCGCCGCTATGTCCCCGGGACCAGGCTGCTGCTCGAAGGCAAGCTCGATGCCAAGGGCACGCTTGGCGTCTGGAGTCATGCTCTGGACCCCGCGCCTGCGACCGCTGGGGGTGGAGCGATCGATCCGTCATCGGCAGCCGAGCTTGCGATCACTCGCGACCACGCGCAGAACGCGGCGATTGCCCATTACCCGGCCAGCTACGGCGTCACTTCGACGCAGATCGCGGCGCTCATGCGCGAGTTGCGCCCGGCGCTGGCCGACGTCCTCGAGCCGCTGCCCGCGGCGGTGCGCGTTGGAGCCGGGCTCGCCGACCGCGCCGCCGCGCTTGCGGCCGTGCACTTCCCAGACGGCGAGCAGCAACTGGCCGCCGGTCGCCGCCGGCTTGCATTTGACGAGCTGCTGCTGGGGCAGCTGCTGTTGTTGCGCCGGCGCGCGCAGCGGCTCGCCCGTTCCTGGGCGCCGCCACTGGGGCAGCGCGCGTCGCTCAGTGCCGACTGGCTAAAGCACGGGTTGCCGTTCGCGTTGACCGCCGATCAGCACACCGCCACGCTTGCGCTGGACGCCGACCTCGCGCGGCCGCAGCCGATGCAACGCTTGTTGATCGGCGAGGTTGGCAGCGGCAAGACCGTGGTGGCCCTCTACGCGATGCTACGAGCGGTGGAGCGTGGACATCAGGCGACGCTGATGGCCCCCACCGAGACCCTCGCCGAACAGCACGCGGCGACATTGACGGCGCTGCTTGCGGCCACGCCTGCGCCGGTCGCGCTGCTGACCTCCTCGACGCCCGCGGCTTCACGGCGAAAGCTCCTGTCGCAGTTGCGCGACGGCAGCCTTCCGATCCTCGTGGGTACCCATGCGCTGATCGAGCCGGAGGTGCGGTTCGGCTCACTGGCGGTCGCGGTTATCGACGAGCAGCACCGCTTCGGCGTGAGCCAGCGTGTTGCCCTTGATGCCAAGCGCGAGCAGGGCACACCGCATGTGTTGCACCTCAGCGCTACACCGATTCCGCGCACGCTTGCGTTGGCCGTCTACGGCGATCTCGACGTGAGCACGCTGCGCAGCCTGCCTGCCGGTCGCCAACCCGTGCTGACCCGCGCCGTGGCGCCGGGCGCTGGGCGCCGCAATGCCTATGAGCGCGTTCGCAGTGCGGTTGCCGCCGGCCGCCAGGCCTATGTGGTGTGTCCACTAGCCAGTGACTCCAACGACTCTGGGCAGCTGCGTGCCGCGGCGTCCGAGCTTGCCCGCCTCGCCTCGGCTGAGCTTGCGGGCTTGCGGCTGGTGCTCCTGCACGGCCAGATGCCCGTGCGCGACAAGCAGGCCGCGATGGCAGCGTTTGTCGCCGGCGAGGCCGACGTGATGGTGTGCACCACCGTGGTCGAGGTGGGCATCGACGTGCCCAACGCCACGGTCATGGTGGTCGAGAACGCCGAGCGCTTCGGCATTTCGCAGTTGCACCAGCTCCGCGGCCGCGTCGGTCGCGGCGAGCACGCCTCGGAATGTGTGCTCATCAGCACCACCCACCCCTCGCGGGCGCCGCGTCTGCGGGCCCTCGTCGACCACGCCGACGGCTTCAAGCTCGCCGAGATCGACCTCGAGCTGCGCGGCAGTGGTGAGCTCGCGGGCACGCGGCAGTCCGGGCCGGACTCCCTGCGCGTGGCGCGCCTGCCCGACGACAGCGCACTGCTTCAGTGCGCGCGCGGTCATGCCGAGGCGATCATGGCCGCCGACCCGGAGCTGTGTGCCCCCGAGCACGTACTTTTGGGGGATGTTCTCAAGGCCACCTTCGGCGCTCGGACGCGGACCCGCCTGGCAGCGTGAAGGCGGCGGAGGCCGGCGCACATGCGGGTGATCGGCGGGCGGCTCGGAGGCAGACGCCTGCAGGCACCGCGTGGGTCCAGAACCCGCCCGACCTCGGAGATGGTGCGCGAGGCGATCTTCTCGATGCTCGACGACGTCGGCGGCGCGGTGGTGCTCGATCTCTTTGCGGGCACCGGCGCGATGGGTATCGAGGCACTCTCGCGCGGAGCGCGCCGGGCGGTATTCATCGAGCGCGACCCCGGAGCCTTCTCGGTGCTGCAGGCGAACCTCTCAAGCCTCGAGCTCGGGCTGGAGCAGGCGCTGGCGCGCCGTGCGCGCGTCGAGGCGGCGATGGGCGCTGCACGCAGGGCAGGCGAAACGTACGATCTCGTGTTCATTGACCCGCCGTACCGACATGCGCCGGAGTGGGGGCCCGTGCTAGGCGCGGCACTGCCCGACCTGTTGAGCCCGGGCGCGCGCGTGGTTGTCGAGAGCGATCCGCGTTCGCCGCTGGAGTTGCCATTGCCGGTCGAACGTGACCGCCGTCACGGCCACACGCTGATAACGATCCACCGTCAGCCGTAAGCTATGTGCGCGACACCGTATCCAGCCAACGTCGATACCCGAGCAGCCCCGGTGAACTGACATGAGCGATCCTGACAGCGCAATCGCCGTATGCCCAGGGACCTACGATCCCGTCACCAACGGCCACCTGGACATCATCCGTCGCGCCTCAGCGCTGTACACGGAAGTCGTGGTGGCGGTCGTCAATCACCCCGTGCGCAAGGGGAACACGCTGTTTACGTCCGACGAACGCGTAGCCTTTATCGAAGAAGCTGTGAGCGATCTGCCAAACGTGCGTGCGGAGGCCTTTCGCACGCTGGTGGTGGAGTTGGCCCATCGGGTCGGCGCCAAGGTGATCGTCAAGGGTCTGAGGGTGATCTCGGACTTCGAGTATGAGCTGGAGATGAATCAACTCAACCGCCTACAGGATCCGCAGATAGAGTCCGTATACCTGATGGCCTCCCCCCAGTACAGTTTTCTGTCTTCCAGCGGCGTCAAGGAGCTCGCGATCTTCGGTGGTGTCATCGACAGCCTCGTGCCGCCCACGGTTGCTCGCCGCCTGCGAGAGGAGCTCAAGCGCTAGGCCATGGACGTTCTCGTTCTGATCGACAAGCTCGACGACCTCGTGCACAACGCCCGCGCGGTGCCCCTGACCGACCAGGTTCGCGTGGACAAGGAGGAGATCTACGACATCCTCGACCAGATGCGCGCCACGATCCCGGAGGAGATCAAGCAGGCACGCTGGATCGTCAAAGAGCGCCAGGAGATGCTGGCCGAGGCCAAGCGAGAGGCTGAAAGGTTGCTCAAGGAGGGGCGGGAGCGCCAGCAGCGTCTGGTCAGCCAGGAGGAGGTCACCAAGCAGGCCGAGCGCGCCGCCGAGGACGTGATCGAGGATGCACGTGCGCGTGAGCGCGAGATCCGTCTTGGCGCCGAGGACTACGCCGATGAGATCCTGAACACGCTCGAGGTGAACCTCTCCAAGTTCATCGCCGCGGTGCAGCGCGGACGCGAGCGCTTGCAGGGCAAGGATGAGCCGGCCGAGGTCGGCTAGCGCTCACGAGCGGGATTCTGTAGTCGGGAGCGCGGCCGGTGGTTTGTGCTTTTGCTGCGTGTTTGCGAGAATGCGCGACGAGAAACCGCTGGAGCCCCCACCGGTGACTCGCCAAGAGGAGGTTCGCTGCATGGCAGTTTTGGCCAGGTCACGCCAAGGACGACGGCGACTATGAGCACTCGCGCGGCATACCACTTCAAGGTGGCCCGTGTGTTGCTGCGTTCCGGCATCGCGCGGACCCCGGGGCCGATCAAGGGCATCCGCACGCTGGCCGTGATCCGGCGGTGTGGCATGACCCTGGCCACAGGATGTCGCATCGGCGCCATCCGCTACCCCAATCGCGCTGCCGTGATCGACGAAGACGGGATTGTCACCTACGGCGAGCTGGAGGCACACACAAATGCGCTGGCAAATGCGCTGGCGCGGCAGGGTCTCGGCGAAGGCGACGGCATCGCGATCATGTGCCGCAACCACCGCGGGTTTGTGTTCGCCACGCTTGCGTGCGCGAAACTCGGCGCGCATGCGCTCTACCTGAACACGGAGTTTTCGGCGCCCGCGATTGCGAGTGTGCTGCAGCGTGAGGGCACCGCCGGCCTGATCTACGACGAAGAGTTCGCTGGGCTCGTGGCCCCCGGATCTGCTGCGCTTAAGCGTTTCGTCGCCTACCACGACCCTGGCACCGAGCCCGCAGAGACATCCGTGGCGGAATTGATCGCCTCCGGCGACAGCAGCCCACCGCCGCGGCCGGCGCGGCGCGGAAGAGTTGTGATCCTCACCTCTGGCACCACAGGCACACCCAAGGGCGCGATGCGCAAGCCGCCCGAGTCCGTTGAGCCCGCCGCGGCCGTGCTCTCAACCATCCCGCTGCGGGCGCGCCAGACGACCATGCTCGCCGCGCCGCTGTTTCACTCGTGGGGCTTTGCCCAGTTTTTGCTCGGACTGCCGCTGACGTCGACGTTTGTGCTGCTGCGCCGCTTCGATCCCGAGCGGACGCTGGGCGCGATTCAGGAGCACCGGGCGAGCACGCTGGTCGTCGTGCCCGTGATGCTCCAGCGCATGCTTGAGCTCCCCGCCGAGACACTCGACCGTTACGACTCAAGCAGCCTGCGCGTGATTGCCAGTTCGGGGTCGCCTTTGCCCGGCGCCCTAGCCAATCGCGTGATGGACCGCTTCGGCAGCGTGCTCTACAACCTGTACGGGTCCACCGAGGTCGCCTGGGTCACGATCGCCACCCCCGATGATCTCCGCGCCGCGCCCGGCACCGCCGGCCGGCCACCGCTGGGGACGACCGTGAGGTTGCTCGACGACACCGGTCGCGAGGTTCCGCGCGGCGAGCGCGGCCGGATCTTCGCCGCCAACAGCATCGTCTTTGAGGGCTACACCGATGGCAGCGGCAAGGAAGTGCTGGCGGGTGTCACCCACACCGGTGACGTCGGTCACTTCGATGAGCGCGGGCGACTGTTCGTGGATGGGCGCGACGACGAGATGATCATCTCCGGAGGCGAGAATGTCTACCCGCGCGAGGTCGAGGATCTGCTCGTCGGTCACGATGAGATCGAGGAGGCCGCTGTCGTGGGTGTGGAGGACGGCGACTTCGGCCAGCGTCTGCTCGCATTTGTCGTGCCGCGCAACGGGGCCGAGTTGAACGCTGCCGAGATCAAGGCCTTCGTGCGGGCCAACCTCGCCCGCTACAAGGTCCCGCGGGACGTGGTCTTCCTCTCGCAGCTACCGCGCAACGCCTCCGGCAAGGTGCTCAAGCGGGAGCTGACCGCCGTCGAGTAGGCGCAGCTGGTGCGCTCAGAGAGCGGCGCTAGCCTAGGGGTCGTGTCGGCCGCTGGGCTCGAGAAGCTGGACCTCAACAGTGTGGGACTCATGCCCGGCGCGGGCAGGCGCGTGGAGATGAGCGTTGCCGTCGATGACCTCGTGTTTGCCTCTGAGCGCTACACGGTCGCACCCCAGCCGCTGCCCGTCACGCTGGACATCTCCCGTCTCAGCGGCCACGGCTTCGCGCTGCGGGCGCGCTTTACGGCGCAGGTCATCGGGCCGTGCATGCGCTGCCTGAAGCCGGCGCGGCTGTCCCTTGAGATCGAGAGCCGCGAGGTTGACACCGGTGCCTCGGTCGCCATTGCCGACGCCGACGAGGATCTGCTCAGCCCCTACGTGGTCGACGATGCGCTCGACGTGGCAGCCTGGGCACGGGATGCGCTGATCGTGAACCTGCCCGCCACGCTGCTGTGTCGCGAAGACTGTGCCGGCCTTTGCCCGGTATGCGCGGCCGATCTGAGCGAGGTCGGCGACGGTCACAGCCACGATTCGGGCCCGCAGGATCCGCGTTGGGCCAAGTTGCGCGAGCTCAGGCTGGACTGAGATTGGGACGCGCTTGCGCTAGCCTGTCGCAACTGTGGCCGTACCAAAGCGAAAGCAATCACACAGCCGCACGGCCAAGCGCCGCGCACAGCACAAGATCTCGCCACCGAGTCTGGTTGCCTGCCCACGCTGTGGCAGCCCCCGTCGTCGCCACCGCGTGTGTCCCGTCTGTGGGACCTACGGCGGTCGCGAGGTGGTTGCCGTTGCGGGCCACGATTCGTCTGACGAGCACGCGCACGACTGAGCGCCGCGGCGTGGGGCGCTGTGTGCGCTGACGATTCCGCGTCCGTTGTCGCCGTCGATGCCAACGGCGCTGATCTCGGCCCTGCCGAGGTGGCCGCCGGCGCAAATGCGGCTGCCCAGCAAGGCGTGCGTGTCCTGCTCTTCGGTCCTGTCGCCGAGCTCGGGCCGCTGGCGCCCGGGGTAAGCGCGGTCGATGCGCCCTTATCAATTGCCAAGAGCAAGGATCCGGCACGCGCCGCACGCACCCATCCCGACGCTTCGATCGTGCGTGCCGCGCGGGCGGTCGCCGCAGGAGAGGCACACGCACTGGTGTGCGCCGGGGGCACCGGCGCGGCGCTTGCTGCGGGGCTGTTCAACATCAAACGCACGCGCGGCATCTACCGCCCGGCGCTGGCGCTGCCACTGCCGATGCCCGGGTGCCCGGCGCCCGTGACGCTGATGGATGTCGGCGCGAACGCCGCCGCGCGCCCTGAGCACCTGGTCCAGTTCGCGTTCATGGGCGCTGCGTTCGCACACACCGTGCTCGGTATCGCGCGCCCACGCGTCGGCTTTCTATCCAACGGCGAGGAGGCAGAGCGCGGCAGCGAAACCGTCGTGGCCGCCCATGAACAGCTGACCGCGCTGCTGGCCGGCGAATTATCCGCCACGGCCATGCTCCAGTTCGTGGGAAATGTTGAGGGCATGGATGTGCCGGCGGGCGCAGCGGACGTGGTGGTCACCGACGGGTTCACGGGCAACGTGTGCCTGAAATTGATCGAGGGAGTCTCGAGCACAGTGCTCGGTGCGATTCGCGAAGCCGCCACGCGGTCGGCCGGCGGGCAGCTCGGCGGTCTGCTGCTGCGGTCGTCGTTGCGGGCCTTCCGGGAGTCGATTGATCCCGAACAACAAGGTGGCGCGTACCTGCTTGGGCTGCGCCGGTTGGCCGTGGTTCCGCACGGCCGCTTTCGTAGCAGTGGCTTTGCCGCAGCGATCCTGCGTGCCGACCGTGGTGTGAAGGCCGACGTGGTCGCGAGCACCCACTCGGCGCTTGACGCGGCGGGTGCGCTCCGGTCCTCGCCCGTCCGCCCACCGCGTTAGCCTGCACGGCGATGCAGTCCCGCGACGAGGTGTTCGCCCTGATCCGCGCTCATCTCGCCGATGAGCTCGACGTGGACCCCGAGCAGATCGATGAGGGCACGCGTTTTCGCGAGGATCTTGAGGCCGACTCGCTGGACCTTTACACGCTCGTGCAGGAGCTCGAGGACACCTACTCGGTGCAGATTCCAGAGGAGCGGGCCGCCGAGATCCTCACCGTCGGTGAGGCTGTGGACTTTGTTCTTGCCCACAATGGTCAGGCTTGATGGCGCCCGTGGCGACTCCCACAACGGACAGCGGACCCGACGCGCACGTCGCCACGCCAGACGCTCCCGATGAGTCCATGCGCGAGCTTGCGCTGCTGCTTGACGCGCTGCCTGAGCAGCTCTCGCGGCAGGTGTTCACCCACGCATCCTGGACCGCTCGGCGCTCTGACACGTACGAGCGCTTGGCATTTCTGGGTGACAGCGTGCTGGGCCTGGCGATCACGTCGCACCTCTACCCGCGACTTGAAGCCGACCGCTTCGGGCCCGGTCGTATGACCAAGATCCGCGCCCAGGTGGTCTCCGGTGCCGCCTGCCGCGAGGTCGCCGAGCGCCTGGGCATACCCGCGCGTTTGCGTGGCGCTGCGCCTGAGACCGGTGCCCAGGATTTGAGTTTGCTGCTCCAAACCGAGCGCGTGCTGGCGTCGGTGATGGAGGCCGTGATCGGAGCTTGCTACCTGCACACCGGCTATGAGCAGACGGCGCAGGCGGTGGTGCGCGCCTTCAGCTGGCAGATCGAGGCGGCGCTACAGAACCCCGTCGACTTCAAGTCGGCGCTGCAGGAGCTGCTGGCCGAACGCGGCACGCATGCCGGTTACGAGGTGGTCAGGGAACAGGGCCCGCCGCACAAGCGCACCTTCGAGGTGGCTGTGTCCGCGGGCGCGGAGGTTCTCGGCAGCGGGCGGGGTCAGAGCAAGAAGAGCGCAGAGCAACAGGCTGCGCACGCGGCACTCGACCGTCTGCGGGCTTGACGGGCAGGCCGCGATGTATCTGAAGTCCCTCACGCTCAAAGGGTTCAAGTCGTTCCCGGAGCGCACGCGCCTGGAGTTCGGTCCTGGGATCAGCGTCGTTGTGGGCCCCAACGGCTCCGGCAAGTCGAACATCACGGACTCGGTGCTGTGGGCATTCGGGGAGCAATCTTCGCTGGCCGTACGCGGATCCTCGATGCAGGATGTGATTTTCGGCGGCGGCCCCGGCGTGCAGGCCCGCAGTGCGGCCGAGGTCGAACTGGTCTTGGACAACAGCGACGGCACGGTCGACATGCCCGACTCCGAGATCTCGATCCTGCGCCGGCTCGAGCGCACCGGCGACGGCGAATATCGTCTTGGCGGCGCGCGTTGCCGGCTGGTGGACGTGATCGAGGCGCTTTCGGACACGGGCCTTGGGAAGGAGACCCACTCGGTGGTATCCCAGGGGCGGATCGAGTCCATCGTCACCTCCAAGCCGCGGGACAGGCGGCTGTTGCTCGAGGAGGCTGCAGGCCTGGGCAAGCACCGCACCCGCCGGCGCCGGGCTCAGTTGAAGCTCGAGCGGACACAGCTGAATGTCGACCGCGCGCTCGACATCGAGCGTGAGGCCCGTAGCCGCCTGCGCCCACTCGCGCGCCATGCCCAAGCCGCAGAGTTGCACGAGCGCCTGGAGCGCCAGACGTTGGAAGCACGACTGGAGCTTGCACGTCACAGCTGGCTCACGAGCAAGATCGACTATGACAAAGCGCAAGGCGCAGCGCGCCTCGCACGTGCATCGCGGCTCGGAATCGAGGCCGAGTTGCAGGCGGTCATGGTGACCCGCTCCAATGCCGAGCGCGGCCTTGCCGAACGCGCTGAGCAGCATGACGCGCTGACCGATCGCCTCTACGGCGCACGCTCGGCGCTGGAGCGGGTGCAGCTGCGCGCCGAGCAGATGCGCACGCTGCGGACAGCGCTCCAGCAACGTATTGCCGGCGGCGAAGCGGAGTTGGAGACGCTGCAGGCGCAGTCCCGGGACGTCACCATGTCTGCAGCCTCAGAAGCCGGCGAATCTCGCGTTGACAAGCTCGAGCGGGAACTGGCCCAGGCACAGGCGCGCTATCGGGCCGAGACCTCCGAGCGCCGCGCCGCGCTCGAGCGCGAGCACGCTGCGCGCAAGCACGACCACGACACCCTGCGCGAGCAGCTTGAGCAGGCGCGGGCTCTGCGCAAGCGCGCCGGCTCTGCGCGGCTGGGCGGCTCATGGCAGAAAAGCTGGACAGACCTGCGCCAACTGATCGTCGACGGCCTCCGGCGAGCACTGACACTTGACACCGACTCAGAGCGCGAGCTGGCCGCCGCGGAGGTCGCGCAAGCGGCCGAGCGCATTGCGCGTACCGCCGTGGAGCGTGCCCTGGATGAGGCTGCAGGTGCCGCGGGGGACGGCGCGCGCGACGGCGACGAGCTCGCTGAGCTCGAGCGCCGGGCCGCCGCCGCCGCCGATCTAGAGCGGCGAGCCGGATGGTTGGTTGAGCAGCACGAGCTGGCCGCGGAGGGCGGTCCGCTGGCCGTCCGCTGTGCCGCGCTTGGCGGTGAGCTGGCTGCTGAGCGGCGTCTGCTTGCCGTAGCCGCCAGTGAGCACTCCGAGCGCAGCGCGCAGGTTGCGCGCGTGCGTGCACGTAACGTCAACGACCGTGAGCTGGCGCCCTTGGTCGAGCGCCTGATCGGGGCGCTCGAGCCGGCGATCACAGTGATTGGCGCGTGCATCGCCAAGCTTGAGGGTGAGTTCGCGCGCGATCGCGGCGCCGGCGACGAGATCGCTGCCCGGCTGACCGCGTGCGCCCAGCAGGAGGCCGAGATCCAGGGCCGGCTGAGGTCGTGCGGCGAGGGCGTGACGGCTGCCGAGGTCGCCTCGCAGCGCAGCGGCGACCGCTTCGCCGAGGCCGCGGCGGAGCTGGGGGAGATCGTGGGGCGCCTGCAGTTGGAGCCCGCGTCCGCCAATCCCGAGAGCGCCGAGCCGTTGGGCGCCGCTGAAATCGAGGCAATCGAGCTTCGCCTGGCGCGGCTGGCCCGGCGGCGCGAGGCGCTGGGCCCTGTGAACCCGCTCGCACAGAGCGAATATGCGGACGCGCAGGCGCATGTGGCGGAGCTTGCGACAAGCAGAGAGGACCTGGAGGTGGCGCTGCGGGAGCTGCGCGCAGTGATCCGCGAGGCCGACCGCCATATCCGAGAGACCTTCCAGGCCACCTTCGACAGCGTCGCGGCCAACTTTGCCGAGGTCATCAAAGAGGTCTTCCCCGGCGGTTCCGGCCGCCTGCGGCTGGTCGACGAGGACCTTGGCCCCAGGCCTGTGATCGGCGACGCCGCGGCGCCTGAGACCGGCGTGCCGGCGGAGCAGCTGCTCGGAGTGGAGATCGAGGTGACCCCCGCCGGTAAGTCTGCGCGGCGCCTGTCGCTGCTGTCCGGCGGCGAGAAGTCCATGACCGCGCTTGCATTTCTATTCGCCGTCTTTCTGGCGCATCCAGCCCCGTTCTATGTCCTCGACGAGGTGGAGGCTGCGCTTGACGATCTCAATCTCGAACGCTTCCTGGCGTTGCTGCGGCGGTGTGCCGACCGCGCGCAGTTCATCGTAATGACCCATCAGAAGCGGACGATGGACGCCGCCAACTGGCTTTACGGGGTGTCCATGGGCGCTGATGGCGTGTCGCGAGTGCTCTCGCGCCACCTCGGGCCACCGGAGGTGCAATCAGCGGTGTCCGCGGCGGACGACCGGGCCGATTCGGCCCTGGCGGAGCCGGGCGCGTCCGAGTCGATGCCGCGGCTGGCCGGGGACGGCCCGGAGCTCGAAGCTGTCGGGAGCCGGTAACCTTGTCAGAAGATGGATGAATGGATCATCTGGGTAGTAGCGGCAGGTCTGCTCGGGTGGGGTGAGCTGCACACCGGTGCCTTCTATGTGGCGCCATTTGCTGCGGGGGCGTTGCTGGCCGGCGTGGCCAGCCTGGTGGGTGTCGGTACAGCGGGCGCCGTCGTGGTCTTTGGCGCAGCCTCGCTGCTTGCGCTGGGAGCGCTGCGGCCCGTCGCAAGGCGTCACCGCAACCTGCCGCCGTCGATCCGCACAGGCGCCGCCGCGTTGGTCGGCAAGCCGGCCCTCGTGCTGGAGCGCATCGCCAACCAGGAGGGAGTCGGCTGCGTGAAGATCGACGGTGAAGTGTGGACTGCGCGCAGCTACGACGAAGACGACGTAATCGACACCGGCGAACGCGTCGAGGTCGTCGAGATACGCGGAGCCACTGCTTTGGTCGTCCGCTAGAAAGGAACCGGGATGGTTACTCTGATTGTCGTAGCCGTAGTCGTGGTGTTCGCGCTTGTCGTTGCCTCTCGTTCGATCCGGATCGTGCCTCAGGCCCGCGCAGGGGTGGTGGAGCGCTTGGGCCGCTACCACCGCACGCTTTCCCCTGGACTTGCGCTTGTGACGCCTTTCATCGAACGCGTGCGGCCGCTGGTGGACCTGCGCGAGCAGGTGGTCAATTTCTCGCCCCAGTCGGTGATCACCGATGACAACGTGGTCGTGGCGATCGAGACGGTGCTCTATTTCACGATCACCGATCCACGCTCGGCCACCTACGAGGTCGCCAGCCCGCTGCAGGCGATCGAGCAGCTCACCATGACCACGCTGCGCAACGTCATCGGCGGGCTCACACTGGAGGCAACGCTAACGGCACGCGAGAATGTCAACAACGAGCTGCGCACGGTGCTGGATGAGGCCACGGGCAAA
>CAJCHW010000030.1 GCA_903970125.1 Chlamydiota bacterium
GCATCGCCAAGGAACTCGCCTTTGCGAATGCCCCCGATGCGCTTGCAGCCATGCGCGCAAGCACTCGCGCTTGAACACACGCGACCTCAGCGCCAGCGCGCAACCGCACTCGATATTGTTTGGCGCCCCGCCGGCCTCTGCTGGCTGGTGCCGGCGCTAATCAGGGCCAAGCGCAGGCACCGAAGCACAGTTCAACCACCTGCACCCGCAACCAACGTTCCCAGGAGCCGAGATGCCCTCCAAGCACGACAGGTACAAGTCCAAGTACACCGTCGATCGTCAGGTTCCCGGGGCATTTGAGGGCGAGACGATCACCCGGCGACGGTTTATGACGGGCACGGCCCACACCGCCGGCGCGGTGGCGGCCGCGTCTTTCACCCTGCCCGCCCTGGGACTGGCCCTGGCGCCAGTGTTCGAACGCGAGCCGCACCGCTGGGAGATCGCGGGCCCGGTGGACATGTTCCCCGATGACAACTACATCCCCGTGGTGGTGACGCTTGCGGCCGGTATTGGTCAGGTTGGCAAGACCACGGTGTATGTGCGCAAGCACAACGCCGCGCTTGACACCGACGCCTACGATCGCAACCCGCGCACGCACCCATTCATAGCTCTCTCCGACCGCTGTGCTCACGCCGGCTGTCCCGTGCGCTGGGTCCCTGCAGCCGAGCGCTTTGCGTGCCCATGCCACGGCGGTGTCTACGACATCCTGGGGCGCCGCGTCGGTGGACCGCCGCCACGGCCTCTGGACCGTTTCTTTACCCGCGTGTCCAAGCAGGGCCTTGTGGAAATCGGCCCACGCTACTCCGTCAACAGCGAGCTCAAGCCGTTCTCGCCGCGCGGCCCCGGTGAGCCTCTGGATGGCCTCGGCCAGTACTTGTATCCGGCGCAGTTCGACGAAAGAAAGTAGACAGCGCTCGTGCCAAAGCTCCCAGCACCGCCCCTGCCGTCGGCGTTGAAGGCCCCACCGCCGGCACCCGGCGAGCTTAGGACCGCCGAGATGCCACTGCACCCAGTCGCCGAGGCGGGTGTGACCGTGGTGGACTGGATCGACGAGCGCACCTCGCTTAGCGGCGCCGGACGTTGGATGATGTTCCGCAAGGTGCCCAAGGGCACCAACTGGTTCTACACGCTTGGATCGGCGACCATGTTCGCGTTCCTCTCGCAGGCCGTGACGGGAGTCTTTCTGGCCATGTACTACAGGCCGGACGCTACGGGGGGGGCGTATGAATCGGTGCGCCACCTGACCAACGAAGTCTTTCTTGGCGCGTTTGTGCGCGGAATGCATCTGTGGGGCGCCAGCGTGATGGTGGTGCTCGTGTTCTTGCACATGGGCCGCACGTTTCTGTGGGGCGCGTACAAGTACCCACGCGAGCTCAACTGGATCATTGGCGTTGTGCTCCTGATCTTGACAATGGTGATGGCGCTGACGGGGTACCTGCTCCCGTTTGACCAGCGTGCCTACTGGGCCACCGTGGTCGCCTCCAACATCACCGGCACCGGCCCGATCGTGGGTCCCTATCTCGCCGACTTCCTGCGCGGCGGTTCGGAATTTGGCGCCACGACGCTCTCGCGCTTTTACGCGATCCACATGCTTGTCGTGCCCGGCCTGATTGCTGCGCTGATGGGGGCGCACCTGTATCTGGTGGCCAAGCTGGGGACTACGGCGCCGCCGTGGAAGAAGGTTCACAAGGACGTCAAGCTGGACACGATCGAGGCATGACCGGCTCGTCAACGATCAACCCCACGCGCTCATGAACCAGCGCCAGAAGGAGGAGTACCTCCGCGAATACTCGATCCTGAAGTCCGAAGGCAAGCCATTCTTCCCGTACGCGGTGGCCAAGGATGCCGCGATGGCATGCGTGGTGATGATTTGCATCATCACGCTCTCGCTGGTCCTCGGCGTCGAGCAGGGCTCCAAGGTGAACCCCACGACGACCACGTACGTGCCCCGCCCGGACTGGTACTTCTTCTTTCTGTTCGAGCTCTTGCGCGTGATCAAGCCGCCGAGCCTGGTGGGGCTCGCGACGGTGGGCATCCCCACCCTCGGCATGATCCTGCTGTTCACGCTGCCCTTCTTTGACCGCGGGCCCGAGCGCCGTCCGGAGCGCCGTCCGATTGCCACCGCCACGTTCGTGTTCGTAGCGATCGCGATGGCTCTGCTCACCTATGACGGTGCGACAGTGGGGACGCCTACAGCGCTCAATATCAACCTGCCGACATCTGTGGCGCAACAGGGGACAGCGGCGGTGGCCAAGTTCGAACTGGGCCGAGAGGCGGTCGCTCAGAACGGCTGCGAGGACTGTCACGACATCGCGGGCAACGGGAACTCCGGGCCGGGGCCGGAACTGACCTACATCGGTTCGCGGCTGCCCGCCAACGCCATCGGCCGCACCCTCGCCAATCCGACCGCTCCGATGCCGTCGTTCAAGAACCTGCCCGCGAACAAATTTGACGCGATCGAGTATTTCCTCTCGCAGTTGAAGTAGCGCGCTGACGATGGGAGGGCACCAGGGCCCGGAGCACCCAGGCCGGAATGCGGATTCCGGGCGCCAGGTGAGCGATGTCCCAGCGCCAGGCGCCGCGCAGATCCGCGCGATGTTCGACAGGATCGCCGGGGTCTACGACTTGATGAACTCGGTCATGACCGCGGGCCTGCACCACCGTTGGCGCTCGCGGGCGGCTGACCAGGCGCGACTTGGGCCAGGCGACCGCGCTCTCGACGTCGCTACGGGCACCGGCGATTTCGCGATCGAGCTCGCCCGCCGCGTGGGCCCTGCGGGGGAGATCGTTGGCACGGACTTCTCCGAGGCCATGCTGGAGCGAGCACGCGCCAAGACCACTTCTAACGTGCGTTTTGAGTGGGGAGACGCGCTCGCCCTGACCTACCCAGACGACAGCTTCGACGCCGCCACTGTGGGCTTTGGCGCGCGCAACTTCACCGACCTGCCACGTGGGCTGGCGGAGATGGTGCGGGTCGTGCGTCCCGGGGGGCGGGTGGTGGTGCTGGAGATAGCCACCCCCACCAAGCCGCCGCTATCGTGGTTCTACCGGCTTTGGTTTGACAGGGTGGTACCGGCTTTTGGCCGCCTTGTGGGCTTTGCCGACGCATATGCCTACCTACCCCAATCCGTGCAGCGGTTCCTTTCGCCGGCTGCACTGGCCGCGGAGATGGAGGCGGCGGGTTTGAGCGAGATCACCTACGTGTTGACGGCGGGCAGCATAATCGCCATTCACAGCGGTACTGTTAGTTAGATGCCGTTAGTTGCCGTGCACGGACGTACACGGGCAGCGGGAGCACGCGCTTGGGCACCACAGACGAGATAGCCAGCGAGCGCTCTGAGCGCGAGACGGAGGCGGTCGAGTCGCTGCTGCACCACGGTGGACCACGCCTTGAGTCGCGCATGCTCCAGACGGAGGCCCATTTGCTGCAGGCGACCACAGAGGTCGGGGCATCACTTGCCGGGTACGTGACCGCGGGAGGCAAGCGCGTGCGGCCAATGCTCGTGCTGGTCGCCGCGGAGGCCGCGCCCGACACCGTGGAGCTCGAGCGCGAGCAGGACCTCATTCGTGCCGCCGTGTCAGTCGAGCTGATGCACTCGGCCACACTCGCCCACGACGACGTGCTCGATGGCGCGCGGCTCAGGCGGGGCAACCCGACTGTGGTCGCCGTAGCGGGGCGCAAGGCCGCGATCGCCACCGGCGATCTGCTGTTCGCGCGCGCGTTTGCCGAGCTGAGCCGCAACCGCGACAGTGCGCAGTTGCGGGCGCTCTCGGACGCCTCGCTGGCGCTGGCAGTGGGCGAGTTGCTCCAGCGTGAAGACCTCTTTTCCCAGGATGTGTCGATGGACCGGTACCTGCAACGGTGCGAACTGAAGACCGCTGCGTTGTTCGAGGTGGCTTGCCGGCTGGGCGCCCTGGTGGTGACTGGCGGTGACCTTCCAATCCAGGCGCCTGCTTCTGAGACAGGCGCCGACGACAGCGGCGAGCGCAGCGTTGGCAGCTGGGGTCATGCCCCAGCGCCAGTCAGCGCGGCCGTCGCCAACGGACGCGCGGCGCGTCTCCAAAGCATCGCGCCTGTGGTGGGGGGCGGCCTGTCTGCGCACCGCCTTGGCGACGTGCTCGGCCTGTTCGCCCGTCGCATCGGTCTCGCATTCCAGCTGATCGACGATGTGCTCGACGTGGCAGGGCCTGCGGACCAGACGGGAAAATGGCGTGGCACGGATCTGCTGGACGGCACGGTGACGCTGCCCCTGATTCTCGCCCGACAGTGCGATCCCGAGCTGGCGGCGCTCGACCTCCGAGAGCTGCGGGGACCTCGGCAGGCGGCGGTCGTATGCGAGCGCATCGCCGCCACAGGCGTGCTCACAGAGGCCAGAGACTGGGCGCTACAGATCGTGGCGCAGGCTAAGCAAGAGCTTCCCAGTGCTCTCCCTGCGCGCCTGGCAGAGCTGCTGAACATGGTCGCAGACGCAGTGGTCGAGCGTTACCGCTGACAGCGATCGCGCTCTAGCGCGGCCCCGCAATAGCCGGGAGCCGGGTCTGCGCGCTTGGCGGCCGCCTACGGGCTCAGAAGTCCGACGGGACGACCACGTCGGCGTCCAGGGCCTTGACGAAAAACTGAATCTCCTCGGCCATGTTCGCGTGGGTCAGGCGGCGCAAGTCAGTGAGCAACTCGCCAGATGCGCGCTCAAGCTCGTTGTCGAATCGTTCCACGATGGCCTGCGGGAAAACGCCCGTGCCCACGCGCTCGCAATCTGGGCAGCGCAGCACGATGCGCCAGTGCCAGGGACCCTCCTCGCTCCAGTCAAGCGGGTACACAAAGGCGCCCGCGCAGTAGGGACAAACGTGAAGATCCTCCGTTGTGCGCTCCGACGCAGGTGCGCTCGCGCGCTGAAGGTCTTCGGGCTGGTCGGGGTGGGTGTGGGTCCGGTGTGGTCGCATTTGGCCTCGCTGCCGTGATCGACCCCTGAGCGTGTCTCCTTTAGCCCCCGCCGTATTGGCTGCAGATTTGTATGACCCCGTGCAATGCCCAATGTTTTCCGCATGATTGGACACGGTGAGCGCGTCGCGGCCGCGCGCTGCCAAGAGCCGTCGTTGCGGGGCCTGATTGTGGTTTGACGCCCTAAACACGGGCGTTTTTGGCTGTAGGGCGGCATCTGTGGCGGAGCGCCACGCGGGTAGCGCTGAGCAATCACCCACTGGACGAACGGACTAGGCGAAGCCACCACTGCGGCATGGAACACGGATCGCCGCTCACGCGGCGCCGTCGCAAGACGGGCGCGGTGTCAGTGCCCTAGCATCTGCCCATGCTCTTCGACGTAAGAAGCCCTGGGCGCCGCAGAACCACGAGGGCGCTTTTCTTCGGAATCGCGATCATCTTCCTGCTCGGATTCGTGGGCTTAGGCGTGGGGGCTGGGTTGGGGACCAATCTCAACCTCGGCGAAGCACTGTCCGGGGGCGGCGGCTCCGGGAAAAGCTACGCCACCCAGGTGGCCAAGGCCAAGAAGCGGACAGCACGCGAACCAGCCAGCGCAGCGGCCTGGGCGGCGCTCGTCGAAGCCGAGCTCTTCGAGGCAGGCGAAAGCTCATACTCCGATCAGTCAACAGGCGGCTATACGTCGGCAGGCAAGAAGCTCTTGCCGCAGATTCAACACTCCTGGGAACGCTACCTGGCGGTGGAACCCAAGAATCCGAGCCCAGCGCTGGCACACCGCATGCTCGGTCCACTCAGCGAAGAAGGGCTCGACCAGGCGTCGGCGGAGGTGCAGGCGCTGCAGATTGTCTTTGGCGCTGAAGCCCCTGCCGGTGAAGAGGCCTTTGCGCAATACCTGACGCTCGCGCAGTACGCCTATCAGGCGAACGAGCAAGACGTTGCGAAGCTGGCATCCGAAAAGGCGCTGGCCATCGCCCCGAAGTCCGACCGTGCCACCATCAGGGGCGAGTTGGCCACGCTCAAGAAGGACAAGGGGCATGTGTCCGCGTCGTCGTAACCGGCGCCCCTGTCCGCCCAGGGGCTAAGATCCGCCACCGGCAGTCCTCGGGCCGTTAGCTCAATTGGCAGAGCAGGGGCCTCTTAAGCCCAAGGTTGAAGGTTCGATTCCTTCACGGCCCATTTTACGAAGTACCTGCTAATGAGCGGGTTTTGGGAGACTACGGGGCGGGCTGTTTAAGGCTCGGCGGCTCGTGGGTACCACCCGTGGGTACCAAACGGGAGCGCGAACGCGCGCCTGCCCCCCGGATTACGGTCCGGCAGTTGGCTACGCAGCGGGGGCGACGCCGACGGGTACGAAATGCTCAAAGACGATCTCGGTGGGAGCCGGGTTGCCCCGCTCTTCGGCGGCAGACGCCGACGCGAACCGGGCAGCATCCTCGGCGCTCGCCCGGTCGTAGGCATCGCCACCCCCGGTCAGGCCGGGAGCGTCAGGCGACTCAAAGCTCCAGCCGAAACCAGCCTCGCGGCGGTGGAGGATCCGAACGGTGTCCATGGCGTCCTCTTCGTGGACGGTGACGGTCAGCTCGACTTGCTTCGCAGCTCCCACGGTATGTCTGATGATAGGTCCTCTTCGGAGTTTTCGGCGAGTAGCATCGCTTCGATTCGCGACCGAATGTAGAGCCGCCGCCGCCCCACCTTCCGCGACGGCACGACGCCCCGCCGCGCCCAGTCTTCCACCGTCGATCTCGGTACGCGCAAGATGACGGCGACCTCGGCTGCTGTCAGCACGTCGACTGCGGTCAGCGGGCGCTGCTCCGTCGCGCCTGTGGAGACACCTAGTCCGTTGTATATGGAGGCGCTCATGGTGTTATTGACCGCCACTTGCGC
>CAJCHW010000031.1 GCA_903970125.1 Chlamydiota bacterium
TGTGAACGTGTTGACGGACCCCACGGTCGTCTACCCGCGCCGGTCGAACCTCGCCTGACCGCCGTCAGGTGAGCCCGGCGAGCAGGATGGCGCCGCCGAAGAGGATGTCGTGCTCTGACACCTCGACTGATTCCAGATCGAACGCACGGATGGCCTCTTCGAGCAGGATCATGCCAGCGACGATCGTCGGCGCTCGACCGGGGGCGAGGCCTGTGACCTCACGGCGCTCCGCCGCGGTCATCCCGGCGAGACGCGCGTGGAGCATTTCGACAGTTTCGAGCTCGAGCATGTAGCCGTGGACCTTCAACGGGTCGTAGGGATCGAGCTCCATGTTCATCGACGCCGCCGAGGTTGCCGTGCCGGCGACGACGATGCCGTGGGTGACGGGCGCGCGGACATCCGCAGGGAGGCCGCCGAGGAAGGTCTGGCGGGCATCCGCCGCGAGGTCCTTCAGGTGCTCTGCGTCGGGCGGATCGGAGTGGATGTGGCGCTCGCTCATGCGGACGACCCCCGCGTGCAGGGATGTGTGAAAGGTGATATGACCGAGGACACCGATGACGAACTCGGTCGATCCGCCGCCGATGTCGATGACGACCGTCGGCTCCTGCGGTGTGGCACGACCGGACATGGCTCCGCGGAACGTGAGCTGTGCCTCCTCATCACCGGTGAGGACGCGGGCGTCAAGCCCGAAATCAGCTCTCACGCGGTCGGCAAAGGAGGCGCCGTTCTCGGCCTCGCGGACGGCGGATGTGAGGACGGCGAGGTTCGCCGTGCAGCTGTGTGCGTCGATCTCCGCGCGGTAGTCCGCGAGCGTCGCGATCACCCGGTCGATCGCCTCTGCGGACAGCCGGCCGGTGGCGTCGACGCCGTCGCCCAGGCGGGTGACGGTGGAGCGGCGCACCAGTTCGTCGACAGCGCCGGTCGACTGGCGGACCTCGGCGATGAGCAGGCGCGTGGAGTTCGTTCCGATGTCCACGACCGCGACGGGCACGCGCCGGATGGTAGTCGCCCGCCATGTACACCCCTCTATGAGCGCGCCCCCAGCTGAACGCGCCCCCGGCTCGAGCGCGGGGAGGTGTCACCGTTGCCAGCGCCCGCTCAACCCGTCCCCAGGGGGCTGCTCTCTGCTAGAACTTGTCGAGCGACGCGGGGTGGAGCAGTCTGGTAGCTCGTCGGGCTCATAACCCGAAGGTCGCGGGTTCGAATCCCGCCCCCGCTATAGCGAAAAGCCCCGGATTTCCGGGGCTTTTCTTGTGAGGCGGTGCGAGTTGCGAGCTCGCCGCGGCCCGTGGGTACCACTTTTGGGTACCAAACGGAGGGCTCAGCGTCGCGGGACCGCCTGGGAGTCGCTGAGGAGAGCCGCTTCGACCTGCTGGCGGATATACAGCCGCCGGCGCCCGACCTTCACGCTCGGCAGCACCCCTCGGCGAGCCCAGTCTTCGACGGTGCTGACCGGCGCGTGCAGCAGCCCCGCCACCTCCCTCGCCTTCATCACGTCATCCGCCGTCAGGCGGCGCCCGGTGCTTGGTTCGAGGTCTGGAGTCGGCACACAAACCAAATTAGCAAAATGCGCGCGGGAAGGCGTCAGCGATCGTATGCTCGGCCGCGCGGCTTGAGGGCCGTCACAACGATCAGGTGCGCGGTCTGATCCAGGCGGATCAGCAGGCGCCAATCCCCGACGCGCAGGCGCCATTCGCCCTTCCGACCGGTCAGCCGGCGCACATCTCCGCCGGGCAGACGCTCGACGGCGGCGATGATCCGCTCGCGTTCGTCCCGGGGGAGCCGCCGCAATGTCTTCGTAGCGGCGGGCGCGACAACCGCGTCCCACCGCGGCAGCTCAGGCGTCAGACTCGAGCTCCGCTCGCAGCTCGCTCAAACTGACCGCCTCGCCGCGCCGGTATGCGGTCCAGCCGTCATCAGAGGCCCCTCGATCATCCTCGCCATACGGCTCGTCATCCAGGGGAGCGGCCTCGAGGACCGCCACGAGGGGATCGCGAGCGCGAGTCAGAAGGATGCCCGCCGCGTCCACGCTCTCGTCGGGAAGCTCGTCGACCAAGCGGTGCAGGTCAGATCGGGTCACCGGGAAAGCGTAGCGTCCGGCCGCTGGGCCAGGCGGGTCATACGGGGCCGAGACCCGACGCCTTACTATGAGCAAATGAGCAAAAGCAGGCCTGTGGACACCGATGAGCAGCTCCTCAGCGACTTCAAGCGGGGCATGGCCAGCTGGGCCGGCGCCGTGGAGGCCCACAAGCAGGCGCCCCCTGACCTCGGCTTCGCCGCCCGCCTGGCGGCACTCGCCGACGGCGCGAACGAGGCGGCGCGCGTATGTCGAGCCGCGGACGCCGCGGGCTTCGAGTGGCCGCCCGCGCGCAAGGCAGACAGCGAGCCGCCTTATGAGCTGCGGCAGGGGACCGGCCGGCGCGGGCCTGAGGAGCTCTGGCGGCGCTTTGATCAGGCGATCACTCGGCTCGGCACGGTCGCCGCCGGTACCGACATGCTCGCGGTCGCTCAGGCGTATGAAGAGCTGGCCACGATCGCCCACGAGCTTTCACGGGCGGTGGGGGCCGAAGATGATTCGCGTGTTCGCCGATCCTCGTCAAGCCGAGCTGCGTAGCCGGCCCGTTCTACCTGCGCGCGGGCGACGGGATGCGACCGCTCGCCCCATCCCAGATCGACGACTGTCGGGCGGCCTCGTGTCGCCTGTAGGGCAGCCCGAGCGTCTCAGGCGCCCACAGATCGCGATGGATGCCCAGCGGCGCGGTTTCACCCCGGTGCCGGCGCATCATCTCATCGACGTCCTCGCGTCTGACCCGGTAGACGTGGCCGATCTTGACCGCCTGAAGCGCTCCGCTCTTGATCCAGTTGCGAATCGTCTGAGAGGTGAGCTGGAACTCGGCGGCGATCTGTTCGACCGTGAGGAGCTGCTGGTCAGGCATCGCAGGTGTCAAGTCCGCTGAACACGTGAAGGACGATAGTGCGGGGGCCCTCAGAAGCCGATGTCGATGCCGGCACTCCGTCCCATGCCAACGTCCCTGCCGAGCCGCCGACCGCTGCGCTCGATCTCTCTCTGGGCGCGATCCCACTCGCGCCGCTCCTCGCGCTCTTCGGGCGGGGGCCCGAGGGCGTCGCTTGCGTCGGTGATGGCGTGATCGAGGCGGTAGCGCGCGGTGAGCCTGACGGCGTCCTCCCACACCTCGGCCGCCCGCACCTGCTCGGGACGCTCGCCGAAGGTCTCGCGCACCCATGCGCTGGGGTGGTGCACCTCGCGCTCGGCAAGCTCGTTGCGGGTCTCGGTGTGTTCTCGGTTGGCCTGACTGATCGCACGTGTGAGCCCGTCGCGCTCGGCGCGTATCTCGGCCACATCGCCCAGCTCGCGCGAGAGGCTTGAGCACTCCGCCGTCGCCTCCTCGAGCGCGCGGTCGAAGTGTCGCAGCGTGCTCGTCAGATAGGCGCGCTCGGCGGCGCTCAGATCCTGCTCGCGGCCGAATCGCCGGCCGGCGGGCTCGGGCAGCGCGGCGAGCGCCTCCGCGTGATGCTCGCGCTGGGTCAGAAGCGTGGTCGCCTCCCTCGCGAATTCATCGAAGCGCTGGAGCTTTCTGAGGGGCAGCGCCTGAAGCTGAGTCTTGAGCTGCTCGACGCGCTCGCGGATGTCCCGCAGCTGTGTCTGGGTCGCCGCCTGCGGTGTCGCCGGCTCCGCGAGTGTCGCGGCCCGCTCCTGTGGGATCTCTCGCTGCGCAGTTCTCGCTCCCGCAACCTCGTCGTCGTCGGCTCGGCCGGCGCCGGGCAGCTGCTCGACCGCGAGGTCCTGATCGTCGCGCTCGAGCATGTGCCGCTCCACGCGGGCGAGGATGTTGTCTCTCTGCGCCGTCTGAGCCTGGTCGGTCGGAGCGAACTCGCTTCGCTCCGCCGAGCCCTCCCGGTCATGGATGAGCAGCCGAGTCTCCCCTCTCGCTCGTGAGAGTGCGGTGTAGCTCCAGCCTGCGGTGAGGTCTCTCGGAGCGGCCACGACCAACGCTCTCTCCACCGTCCCGCCCTGCATGCCATGGCCGGTCAATGCGTAGGCGTGCTCGAGATGATCTGCGACGTAGGCGCCGGGAAGCTCACGCACGAGGCCTGAGTCGGTGTCGATCACGACGCGATCGCCATCCGCATAACGGACGGTTCCGCGCATGCCGTTATCGACGTCGACCATCCGATCGTTGTGACGGCAGATAACGCGATCGCCGACCGCGATCTCGACCGATCCATAGGAGTGAGACTCGCCGAGCAGACCGAGAGCCCCCCAAAGCTCTCGGGCTGCGTCGTTCAGCGCTTGCCGTGTGTCGTTGTCCCTGGCGATCATCACGGCCTGGGCCGGCCCGACCTCTTTGACCGCCCGCGCCCACTGATCGACTGCCTGCTCGCATGCGCGCGCGGGATTGCCGAAGGTGTCGATGCGTCCAGCCTGTCCAGCCCAGGCCAGGTAGCGCTGTGGAAGGCGCTCGTGCAGGGCGGCGAGCGCGCGGCGCTCGGCCGGGTCGCGCTGGCGCATCACCTCTGTGAGGCGAAAGCTCCCGAGCTCGCTGCCCACTGCTGCGAGCCAGCCGCCGGCCTGGACCGAGGAGAGCTGCCCGGCGTCGCCGATCGCGATCACCTTCGCCCCCGCACGCTCGGCTGCCTCCAGCAGGCGGGCGCTTGAGCGAGTCGGGGCCATGCCGGCCTCGTCGATGATCAGCACGCAATTTCCCGGCAGCTCATCGCCGAGCTGCTCGAGGTCGATCAGGAGGCGGTCGAGGGTGCGGGCTGGGATGCCCGCCTCCTCGACCAGCTCACGTGCCGCTCGAGCGGTCGGCGCCACTCCCAGCACCGGATAACCCGCGCGCTCATATACCTCACGCAGGACACCTGCGGTATAGGTCTTGCCAGTGCCGGCGAGCGCCTGGATCACCGTGACACCGTCCCCGCCGCTCACGCTCATGCGAACGGCCGTCTCCTGCTCTGAGGTAAGCGGGCGGTCAGCCGCGGCGATCGCACGCTCGGCAACGGAGGCATCCACGATGCCGGCGCCCTCTCCGGCTCGCCCGACCGCGGCGGCGATCAGACGCCGCTCGCATTCCACGAGCTCAGCTGTTGTCATCTCACCCAGCGCGGTCGCGATCACATCCGCACGCTCTGCGAACCGCGCCGCCCGAGCGCGCACCTCCTCGACGCCTGCTCCCTGTCCGGCGGCCTGTGCGAACTCCTGCAGCACCGCACGCTCATCGAAGGTGTTGCTCTTGGCGGTCAGGCCCTCGGGACCGGCCAGGTGCTCGCCGAGCGCTCGCTCGGCTGCCCGTCCAGGCTTGATGAGATCCCCGACCGGGCGCTCCCAGCCATCCCTGAAAAGCGCGGCCAGCTCCTGCTCGCCGAGGCCGAGCTCCGCGGCGCGCGAGCGTATCTCCTCGCGCCAGCTGTGGGTCTCAATCCCGTAGAGCTTCCGATCACGCGTGGCCAGCGCCGCGCTCTCGCCCGCCGCCTTTGAGCCCAACCCGATCCCGCCCTCTTCGGCGTCGCGGAGCATCTCCGCCCGTCGCTTTGAGAAATGCTCGAGCACTCGACGGTCCACGCCCTCGAGCTCTGCGGCGCCCTTGTGCACCTGTCGGAAGCGAAGGCCGAGCCGCTCGCTCACCAGCGCTCGGAGATGTGACTGGTAGAGGAAGCCGGCGGTCTTCGCGTGGCGATAGAGCGGCGCGCCGTGCAGGGCCGTGTAGCGCCCATCGCTCCCGCGCGCGAGGTTCGCGGCAACCACATGGGTGTGGAGCTGTGGGTCAAGCGAGCGGCTCATCCGGTGGCGGTAGGCCGCGGCGATCAGCCCAGCGGCCCGCTCGACGCTTACCCCGCCCGCGCCCCGACGCACCATCACCGCCTCATCCTCCAGATAGGAGAGGGCGGCCCTGACCGCCTCCTCGTGAATGGCCACGAGCTCGCCCGAGATCTCCTGCGGCGCAACTGCAAAGAGGACGCTCAGCGACTTCGGCGCCGAGAAAGTGAGATCGAGCGCCGCGACCTTCGGATCACCATCAGAGGCGCGCAAACGCACACTCCGATCGCGCGGGTCGAGCCCTGCGATCAACGCTCCGAACTGCCCGGCGTTCACCTTGCCTTTGAGCCCGAGCGCCTCTGCTCCTGACCCCATCCACTCCCCGGGCGCCTCGCCGCGCCCTGAGTAGTAGTCATCGCCGCCGCCCGCTACCTGGCGCTCGTAGTAGCGGTGCTGGCCGAGGGCGATCTTGCCGATGGAAAGCATCTCCACTGACAAAATAGCAAAGACAGCACTAAGCAGTGCAACTGTGTGCTGCGAAGCGGAGCGCAGCGACGGTGAGCGGCTGGGGCGCCTTTAGGAACCGGGCTGGAGCGGGCCGGCGAGCGGAGAGGCGCGTCGATAGCGGCGCCGGCAGTCAAGTCGTCGTCGTCGACCGACGTCTTTGCGACGCAGAACTACGTCGTGTTCTGTGATCGAAGGCTTGGGCGTCGCCATGGCTCCTCTTCAGCCTACGGCCGCTGCGCCCGGATCACCGCCACCCCTCCAAACGCCGCGCGCGCGAGCGTTGACAGCCTTTGAGTGCTTTGCTACCTTGCGACCCCAGTTGGTGAGCGGTGGGACCCTCGGATGGAGGGCTGCTCGGCTTCAGAGCACCACCTTGACAGCGGGTGAAGGGCGTTGGATGGCACGGACGAAAGGACACAACGGTGCTGTGGAGGGCCTGCGGGGCGAGGGCGCCCGCACGCCTTCGGCGGTGCCAATGAGCCCTCGAGCGCTCCTCAGAACCGCTCTCCTCGCCTCAACCCTCAGCCTCACCGGACTCTTCCTAAGCGCCCAGGCCGCCTCGGCCT
>CAJCHW010000032.1 GCA_903970125.1 Chlamydiota bacterium
CAGCGGCAACGTCTGGAGACGCGCGATCGCGGCGGCACCACGAATTGGGACCCGCGAGGCGGCGCCGGGGTGCACGCCCGCGCCACCGCCGGGGGCCAACGCCACGGCCGCAACGCCAACCAACAGCGCCACTGCCGCCACCGCGAGCAGGCGCGTGAGCACCGCAACGACGCGCGCCTGGTTGAAGCGCAGCGCCCACAGGACGCTCACCACGTCGATGCAGCCCTGGGAGTCAAATTGGTTCGCTTGAGCGCAAGGAGACTGTCCACCCGCAGGCGCCTTCTGTCGGCTCCTTGGATCGACGGATCCTAACTCATGGGCCTGGAGAGTCAACTCCGTGCGGGCAAGCGGCGCCTGCGCAGCACTGCGCGCCGCCGCAGCAAACGCTCAGCGCTACACCGCATTGGCCGGTCCAAACCACCTTCTGAGCGCGTCCGGTAGCCCGGGATCGGCTTGCTCTCCGACCCAGGCAACGTAGCCGTCGGGCCGGATCAGCACGGCAGTGGGCGCGGCGACCTCGCCAAGCACCGGCAGCTCCCACGGGCCGCCATATCGGGCATCGATCAGCTGGACGCGGTCGGCCCATGGCGTGATCTCCAAGTGGCCGCGCTCACCGAGGTTGAGGAGCACCGGCTTGGCGTTGTGCAAGAGCTCGAAGACCCGCAGCGGGCCCGCGTCCGTGGTCAGGTCAAGATCCGGCATCCGGCGTCCCAGCAGCGGGTGGCTGTCGCCAAGGTCGTAGTGGATGTCCAGCCCGGAGATGAGCCCCGCGAGGTGTCTGCGCGGCTCGTCCATTTTGGCCAGCTCCGAGACGACACCGACCAGCGCCTTGGTGCGCTCGTCCTGGCGCTGGAGTGCCGTCTGCGCCATCGTGTGCGAGAGCGCGCGCGCAGCCACGGGGTGGCGCTCGTCGTGATAGCTGTCCAGCAGGCTCTCAAGGGCGGTCCCGTTGACCACCAAAGCCAGCTTCCAGCCCAGGTTGACGGCATCCTGCACGCCGAGGCTGAGGCCCTGTCCCCCCGCGGGGTAGTGCACGTGCGCTGAGTCGCCGGCGAGCAGAACCCGTCCGACGCGGTACGCCGCTGCCTGCCGTGTCATGTCCGTGAACCTGGAGATCCAGGTGGGGTTGTGGATCCCGAAGTCCGTGCCATAGACGCTGATGAGCGCCTCTCGGAGCTCGTGCAGGGTGGGCTCGGAGCCAGGCCCGAGCTGCTGCTCTGTGACCATCACCCGCACCGGCCCGGAATCGCTGTAGACGATCTCGCCGTCGCGGATCTCATAGTCCACCCTGCCGATGCCGTGGACGCCGGTTGCGTCGCGGCGGATACCCAACTGCGGCTGCTCGGTCACCGCGACCTCGGCGATCAGGTTGCTCTGGGTCGGATCGAATCCGGGGAACTCGATGCCGGCGCGCTTGCGGACGAGGCTGCGCCCGCCGTCGCACCCGACGAGGTACTGCGCCCGCAGCGGCTCGCCGGCGGCAAGCTCGACGTCCACGCCCGTGTCGTCCTGCGCAAAGCCGGTCACATCCTGTCCGTAGTACATACGGACTGGCAGTTCGGCGACCCAGTCAGCCATGATCCGCTCGATCTTGTTCTGCCAGATCCCGAGCGAGTACGGATGGCGCGTGGGGAAGTCGCTCATGTCGAGCACTGTCAGGCCGAACATCGCGGCCTGGGCCACCTGACCCTCGGCGAGGAAGCGATCGGCGACCCCACGCTGATCGAGCACCTCGATCGTGCGCGCGTGAAAGCCGCCGGCCCGTGAGCCGGCGAGCGCGTGATCGGGACGGCGCTCGACGATCGCCACATCGACGTTCGCCAGCGCCAGCTCCGCCGCAAGCATCATCCCCGTGGGGCCGCCTCCGGCGATCACCACTCCATGCTCGGTCATAGCCACACTCCATTCGGATCCGTCGAGCCCGTCGGACCCATCGGACCAGTCAGATCCGTCGAGCCCGTCGGACCCGTAGAGCCTGTCGAGCTCGTCGACAAAGACACCCGCATTTCGCCACTCCCGTCTGGGTAGGTTCTGGTCGCAGGCGGCGGTTATACACCACGGCCGAAGCCTTCATGAAGGCCTTGTGTGAGGTATAAATTGGAGGTGGAGAGGGGCGACGAAGCTTCCCGCGCTCAAGCTGCCTGACGAGACGGTCCCAACCCACTCCCGCGCCATCCGCTCCTGGATGGATCAGCAGCAGTGATCGCTGCGGCGCCGGGGCCGAGCACACGATGACGACCCAAGCGATCGCGCAACTCGACGGCGCCACCATCGAACCCAGCGGCGGCGTCTGCCTGCACGGATTGGTGAAGTCCTACCGGGGCCCGGAGGGCCCGATCCGCGCAGTGCGCGGCATTGAGGTCTCGATTGCAGCGGGCGAGACAGTGGCCCTGCTCGGCCCCAACGGCGCCGGCAAGTCGACGACAATCGACATGCTGCTAGGCCTCTCCAAACCCGACGGCGGCACTGTGTCCGTGTTCGGCCGCCCGCCGCGCGAGGCCGTCGACGCCGGGCTCGTCGGCGCGATGCTGCAGACGGGCGGGCTCATCCGCGACCTCTCGGTTCGCGAGCTCGTCGGAATGATGGCCTCGCTTTATCCGGACCCGATGGACGTCGAGGAGGCGCTCGAAGTCACAGGGCTCAACGCCACTGGCGGCCAGCGAACGCATAAGCTCTCGGGCGGTCAGACCCAGCGCGTCCGCTTCGCGCTCGCGATCGTCTGCAACCCCGACCTGCTCGTACTCGACGAGCCGACCGTCGCGCTGGATGTCGAGGGCCGCCGCGAGTTCTGGAGCATCATGCGCGAGTTCGCGGCCCGGGGCAAGACGGTGCTGTTCGCCACCCATTACCTTGAGGAGGCCGACTCCAACGCCGACCGCGCGATCCTGATGGCGCACGGGCGGATCGTCGCCGACGGCCCCACGACCGAGATCAAGGCGCGCGTCGGCAGGCGGACGCTTCGCGCGACGCTGCCGGACGTCAATCAGTCGAGCCTTGCCGGCCTGCCTGGAGTCGCTGCCGCCGAGCGTCACGGCGCCGTGGTGATCCTGAGCTGCATCGACTCCGACCAGAGCATCCGGGCGCTGCTGGAGCAATATCCGGCGGCGAAGGACATCGAGATAACCGGGGGAAGCCTCGAGGACGCGTTCCTCGAGCTCACGGGCGAGCCCGATGCCGATGGGCCGGACGCCGACAAGCCGCAGCCGGGCACGCGATGAACGGGATCGCATACACCCGCTACGAGTTGCTGCGCACGTTCCGCAACCGCCGCTTCTTCCTCTTCTCGCTCGGTTTTCCGCTGATCTTCTTCTGGCTGATCGCGGCGCCGCAGCACAACAAGGTCATCAGCGGCACTGGGCTCACGTACGCCACTTACTACATGGTCTCCCTGGCGTCGTTCGGGACGATGATGTCGATGATCTCGACCGGGGCACGCATCGCCGGCGAGCGCCAGGCGGGGTGGACCAGGCAGCTGCGGATCAGCCCGTTGTCGGTGCGCGCGTACTTCCGCGCCAAGGTACTGACGGCATACGCAATGGCGCTGTCGAGCCTGCTCCTGCTCTACATCTCGGGCTCGCTGCTGGGCGTCAGCCTGTCCGCGGGGCGGTGGCTTGCAATGACCGGCTTGATCATGGTCGGGCTGCTGCCGTTCGCTGCGCTCGGGATCCTCGTCGGCCATCTTGTGAACACCGACTCTGTCGGCCCGCTGATGGGCGGCCTGGTGTCGATCCTGGCCTTCCTCGGCGGCGCCTGGTTCGCGATCACGAGCGGCTTCCTGCACGCGTTCGGGCAGTTCCTGCCGTCGTGGTGGCTCGTCCAGGCCCGTAACGTCGCGCTCGACGGCCACGCCTGGGGCGCCCGCGGCTGGATCACTGTTGCGGCGTGGACAGCGATTCTCGCGGCCGGCGCAGCCTGGGCGTATCGTCGCGACACTGCCAGGGTTTAGCTTGCCGCTCGGAAGAGCCCCGATGAGGTGGCGCGCCTAATGATCACTCACCTTCGGTGACACGCCTGCGGCTGTTCAGGCGTTGTCCGGTGAGGCCGGGGGCTGCCGCAGCAGTCTCAGTCCTCGACACAGGGCGGCTCGTCGGCGTACCGCGGCCGCTGCCTCGACCGGGCAGGTGCGACACCGTGCTACACTTGGGGCAATGCCGACGGCGCATCCGCGTCATACGATCACTGAGACTCCGCTTGTTCGTCAGGCGCTGGACACGTTGCGCGCCCGGCTCGCCGGGGAGAGGATCGACTTTGCGGAGCTCGTTGTTCTCGGCGCCGGCGTCAAGGTTCGTCAGCTACCGGACCATGCCGCGGCAGCGCACGAGGCGGCTCGTCGTCTCGCCGTGTTGGTCAAGGACCGATCAATTCCTGTCGATGTTGAGGCCGCAGCCGAGGTCAAGCACCGCGGATTGATCGCCGATTGATGCGACCTCAGTGCTCCTGATTGACAACTCGGCGTGGGCCCGGCTGTCCTCGGCGCGGTTGGACCCGATTCGTGCTGAGACGGTTGCCGGATGGATGGGCGATTTGCAGCTCGCCACGTGCCTGCCCTTCCTGCTTGAGGCCGGCTGTTCGGCGCGGTCAGGTGTGGAGCGCTCGGCAATGATGGCTGACCTTGCGCTCCTCCCGCGTGTCGAGATCGACGCCGAGATCGAAGCGGGGGCGCTGGAAGCGCAGCGTGAGCTGGCCCAGGTCGGCCATCATCGCTTGCCGCCGGCCGATGTGATCATTGCTTCCTGTGCTCATGCGGCTGGCATGGGGGTACTCCACTACGACGGCGACTACGACGTGCTCGCCAAACACACCAGCCTGCACTTCCGAAGCGAATGGCTCGCGGAGCCGGGGATTCTCTGAGCCTCGATTGACTGCGTCGTCGGGCCTGCTTTTCGCGGCGCTCGCCCCGCACGGCCACTTCGATTAGGGTTACGTTAGCTTACGTTTAGCTTTGGTTAGCGCACGCGGGGAGCTGAGCGGTTTGATCCGAGTGCGCTTGAGGCTGAGGAGCAAGGACGGGTTTCCAGATGAGCACGCACGCGACGATTCGGGGGTTGGTGGCAGCGGCGCTAAGCGCCGCGGCGATCTTCGTTGCCGTCGCAGTGGTCGCGCCGGGCGTCTCGCTGGCGAGCAACCCGGAAGGCGTGGGCGTCAACCCGTCCATCGTCCAGGGCAGCGCCTACTCCGGCTCGCTCGGGACGCTGACCGAGGAATGCCCGGTGGTCATCCTGGCGCGCCCCGGACTCAAGGCCAACGTGCGCGAAACCTGCGCCTCGCTCACTCCGAAGGCAACCATCAGCTGGGGCAACGGGGAAACCACGACGGCGACCCTCACGCCCGTGTGCGGAGAGGTGGGGATCATTGGAGACGCGAGCGCCAGCGCCGAGGCTCCCAACTGCCTGCTCGGCTCATCGGAATGCTCAGCGAAGAGCGGCACTGTCTGCGAGTGGACCGTAACCGACGCCGGACACCACGTCTACCCCCTGCCGGGCAAACACCAAGGCTCATGGACGTGGGAAGACACGGGTGAGCCCGATGTGAAGAGCGGCACCGTCCACTTCACCGCGACCGTGTCCACCGCCGCGTTCTCGCTGAGCAACGTCAAGATCAACCGCACCGGCAACAATGCCACGCTGAGCGCCACCCTCACCGACGAAGACGCCGCCGTCCACTGCTACGACTTCACTGCGGAAGTCGAATGGGGCGACGAACACAAGTGGTTGCCGGCCGGCGTCTCGCCACCGCCCACGCTGACGGCGCCGGTCCCCTGCTTCAACCCGCCCGAGAAGGATGGTCGCGCGGCCGAGGTCAAGCCGGCAGCATCCGGCGAGGCGACGTTCGAGGTCAGCGGCGCACACACATATGCCACAACTGAAGAGCCCGGCGGGGACGCAGAAGTCCGCGTCACCTACAACTACGAAGACCCCGACGGGACCAAGCACTTCGTGCACACGTTCGTGCCTGTGGCGCACCTGCCGGAGGCGACGACCGCACAGGCTACGGGCGTCACCCCGACCGGCGCAACCTTCAACGGCGCGGCCGATTCCCAGGAAGGCACGGTCACCGACTGCCACTTCGACTACGGCACGACCACCGCCTACGGCAGCACCGCGCCATGCTCGCCGTCAACGCTCACCGGCCTGACGGCAGTGAGCGCCGCGGTCACCGGCCTCAAAGCGCACACGACATATCACTACCGGTTGGTGGTCACGACCGGGGTGGGCACCACGGATGGAGAAGATGTGTCGTTCATCACCGAGACGCCGCCGCCGCCAGGCGCGCCCCAGGTGTCGACTGACATCGCGACCGACATCAGCTCGACCTCGGCCGGCCTGCAGGGCTTCGTCAACCCCGTCGGCGGGACGCTCAGTGACTGCCACTTCGACTGGGGTACGACGACAAGCTATGGAAAGTCGATTCCCTGTCAGCAGACATCGGTCTCCGGCTCGAGCCCGGTCGGCGTCGGGGCGATCCTGACTGGCCTGAGCCCTGGTACGACCTACCATTACCGGCTGTCGGCGGCAAACCCGGGCACCGCCACCAGCCATGGTGCGGGCGTTACGTTTACAACGCTCCCGGACTGCAATGTCGTGGCGAAGGTCTACGACCTGCAGGCGACAGGCTGCCTCTCAGACGCCGCCGGCGTCTATACGAGCACCCCGGGAACGCCCGTGGAAGTGAACGGATTGACCCTGACGCCGGGTGAAACGGGCGACTTGAAGATCAATACGACGAGCGGCCAGGTGAGCGGCAGCGGCACGATTGTCATCACCGCCAGGCACGCCGACGGCACCGCCCCCGATCACATCTACGAGGGCACGCTCGACTGGAAGGTGCCGAGGCCCAGCTTGAGAGGGTCCAGCGTGGCGATCACCACGCTGGCGCTGCCGCCGGTCTCCGAAGGCGCGACGGGGAAGATCGACGGCCTCTCGATCGACGGCGATCTGCAGCTGAGCTTCACGAGCGCTTTCGGCGCCGAACTCGTCGGCAATGCATACCTGCCGCTCCCCGACTGGCTGCTCAAAGGCCTTGGGGTCACGGGTGCGATCACGGTAAAGACCTCCCCCGGCGTCGGGCTCGAGGACGGCAACGAGACGATCAAGGACCCCGGTTTTCCGCTGCTGGGCGGGATTAACGTCAAGAACCTCGTGTTCAGCTACGACCCGGTCTCCGACACCTGGTTCGGCAGCGCCCAGCTGCAGCTGCCGACCCCCAACCAGCTCACGGTCGGTGCGAGCCTCTCGATCCGGCATGGGGCCTTTCACTCCTTCAGCGCCGATGTGGAAAACCTCAACATCCCGATCGCCACAGGTGTCTTCTTGCAGCAGATCTACGCGGCGGTTGGGATCGACCCGACGACGTTCGGGGGCACACTCGGCGTGTCGTTCGGTCCCGAGGTCGACGGCAAAGCCGCCGTCAAGGTCAGCGGCGGCTTCACCTACCAGGCCGCCTCGGGCAACAAGCCGGAGCTCTTGCAGGTGACCGGCGCGCTGTCCGTCCTATGGCTGAACGGGCTAAACGCGTACTTCGACTATTACGACCCCGGCGGCTTTCGCTTCGGCGCGGTGTTCAACCCCGTCGCCTCCGCCCCGATCTCCTTCAAGGCCTTGCTCCAAGGGGCGATCGACGAAGGCCACTTTGACATCGAGGGTCAAGCGACCGTGACAGTCAAGGATCTTGGATTGTCGGCCGGCGCCGAAGTGCTCGTCTCCGACCTGGGCGCGGTCGGCTGCCTGCACCTGGAAGCGTGGGGCTTCAGCTGGAGTCCGGGCGCGGCCTACACGTGGGCCAACGAATCGTGGGAACTGATCGGTCACAGCTGCTCGGTCGGTCGCTTCCAGACGCTGGAACTCGGCATGGGACAGGCCAACCAGAGTGCGGCGGATTCAAGCCGCAGGTTGCATCTCGGCACGGGCTCCGATCTGATCCAGCTCACCGGCGCCGAAGGCGCCGCTAAGGTCACACTCTCGGGGCCTCACGGAGTCCACGTGCAGGTCCCGGTGGACTCGGTGGCGCCGTACTTCGTCCATGGCTTCCAGGTGCTGCAGGATCCGACCGACAAGAGCACCTGGATCGCGGTCCAGCACGGTGGCGGCGTGTGGACGATAACGCCCGAGCCCGGCTCGACAGCGGTGACCGCGGTCAAGGCGGCGAAGCTGATGCCGACCCCGACGGTCAAGGGCCGTGTCACCGGCTCCGGCCATGGCAAGCACGCGTTGACCTGGCGGATGACCCCGCTTGCCAACGAGAAGGTGGTCTTCTGGGAAAAGGGTAACGGCGTGGACCAGATCATCGGGTCGAGCACTCAGACCCACGGGGCCCTGCACTTCACCCCGACCGACGGTCCGGGTGGCAGCCGCACGATCGAGGCCGACATCACCCTCGACGGCCGCCCGCGCACAGACGTCACGGTCGCCCACTTCACCGCGCTCGCGCCCGCCGCGCCCGCGAAGCCGACGGCGCTCAGCATCCGCGGCTCCGGCGGGAAGCTGAGCGTGAGCTGGAAGCCGGTTGCAAGCGCACACACCTACCTCGTGCACGTGCTCGTGACCAAGGGCGACGGCGCGACGCTGATCGCGCAGGCCACCGCGCCGCAGCATGCGGTCACGGTCACCGACGCGGTGCCGGTCCAGGGGGCGACTGTCTCGGTCACGCCCGAGTCGATCACCGGTCTCCCCGGGCGGCCCGGCGACCGCGAAGTTCGCGATCAAGCCGACGAAGAAGACGAAGAAGGGGAAGGGGAAGGGGAAGGGGAAGGGGAAGTAGCCGCCGAGGCGGGCTGAGCTCGCCGCTAAGGTCGGCGCCCTTGGGAGTCGGGCAGGGCAACGGTGGCGATGCCCTCGCTTGCGGCAACCGCCAATAAGGTGCCGTCGGAGCTTGCGATGCGCCCGCCCGCTGGAGCGCTCGCCACGAGCACCGCATCGGCGAGCGAGATCGGGCAGCGGGTACGGTGATAGTGAGCAGCGCGAATCTCCCCGGCACGCCACGCTTGCGCAGGCCCGAGCGGCAGCAGCGTCAGGCTCTTTGCCAGTAGACCCTCGATGACAGGTCGTGTTCGCTCGACCTGGAGGCCATAGCGCCGCTTGAGCCGGTCGATCCCCTCAGCGAGATCGACGGTGGTCATCGCTGCACCGTCCTTCAGCATCTCCTGTACCTCGCCAGCGGCAGGCTCGGCTCCAAGCAGGGCTATCAGTGCTGAGGCGTCGATCAGGGTTGGCGCCGAGGACTCAGCGGTGTCAGTGGAGGTCGCGCTCTTGGACATCCAGTTCCTCTTCACGGTCCAAGCGCCTGGCCGCCTCGGAGCCGAGCACCCCGATCTGCGTTGCGAATGCTCCGACGGCGGCTGCCACTGGATCATCTGCAACCGGGCGCAGCACGACATGGTCGCCGTGATCTTCGGCAAGGACAGTTCGAGTGCGCCATCGCTTGCGGATGGCCGCCGGGACGGACACCTGGCCCCCGCTGGATATCACAAGACGCTTTGCCCTGACCATGAGAATTTACCATGGAGGGCGCGGTAGCGGTACTGCCGCGCACGGCGGGCACCGGACCGTGAAGTAGTCTGGCCGCGTGTCAGCGCAAGCGCTCGCCGCCGGTGGGGCGCCGGTGCAAGCTCCCGCCATCGAATCGAGAGATCGTGCGCCGCTGCAGCGGCTCGGTGCAGTCGCGCTGTGTGCGCTCGCGGGCGGCTCGCTGATCTATCTCTCCTTCAATGCCGGTGGCTATTTCCCGACGGCGCCGGCGTTGGTGGCGTTCGTGCTCTGCCAGGCGCTGCTCGTACGGACGCTTTTGGCCGAGCGACCCTTTGAGGGCTTCAGTCGGACGCTCGCGGTGCCGCTGGCTGCGCTCACCCTCTACGGCGCCTGGCAGCTGGCGTCGACGCTGTGGTCGCACGCCACAGCCCGCGCTCTTGATGAATTTGACGACACGCTGTTGTACGCGCTGGCGCTGGCGCTGTCGGGCTCGGTGCGCCTGACGCTGACCCGCCTGCGCGTGCTCACGCGGATCGTCGCACTGGCGCTCGTGGCGGTGTGCCTGGCGGGGCTGCTCTCGCGTGTGCTGCCGCACCTGTGGCCGACGGCAAGCGACTTCTTCGTTGACAGGCTCAACTACCCCCTGACGTACTGGAATGGCGTGGGGATGGTGGCCGCCGTGGCGGTCATTCTGGGCGTGCACCTGAGCGCAGACCCCGACGAGCCGCGCAGCGTGCGCGTGCTCGCCGCAGGCGCCCTGCCCGCGGTGGGGGCCACGCTGCTTTTCACCTTCTCCCGCGGCGCGCTGGCGGCGGCGGTGCTCGGAGTGGTCGCGTACTGCCTGCTGACGCGTCTGCACACGCTGCCCGCCACGCTGCTTGCGGTGGCTGCACCGATCGCGATTGCGCTGCACAGCGCGTGGGACGCGACGCTGCTTGCGAGCAAGGACCCCACCTCGGCGGGTGCGATCAGCCAGGGCCACCACGTGGCCGCGGTGATCGCTGGTTGTACCGTCGGCGCACTGGTCCTGCGCGCAGCGCTGCTGCTACTGGACCGGCGCATTGGCACCCTTGGCGCGGTGCTCGCACCGCCCTCGTTGCGCGTGCGCGCGGGCATTGGCGCCGGCGCCGCTGCGATCGTGGTGGTGGTCGCGCTGGCGCTTGGCGCGGCAGGCGCTGTGCACCGCGAGTACAACGACTTCCTCAAGGTGCAACTGCACTCGCACCTGTCAAACACACGCGAACGCCTGACCGAACCGTCCAACGACGGCCGCACGCCGCTTTGGGAAGTCGCGCTAAAGGTCTACCGCAGCGACAAGCTCCACGGCACGGGCGCGGGCACCTACCAGCAGTTCTATGCCCGCTACCGCAACGAACGCGCGTACGTTACCGATGCCCACTCCTTGTATCTACAGGCGCTCGCCGAGCTTGGGCTGGTGGGCCTGGTGCTGATCGTGACCGTGATCGGCGGGCTGCTGGTTGGGCTGGGCACGCGCATACGCGGTCCCGGGCGCGCCCTCTATGCGGCGCTCTTTGCCGTGGTGCTCGCATCGGCGCTGCACCAGGGAATCGATTGGGACTGGCAGATGCCCGCGGTCACCCTGCCGGTCTTCATCCTCGGCGGCCTCGCGCTCGCGCGCGTGCGTGACGGCAGGGTGGGGATGCGCGGGCTCTTTGCCCCCCGCTCGGTGGTCGCGCTCGGCTGGCTGGTGATAGCGGTGACGCCCGTACTGGTGGGCATCTCCTACGCGCGCCTGCAAAACGCGGGCAAGGCGCTTGCGCAAAACAACTGCGTCGCGGCCAAGCGCGACGCGCTCTCCTCGCTGTCGCTCTTGGCCGAGCGCCCGGAGTCCTACGCGATCATCGGCGTCTGCGACCTGCGCCAGGGCTTTGCCTCGGCCGCAATTTCAGCGATGGCGCAGGCGGTCCACTATGAGCCCAACAGCTGGGAAGACGAGTACTGGCTGGCGATCGCCCGCGCGGGCGCCGGGGTTGACCCCTTCGGAGCGCTGCACCGCGCGATCGCGCTGAACCCGCTGGAGCCGATGCTCAAGGACGCGGAGCTGAAGCTGCGCGCGGGCGGGCCCACGCACTGGGAATCGCTCGCCGTGCCGCTCAGCCAATCGGCGCTCACCTCCGGCAAGATCGCGATCGCAAGTTTGTAGGCGGCGGTCACAGCGGGTCGCCGCGGCGGCGCGGTCGTACCATGGACCGATGGATGACGTCTGGTTGAACCTGCCTGGCCACGAGCTCGTGCGCGCGGGCCTGGGCGACCTCGCGTCGGGCCGCCAGACAGAGGCGTCGTTGCTTGTCGAGATGGCGGCCCCGCGGCTGCGTGCGCTCGGACTGTCCGTGCCGGATGCGGCACGCGAGGACGCCTCGCATCGTCTGTATGAACTGCTCAGCGATGGCGGTGGCGATGCTTATTCCCGCTACAACGCGCTCGTACGCCGGATGGTCAGCTTTGCGCGGGCGGCGGAGCATGCGTCCACCGGTTGACGAGTCGCGCATCCGCACGCTCGCGGGCGAGCTTGGCCGGGTCGCCCGTCACCCAGTGACCGTCTACCTAACGGGAGGTTCCACGGCGGTGATGGAGGGCTGGCGCACCTCAACCGTCGACGTCGACGTGCGATTTGAGCCAGAGTCCGACGAGCTCTTGCGTGCGCTGCCGGCGTTGAAGGAGCGCCTTGGCATCAACGTCGAGCTGGCGTCTCCGCCGGACTTCATCCCCGAGCTTTCCGGGTGGCGCGAGCGCAGTCCGCTTTTGCTGCGCGAGGACCAGGTGCAGGTGCGCCAATTCGACTTCTACTCGCAGGCGCTGTCGAAGATCGAGCGCGGATTTGCGCAGGACATGGTGGACGTTCGCGCCATGATCGCGGGCGGGTACGTGAAGACTGAGCGCTTACGAGAGTACTTCGAGCAGATCGCGCCGGAGCTATATCGCTACCCCGCGATCGACGCGGCGGCTTTCCGTAGCAAGGTCGAGACAGCGCTGGCTTAGGGCGCGGGCGCGTCGTCGGTGGCTTCGGGCGTCGCCTCGTCCTCGCTTGAGCCACTGTCCTCGTCGGCCCAGCGGTCCAAGATCGTGCGCAATTGCTCGCGGGCTACCGCGGCTGCGTTGCTGCGCATGTACGCGCGCAGGGCATCCTCGACGATCTCATACTCGCGGCGGCCAGAACTGGCGGCGAGCGCCTTGATGGCGGTGAGCAGGTCCGCTTCGAGGTAAACGGTGGTCTTCGTGCGGTCCACCGACCCATTATGCCGTTTTGACGGCTTTCCTTCAAGAGCCCTCCTGGCGCCGATTCGCGGTCTTGGAGGGCACGTGTCGGAAAAACGAAGGCTCGTTCGTACTAGCACTGACAGGCATTCCCGCAACCCCGATTAGGAGACCAACATGTGGCGCAAGAACGACAGGCAACCGCAGGACATGGAGACCATCATTCAGCGCCTACGCGACGAGCGCCCTGAGGCCAGCGGCCTGGAGCTCGATCGGGTCAAGACCACCGCGATGCGCGGAGCACGGTCAAAGGGTTCCGGCGCACGCTTTCGCTCACGCCGCCTTGCGGTGATCGGGCTGACGCTCGGCCTCTCGGCAGCGGGAACCGGCGGCGTGCTGGCGGCCGGCGGCGCAAGCCCATCCGCGACCAACGCCGCCTCGGCGCAGTACTCGACGTCCACGGTCACCTCAGTCTCAGTCTCAGTGTCGACAGTCACGGCTTCGACAGTCACGGCTTCGACAGCCACCGCTTCCGGTGAAGTCAAGGGCGCCAAGGAAGAAAAGGCCGCCACCAGCGATCGCAAGTTCCAGCTTCACTTCACGCGCGACCGCAAGGGCAAGCTGAAGGAGCTCAAGATCCTGATCGATGGCAAGCTCTTCAAGATCATCCACGGCAACAAGCGCTTCGCCGATATCAGCTTCGCTGGGATCCCCTGCTCAAGCAAGAAGACTCCGGTGGTCGTGAAAGCAGTGTTCGCCAACGGCAAGACGGTGTCAGAGAAAATCGTCTACAAGACCTGCTAGGTCCAAGAGCAAACCTCACAAACGTTGTACCGCGGCCCCGTCAGGGGCCGCGGTCATCTTCACAAACACCATGTCCGCCGAATACACCCACAAGCCACCCCGCCCACTGGCCGCCGCAGGCGTCAGAATGCCGGTGCGCGTGAAGACCGACAGCTTTGAGCGGATGTTCGAGGAGCATGCCCAGGGCTTGTTCTCCTTCCTTGTCTATCGCACGGGCAACCGGGCGCTGGCTGAGGATCTGCTGTCGGAAACCTTTGAGCGGGTGTTGCGCTCACGCCATCGCTTTGACCCCCGCATGGGCTCAGAGCGGCGCTGGATCTACACGATTGCGATGAATCTGCTGCGCGACAACGCCCGCCGCCACAGTCATGAGGATCGTCTGATGCAGACGGTCTCGGCTGGGGCGAGGACTGAGCATGTCGATGCCTTTGAGGCTGTCGAGCAGCGCGACGAGCTCAACCACGCGCTGGCGACGCTCAGCGAGGCCGAGCGCGACGCGATCTCCCTGCGTTACGGCGCCGATCTGAAGTTGCGCGACGTGGCGAAGGTGCTGGGCGAGGACGAGAGCGCCGTCGAGGGTCGCATCTACCGCGGCCTCGCCAAGCTCCGTGAGCGGCTCGCCTGAGCCGCTCGCTTTAGCGCTTCAGCCGGGCGGCGCAGTCCTCGCAGCGCCGGCGTGAGCGCCGGCTCAAGGCGCATCGGCCACGCAGCAGCCCTTGACCACGAGCTCGCCGCCTCCGCTCGTGGGCACCTGTTCGCCGGCCCCATTGAGTGTCGTCGAGTGCAAAAGCTTGGCCACGCCCACGATTGCGCGATTTGCGCGCACGGTCACGGCGTAGCGGACCTCGGGCGGCTCGGGGTAGCGCACCTCGCAGGTCCAGGGGTTGCCCAGGGCGCCGTGGCCGGACGAGGAGCACTGCGCGCCAAGCGCCCGGCCATGGTGAAGCGGCCGCGGGTCGTCGGTAGTTGAAACCAGCTGCTCGAGCTGGCGCGCGCCCACGGGGACAAGTCCCTGCTGGGCGGCGACGAACTGCGTGTTTGATTCGCGCGCGCTCACAGCCACGCCGGCGGCGGCGAGCCCGACTGCGAGCATCAGTGCGACGAGCAGTCCGGGACGTCTCATGGCCTATGCGCGCTCCATAACCTACGCAGCATATGCGTGGCCCACCGAGAACGGCAGGCTTGCCGGCGCCGCGCGCGGCGCTGTCAGCGGTTGTGGGGAAGCAGCCGGCGGATCAGCTCGCTGCGGTCAACTGCATAACCGCGAACGCTGCGCCCTGCGGATCGATCAGCCCCGCGAACCGGCCGATTGGCATGTCCATGGGTTGCGTCGTGATCGTGCCCCCAAGCTCGCGGGCCTTGGCCACGGTGGCGTCGCAGTCGGCGATCGCGAAGCACACGCTCCAGTGCGGCGGGACCTCGGGCGGGAACCACTCGTCGGTCATCTGCATCATGCCGCCCACCTGCTTGCCGGCGACCTCCCAGACGGTGTAATTCTCGGGCGCGCCAGCGAAGGACGGCCGGACCGGGGCCCATCCGAAGACGGCTGGGTAGAAAGCCTTGCAAGCGTCGGCGTCGCGGGTGAGAACCTCGTTCCAGCACAGCGAGTTGGGCTCGTTGACCAGGTCGGCGCCGGTAAAGGTCTTGGGTTGCCAGATGCCGAACACCGCTCCCGTTGGGTCGGCGAAGATCGCCATCCTGCCGATGTCCGTGACGTCCATTGGCTCCAAGATCACGCTTCCCCCGGCGTCCTTGACCTTCTGAGCGGTCTCATCGGCGTCGGCGACGCTGATGTAGGTCGCCCACGCCGTCGGCTGGCCCTGCTGCATTTGGCCCGCAAGGCCGGCGACGTTCATTGAGTCCTGGTGGAACATGCGGTATCCGCCTGTCTCGGGCGGCCCGGGCTCGGTGACGCCCCAGTTCATCAGGGCGCCGTAAAAGTCCGCGGCGTCATCGGTGTTCGGCGAGGACAGATCGACCCACGATGGGGTTCCGGGTGCGTAATCGGGCATTACTCTCCTCTGGCGGTCAGTGGTGGGGGACGAGGGGTGAGCGTCGCATGGCGGTCAACGTATCACCTGATGATCGTGCAGCGCGAGCCTGATCTGCGGCCTCAGCGCCACGACGTGAATGCACGTCACGCGCGCGTCGTATAGCGTGCACGCGCGAGATGGCGGTTTAGAGCGCGGGGCCTAGTGCACCTGCGCCGGGATACGACAACGGAGGCGGAGATGCGTGTACGGATGCGTGCAAGGATTGTGACCGGGCTGGCCTGCGCAGTGATGTGCGCAACGGCGGTACAGGCGACGACCGCAGCGGCGGCGGGGCCATTCGCATGTACCACGTCCACCGACTTCATCGTCGACGGGACGGAAATCTTCGATTCGCCCCAGACCTCGGCTCCGGCATGGACCAAGATCGGCGTTGCCACCGACCTCCTCAACGCGCTGGGGTATGACCCGGTCAACGGCTACCTCTACGCCTTCTCACAGAGCGCCAATGTGCTCTATCAGATCAACAGCGCGGGCGTTGTGACGGCGCTCGGCCCCGTCGCCGGCCTCACAGCTCTGCCTGTGGCCGCCAGCTTTGACCCCAGCGGCAACATGTGGCTGCCAGGCCCGGACGTGGCCTACGAGATCGATGTCACGACGCTTACTGTCATCCGCACGCTGGCGTTGACCGAACCGGCGGCGGCACACGTGGACAGCCTCACCGACTGGACCTACGACTACGGCGCCATGTGGGGTCGCCAGGGCAACGAGCTGTACGACGTCAACCTCACGACTGGAAAGGTCACCAGCAAGCCCGTGATCGGCGCCGGGGGAACGGGTACCGGCGACTTCAACTACGCGTGGACCTACGAAAACGGCGACCTTGGGTTCATCGAAGCCGGCCTGTCTGTTGACAATGTGTTCCGGGTCGGCGGCGTGGCATCTGCCACGCCGGTGTCCACGGCTCTGCCGACCGACGCACCCAACCTTCAGTCCGGTGACGGCACCTCCTGCCTGGTCGGACCGCACATCGTTACGTCGTCGGTTCCGGGCGGCACCTATGGCGCTGCGTACAGTCATGTCTTCAACGCCACTGGCGGCAGCGGCTCCTACACCTGGGCTGTGGCGGGCGGAGCGCTTCCTCCGGGTCTGACGCTTTCCCCGACTGGTCTGCTGATCGGGACCCCGACCCATGCCGGCACGTACACGTTTGACGTGCAGGCGAGCGACGCCGCCACCGGGGCGAGCTCGGAGGAACCCGAGACCGTCGAAATCGCACCCGCGCCACTGACGGCGGTCGTGACGGGCAGCCAGACATACGGCGGTACGGGCAAGTCCTTCGCGGTCGCCGAATACACCGGTCTGACCAACGGCGACACGTCCGCGGCGATCGCTGGATCGCTGACGGGCTGCGCCACCACGGTCGCGTCGTCCGCGTCGGTGGGCTCAAGCGCCGGCACCATCTCCGGCTGCACGGGCCTCAGCGACTCCAACTACGCGATCACATACAGCGACGGCGGCTTCACGGTCAAGCAGGCGCCGTTGACGGCGGTCGTGACCGGCAGCCAGACATACGGCGGTACGGGCAAGTCCTTCGCTGTCACCGAATACACGGGGCTGACCAACGGCGACACCTCATCGGCGATCGAAGGCTCGCTGACCGGCTGCGCCACCACCGTCGCGCCGTCCGCGTCGGTGGGCTCAAGCGCCGGCACCATCACCGGCTGCGGCGGTCTGAGCGACTCCAACTACGCCATCAGCTACAGCGACGGCGGCTTCAGTGTCAGCCCGGCGCCACTGACGGCGGTCGTCACCGGCACCCAGACATACGGCGGCGCCGGCCAGTCCTTTGTCGTCGCCGAATACACCGGGCTGACCAACGGCGACAACGCGTCGGCGATCGGCGGTGCGCTGACCGGCTGCACCACCACGGTCGCGGCGTCGGCTCCGGCGGGGTCAAGCGCCGGCACCATCACCGGCTGCGGCGGCCTCAGCGACTCAAACTACGCCATCACCTACAGCGACGGCGGCTTCACGGTCAAGCAGGCGCCGCTGACGGCGGTCGTGGCCGGCGGCCAGACGTACGGTGGCACGAGGACCTTCACGGTGGCCTACTACTCAGGCCTGACCAACGGCGACACGTACGCCTCGGTGGGAGGCTCGCTGACGGGCTGCACGAGCAGCGCTCCGGATGCCGTCGGCTCCTACCCCGGCAGCATCTCCGGCTGCTCCGGCCTGAACGACTCCAACTATTCCATCAGCTACAGCTACGGCTCCTTCTACGTGACGCCCGCGCCGCTGACGGCGGCCGTGACCGGCAGCCAGACGTACGGCGGTACGGGCAAGGCCTTCACGGTGGCCGAATACACCGGTCTGACCAACGGCGACACGTCCGCGGCGATCGCTGGATCGCTGACCGGCTGCACCACCACGGTCGCGGCGTCTGCACCGGCGGGCTCAAACGCGGGCACCATCTCCGGCTGCACGGGCCTCAGCGACTCCAATTACGCCATCACGTACAGCGACGGCGGCTTCACGGTCAAGCAGGCGCCGCTGACGGCGGTCGTGACCGGCAGCGAGACATACGGCGGTACGGGCAAGTCCTTCGCGGTCGCCGAATACACCGGTCTGACCAACGGCGACACGTACGCCTCGGTGGGAGGCTCGCTGACGGGCTGCACCAGCAGCGCTCCGGATGCCGTCGGCTCCTACCCCGGCACCATCTCCGGCTGCTCCGGCCTGAGCGACTCAAACTACGCCATCAGCTACAGCGACGGTGGCTTCCACGTGACGCCCGCGCCACTGACCGCGGTGGTCACGGGCAGCCAGACCTACGGGGGCACCGGCAAGGCCTTCGTCGTCGCCCATTACACCGGCCTGACCAACGGTGACGCCCCGGCCGCGATCGGTGGCTCGCTGAGCGGCTGCACCACCACTGTCGCGACCTCGGCACCGGCGGGCTCAAACGCGGGCACCATCTCCGGCTGCACGGGCCTCGGCGACCCCAACTACGCCATCACCTACAGCGATGGCGGCTTCACGGTCAAGCAGGCGCCGTTGACCGCAGTGGTCACGGGAAGCCAGGCATACGGGGCCGCGGCCAAGACGTTCGCGCTCGCCCACTACACGGGCCTGACCAACGGCGACACGTCTGCCGCGATCGCTGGAGCGCTGACGGGCTGCACCAGCAGCGCGCCGGATGCCGTCGGGTCCTACGCCGGCACCATCTCCGGCTGCGGCGGTCTCACTGATCCCAACTACGCCATCACCTACGGCGACGGCGGCTTCACGGTCACCCCGGTGGCGCTCCAGATCACGGCGTCGAGTGCCTCGATTCCCCGAGGCACGACGGTGCCTGCGATCACGGCGAGCTACGCGGGCTTCGTCAACCACGACACCGCTGCATCGCTGACCCACGCGCCCGTGTGCACGACCACAGCCACGGCGACAAGCGCGGCGGGCGTGTACCCGACGAACTGTGCCGAAGCGGCCGACTCCAACTACACGATCACCTATTTCCCGGGCAAG
>CAJCHW010000033.1 GCA_903970125.1 Chlamydiota bacterium
CTGACCGGCCGGCGGAGGCGGCCGGCGCGGGTCGGCAAATGCAAGCTGAGTGAGCCCACTGCGCGCATAAACCGCCAGCGTTTGGGCCACTGCAACGGCAGTCGCATCACCGTCACCAAGGGCACCCACGACCTCCAGGCATGTCGGTTGTGGCGCTCTTCGAACCACAGCGTCTACAGCCTCCAGCACGGCAGCCTCCCAGCCGGGCTCGGCGCGTCCCGGCAACAGGTCGCGCAGAAACGAAACGGTCACGTCTTGGCGTAGATGCGGCGGCGCGACCCGCAGCGGATCGAGCATGCCGCGCAGCGCGGGGTCGGGCCGCAGCGCGATCGACTCCACATGTGGAGCAACCTCCTCGAGCTCGTGAAAACGGTGATCGCCTTTGGGGTCGCAATCGACTATGCGCGCGCCCAGCAGAAAAGCCTCGTACTTAAGCTTCTGATCGAGCGTGGTCTTGCCCGTCCCGAGCGCACCAACGCTGAGAATCGCGGTGTTGCGATCCTGTTCGGAGCCCTCGCGCAGGTTGAAGCACACGGGCCGTCGCGAGCCCGAAAGCGTCCGCCCAAGATAGAACCCTGTGCGCGAGCCCGCCGCGTGCGTTGCCGTGGGCATCATTGCCGCCACCTGCTCGCAGGTCAGCGTGTCGTCGTAACCGACGACACGACTCGCCTGACCCGGGAGGTGCTGGCAGAACAGGCCAAGCTGATCACCGAGCGGGCGGTGCAGGCGGATCTCACCGTAGGCGCGCCGACACAGCTCAACCCTCACCTCAAGTTCGCGCTCACTAGCAGCGCCAATCGCGATTGCGATCGTCGAGCGCAGCAGCGGCGGCCGGCTGGCGCACTGCAGGTAGGCGAGCAGATCTCGCGCCTGATGGGTGCGCTCATAGCCCTGGTCGGTCGGCCCCTGATCCCCGTCGGACTCGGCCTGCAGGATCTGATCGGCGTCCTGAATCTTGCGCCGCGCCAAGCGCACCGCGAGCTCGTTCGGCAGAAAGCGTGCGCACAGCACCAAATCGACGGCGAAAGGGAGGCTTTCCGGAGCCGCGAACATCAGCTCCACGCGCGGACTGGGAAAGCTCACGCGCTCTGGCAGCGCACCGAGTACGAGCTGGGCCTGCCAGCTGACCCCCAGCTCTGACTCGATGCGAAGCGAGCGTCCGCGGTGCTCGACGAAGCCGTCCATCCAGCGCACCACGTCACCCTCAAGTGGTGCCAGTACCGCTTCTCCGTCTGCTTCAAAGACCAGCGCGCGCGGCTCATGCAGTCCATCGAGGATCGGCTCGCCGAGGCCACGGCAAAAGCCGCGCCGCACGAGCCACTGCAACTCGATCGACCGAGCCGGACGCGCTTGCACGAACGCAGCGAGCCGGCCGTGCACGCGATCAGCTCGCGCACGCACCTGCTCGAGCTCACCGGCGCTGAGCAGGCGCCTATCGAGCGCACGCAGTGAACGTCCGAGCGCAGCCCACCAGTGACGCGGATGGTGCTCAAACGCGCGCGAGACGTAGGTGGCGATATCGCGATCTGGGTCGCGCAAGCGAACAATCACAAACAACCCGGCTTCTTGCGGCGACTGCTCCTGGAGGTACTCGCTTTGCGCGCCGATGTAGCGGTCGGCGAGCCCAGGATGCGCGCTGCCGAGTTCCCGCCTGAGGCGGTCCTGGTAGCCGTCGACGTTCCAGCCGCGCGTGACGCGCACGATTTGCACGTCGGCCTCGACGCTCTCCAGGGCACCCATGAGCGCCGTCAAGCGGGCTCGCTTCTTGGCCGCCGGGAGCGCGTCGTAGGTGTGCGTGGCCACCACGAACGCCGCCCACGCGTCGCCGCTGCGTCCAGCAAAGATGCAATTGCCGTAGATGAAGCCGATTGGCGCGCGCAGCTCTCAACCCCCGCGGTAGATATCCAGCCGCACGCCCTTGGCGAGCTCCAGCACCCGCCCGTGCGTAAGCGCGCACTGTCCGCCGAGTGCGCGCAGCACAAGCCGCGGCGCGCGCCTGCCGCCCCCCGCACGGAACACTGTGCACTCGTGGGCGACCGCGACCAGCGCGGCACCAGGACCGACGAAGCGGACCCGCCGAAGATGCGAATCCGAACCGTCGGGCAGGATCAGTAACTCGGGTGGGTACCAGCGCCTGTAGTCACGGACCGACGAGCACGGCTGCAACCCGTTCAGGTGTCGTGGCGAGAGCACGAAGCGAGCAAGTGCGAGACCGGCGAGATGAAACGGCCGCCCCTCCACGCGCACGCTTGTCAGTAACGCCGCTCCGGAGAAGGGCAGTGCTGCGTAGTGCACATACCAAGGCAACAGGCCAAGCAACGCGCCGACGATGGGGACGGCGCCCAGCAGCAGCATGCACGTGGCCAGCCCGACGAGATACGCGACGCCCCGGATCGGCACCCCGGACGGGTTCAGGCGCAGGCTGTCCAGCCGGTAGATCCGTCGCTCAAGGTCGAACACCGACCGAAACGAGCGAATCTCGATGGAACCGTCGCCACGCACGTCTCAGGACCCAAACAGAGCGGTCACGAGGTTCTCGACCAGCTTGACGCCGGTTTCCTGAGCCAGCAGTACCGCAATGACACCAACCGCAAAGACGCCCACGGCCTCCTTGAAGTCACGGCGAAACGCAAGCACGATCGCCGCAAAGGCGAAGCCGAGTGCGATCAGGCTCATGGCAACCCGGCGGCCGGTTTCGCCAGCCTTGTGGGCGGCGGACTCGAGCTCGTTGCTTTCGCTGCTCGATGCCGACGCGGCTGCCGCTGAGCCTTGCGCCGAGGATTCGACGCTGCCGGCAGCAGCGAGCGCCGCTGTTGGCCCCGGGCCTGCGAGCAGCGCAGTCGGGATGGCGCACGCGACCAACACGGCCAGGGTGCACGCCAGCGCGCGATCTCGTTTGTGCGTTGACTGCAATTGCGACACGGCCTCTCCTTTGGTCATGTGTATGGGTTGGTCTGGATCGCGGATATCTCCCAGCGGCCCCCGACCTCAACGACGTCGAGCTCGTAGGTGAGCGTGTAGCGAGCGCCGCGCCGGTCCGCGGCCTGCACGACGGCAAAGACCGAGCCGCCGCCGGCAAGCCACTTCAGCTGCTGCACCGAATCAAGTGCCAGGGGCAACCCGGGGAGCGAGACCTGAGCCGATTCGGTCAGGTCCGCGGCGAGCTCGGACACCGAGCCGGCCAGATAATTGCGAAGGGCCCGTTCGACCACAGCCACCAGCGCCCGGTCCTGGACGTCAGCGAAGCGTTCAGCGACATCCTCGGCGTTGGTCGTGACCGGCGCGCCGACAAACGCGGGATAGCCGGCCAGCGCGAGGGCGCCTGAGGCCTTGCGCAATACGCCGACACTCAGATAGAGAAGTCCGGCCGCATCGGTCTGGCAGGCGAGCGTGTACACGCGCTGGCCCGCTGCGCCGAGGCGTTCCTGTACCACTTCGACCCACTGGACTTCCTGCGAACCGCGGGCTGGAAGCTGCACACCGGCGGCTTCGCCCAAGCTTTCGCCGGCGAACGGTGCCAGCGTTCCCTCGTAGGCTTCCGCCCGCCCCGCGTTCCAACTTAGATAACGTCGGGCGAATAGCGCTGCAAACCCTTCCGCGGCCCTGTCCGGCGCTTGGACGCGGGGCACGGGGTGACTCACGGGCCGCGGCGGTGCGATCGCGTAGCGCGCGCTCGCGAGCAGTCCCCAGATCGCTACCCCATAGAGGGTGTACCGCGGCAGCTCACGCGCCAGGCGAATCCGCCACAGCGGGCGCGTGCTCACGCTGACCCCAGCACGGAGCCTCAAACGGGACACCACGGGATCAACGTTCAAAGCCAAACTCGGCGTCCGCTTCATCGGGGCCGAAGCCGGTCTGTTCGCTCTGTGGCGCCGCCGCGGCAGTTGGCGCCGGCCCGAGTGCCAGTTGGTCGTACGCGACCGCGTAGATGTCCGGCGCCGTGCCGAGTGGTGCCGCAGATCCGCGCCGTTGCACACTCCCGCCTCGTGTCCTGGCAACCAGCGCGGCGCGGCTGCGTGCCGGGTGCCAGTAGCTCCGGCGCGGACGCACAGCTTGCGGACTCCGCGTCGCAATGGTGCCCGTGCCGGTGCCGGCCACGGCGGGAGCGGCGGCGGCGCGCCGCCCGCTCAGCGCGCGCTCGATCAGCGTCACCGCACCCAGGCCGACTGCAAGGCCGGCTGCTGCCCCGAGCAGCGTTGTCGCCAGGCGCCGTCCGCGTGCGCGGCGACGCCACGACTCGCCGCCATAGTCATGGCGGGGCCAATCACCCACCCACTCACCGCCACCCGACCGAGAGATCGGCTTCGGATTCGGAGCCACAACCGGCTCGTCGTCGGAGCGGTGGGCGGCGTCGGCGTGTTCCTGCGTACCCGAACGTGCCTCGGCCGTGGCGTCCTCGAGCAGCTCGTCCTCATCGTAGACGCGGTAAACCTCACGCGGTCGGCGACTACCCAGCATCACTTGCCTGTGCTGCGACCGCGGGGGCGACTGAGGGCGTGCGCGTGGATGCACCCCGCCCCCAGTCGCCTGCCGGCGTGCCTGCATCACCGTGCGACGTCGGCTGCGATCGCCGCTGCCAAGCGCGCGGCGCAGCTGCGCGCGAGCCTGTCTTGGGCCGGTCGACGGCGCCCCCGGGGACGCACCGATGAATGAGAGGTGTGGGGTTCATCGGCGGGTCCTGTTGGCCATCTCCGACGTGGTTTGCGCGTCGGGACGCCTGCTGCAGCGACACGCCCGCGCGCTCGCCCACACCCACGCCACCTGCGACCTGGTCGGCGCCGGCGATCAGCGCCCGCAGGCGCGCCCGTCCCCGCTGGGCGACCTTGCGGTACTTATCCGGTGACCATCCAAAGTGTTCGCAGAACTCGCGCGGGCTGAGATCGAGTTGCACCTGACTGGCCAGCACGAGACGCTGGTCGTAGGTGAGCGCGCCTGCGACAGCCAGCACGTGGCGCAGGTGCAACAGGTCCTCGACGGCACGCTCCGTGCTGGTACACGGATCGGCAACCTCGACTCCCCCGCCTTCGGGGTCCCCGAGAGGCAGGGCCCCGGCGAGCGCAGCCTCCATTGCGCTGCGTCCGCCGAGCGCGCGGTGGCGGTCGCCGATACGGGAGCAGAACTTCTGCTCGAGCGCGTTGGCGATGTGTGTTTCGCTGTCAAAGCCGCCGCCGCGCCGGGCGCGCAGCAGCAACTCCAAGGTGGCCTGGCTGAAGCAGTCCTCCAGATCCTCCGTCCGCAGGCGGCCGCGGTAGGCGCGGAGTAATACCGCGCGCTTCTCGGTGGCAACGCGTGCGACCTCCTGGGCCGGGTCAAATGCACTCGCATTGATGGAACGTCGACCGTTGTACACACTGGGGTGTCGATCGATCCGTGCGTATGACCCCCCCCCGCGGTTTTCCGCCCGCATCCCGGCGTCAAGCAATCCGACCGCGGCGGTGTTAACTTTGACCCACGTGATCAACCGCATCCTCACGTCGATGCGTGGCAATGCCGTTGCCTGGGCTGCGCTGTTCTTCGCGCTCGGCGGAACGAGCCTGGCCGCGTCGCGTTACGTGATCACGTCGACAAGTCAGATCAAGCCGAGCGTGCTCGCCCACCTTGAGGCCGCGCGGGGTCCGACCGGTCCACCGGGCCCGCAGGGACTCGAAGGCAGGCAAGGGCCTGAAGGAACCCAAGGGCCCGGCGGTCCGGCGGGAGCAGCCGGTCCCGAAGGCAGGATCGGACCAACCGGACCAACCGGACCGACTGGCCCTGCGGGCACCGAACGCACCGAACAAAGCGAACCGAGTGAACATTCCGAAGGTGAACGGTCGGAACGAAGCGAATGGGCGGAATGGTCGGAACCCTCGGAACGAAGTGAACCCTCGGAACGAAGTGAATGGTCGGAATGGTCGGAACCCGGATACCCACCGTATGAATGCTCGGGCCACTACGAACGCACCGAGCACGACGGGCGAATAGAAACCACCGAGCGTTACGAATGCACCGAATACCGCGCTGCGCGCGCAGCCGGCGCCGAGCGTTGGTTGAACGGTGGTTACGGCGCAACCCTCGGCGGCCTGCCGTCAACTGGCACGCCGCCCTCCGTGTTGCACCAGAGCCTTGTCGCCGCGGCAAGGGAACTTGAAGACCTCTAGCCGGCCGCTGCACCAAGGGCTCATCGCCTGACGCCGGTGGGTCCGGGTCGCTGCTCGACGCCCCCCTGCTCACCTGCGGAGCTCCCGGAACGCACGGGCCCTGCCGGTCGACAGGTCGCCGAACGGCTTCCGGGGATCCAAAGTGGCCTGTGCCCCACTTGAAGGCTAGCCCACAGCGGCTATAGTAACTATAGTTTCGTAACCTTCTATGGAGTGTGCAGATATGCCTTCATCGCCAAAATCAACTGGTACGGACACAGCTTCTCCGCAGGAGCTTGAGCGCCACAACCAGGACAAGCCGGTTCTACGCCTGATCCCGCTCGACGACACGGTCGTGTTCCCGGGCATGGGGATCACCCTGACCGAGGACGTCGGCTCAGACGAGCGCGTGGTGCTCGTTCCGCGCCACGAAAACGAGTTCATCGACGTTGGCACGATCGCGGAGGTCTCAGACCACGTGCGCCTTCCCGGAGGAGCACGGGCAGTTCTGCTCTCCGGCCAGCACCGCGCCCTGATCGGCGCAGCGCAGACTGGCGCCGAAGGCGAGTTGCGCGTGGAAGTCGATGAGCGCCCCGACGAGACCACGCCGGCAGGCAAGAAGCCACCGGTGCGCTCCAAGCGCCAGCGCGAGCTTGAACGTGAATACCGCGCCGTCGTCGAGGAGATCCTTGAGCTTCGCGGCGACGACGGCCGCATCGCGGGCTTCCTGCGTGCGATCGCCGAGCCCGGGCCGCTGGCTGACTCCGCCGGCTTCTCCCCCAACCTCACCTACGAGCAGAAGGTTGAACTGCTGCGCGTGATCGACGTCACCGACCGTTTGGACTTGGCTGTGAAGCTGCAGCGCGAAAACCTCGGTGAACTGCAGCTGCGCCGGCGCATCCGCGACGACGTCCAGGAGGGTGCCGATCGCCAGCAGCGCGAGTACTTCCTGCGCAAGCAGATGGACTCGATCCGCAAGGAGCTCGGCGAGGATGAGGGCTCGGTCGCCGAGGAGTACCGCGAGAAAATCGAGGCCGCCGAAATGCCCGAGGCCGTACACGAGCAGGCGGTCAAGGAGCTCGGACGCCTTGAGCGTATGGGCGACCAGACGGGCGAGTCCAGCATGATCCGCACCTACCTGGATTGGCTGATTGCAATCCCTTGGGGCAAGCGCTCAGAGGACAAGCTCGACCCCGTCGCTGCACGGGCAGTGCTGGATGCCGAGCACGCCGGGCTTGAGGACGTCAAGGACCGCGTGACCGAGTACCTGGCGGTGCGCAAGCTGCGTACCGACCGCGGCATCGAGGCCGACCCCAAGTCCGGAGCGATCCTCACCTTGGTGGGGCCGCCGGGCACGGGCAAGACCTCAATCGGACAATCGATCGCGACGGCCCTGGGGCGCGAGTACGTGCGCATATCCCTGGGTGGCGTGCGCGACGAGGCCGAGATCCGTGGACACAGGCGCACGTACATCGGCGCGCTTCCAGGGCGTCTGGTGCGCGCGTTGCGCGACGCCGGCACGATGAACCCCGTGATCGTGCTCGACGAGGTCGACAAGGTCGGCGCGGACTGGCGCGGAGATCCTTCGGCGGCACTGCTGGAGGTGCTTGACCCGGC
>CAJCHW010000034.1 GCA_903970125.1 Chlamydiota bacterium
CCCGTCTTGAACGGATGCGCCAACAACTAGCAAGGGCATAATGGAGCCATGCAGATCAATCCCGACGAGATAACCAGCATCCTCAAGAGCCGCATCGAAGGGCTCGAGTCAGGTCCCGCCGAGCTGACCGAGGTCGGCACCGTGCTGTCGGTCGCTGACGGCATCGCGCGCATCTACGGCCTGGAGAACTGCATGTCCTTCGAAATGCTCGAGCTGCCCCACGGAGTTGTCGGCCTGGCGCTCAACCTCGAGTCCGACAACGTCGGCGCCGTGCTCTTTGGCCCGTGGGCACACGTGAGCGAGGGTGACACGGTCAAGCGCACCGGCCAGCTACTGGAGATCCCCGTGGGCGAGGCGCTGCTGGGACGGATCGTCGATCCGCTCGGTCGCCCGTTGGATGGCAAGGGAGAGATCGCCACCACAGAGACCCGGCCCGCCGAGTTCAAGGCTCCCGGTGTCGTCCAGCGCCAGCCCGTGACCGAACCGATGCAGACCGGCTGGAAGGCGATCGACGCGATGATCCCAATCGGTCGCGGCCAGCGCGAGCTCATCATCGGCGATCGTCAGACCGGCAAGACCACGATTGCCATCGACGCGATCATCAACAACCGCGGCAGCGAGCTGTACTGCGTGTACGTCGCCATCGGCCAGCGCATGGCCACGGTGGTGGCGCTTGCCAAGACGCTTGAGGACGAAGGCGCCCTGGAGCGCACGATCATCGTTGCCGCTCCCGCCGACGAGGCCGCCCCGATCAAGTTCATCGCCCCGTATGCCGGCTGCGCGATGGCGGAGCACTTCCTGTACTCCGGTGGGCACGCTCTGTGCGTGTACGACGATCTCACCAAGCACGCCTACGCCTACCGTCAGATGTCGCTGCTATTGCGCCGTCCGCCGGGGCGCGAGGCCTACCCGGGCGACGTCTTCTATCTGCACTCGCGGCTTTTGGAGCGCGCGGTCAAGCTCAACGACGACCTCGGCGGCGGTTCGCTGACCGCGCTGCCTGTGATCGAGACCCAGGCCGGGGACGTGTCGGCATACATCCCCACCAATGTCATCTCAATCACCGACGGTCAGATCTTCCTGGAACCCAAGCTGTTCAACTCCGGCGTGCGTCCTGCAATCAACGTGGGCATCTCGGTCTCGCGCGTGGGTGGCAACGCGCAGCTTGCGCCGATGAAGAAGGTCGCCGGGCGGATCAAGCTCGAGCTCTCCCAGTACCGCGATCTCGAGGCGTTTGCACAGTTTGGCTCAGATCTCGACGCCGACACCCAGCGCACACTCGCGCGTGGCGAACGCCTGGTCGCCACGCTCAACCAGGGCGAGCGCCAGCCACTGGCGGTCTCCGACCAGGTGGTACAGATCTTCGCGGCCACCGAAGGCTTCCTCGACCGCCTGCTGCTTGAGCGCGTGGGCGAGTTCCTCACTGGGCTGATCGAGCGCATGCACGCCCAGCACAAGGACGTGCGTGAGCGCATCGCCGCCGGGGACTGGTCAGACGAGGCCCGCGAGTCCGTCCACGCCGCCGTCAGCGCGTTCGCCACCGACTTCGGCCATGACCTCGATGAGGAGGGCCAACCGATCGACGACGAGGAGCCGCCGCCACTGGCGACGCCGGCGCGTCCCTTGCTGGACGATGTTGCGTCTGAGCCGGCCCCAGAGCCGGTAGTGGCCTGAGCGCCGGGAAGCCCGCGGCCGAATGTGCCATAGCTGATGCCCCAATCACAGCGCGACGTCCGCACCCGTATCGCCTCGGTTGGCAACATCCAGAAGATCACGCGCGCGATGGAGATGGTGGCGGCGGCGCGCCTGCGCCGCGCCGAGCAGCGCATTGCAGCACTGCGGCCTTACGCCAACGCGATTGCGCGCATGACCCGTCAGGCCGTTGATGCTGGCGACAGCGGCGTCGAGTCGGTGCCACTGCTGCGTAAGCACGATTCCCAGAGTCAGGCGGGGCTGCTGTTGATCACCGGCGATCGCGGCCTTGCAGGCGCGTTCAATTCGCAGATCCTGCGCGCGGGCATGCGTGCCGGAGCCGAGCATGAAGCCGACGGCATGGGGATCGACTGGTATGCCTCCGGCCGTCGCGGCGTCTCCTCGTTGAACTTCCGTGGTCGCGAGCCAAAGGCCGCCTACGTCGGATTCTCCGACCGCCCCGCCTACGCCGATGCGCGCCGGATCGCCGACGATCTGATCACCGCCTACATCGATGCGAAGGTCGATCGCGTGGAGGTCATCTACAACGGCTATGTCTCGCCGCTGGTACAGGAGGTGCGTCGCGAAGTGCTGCTGCCCCTGACGGCGTCCTCGCTGCTCGGTGCGGCGACGTCCGCGGATGTGCCGGCAGCGCCAAAGCCGCTGGTCGAATATGAGCCCGAACCGGACGAACTGTTGGGGCGGCTGGTGCCCGATTATGTCGAGATATCGATCTACCGCGCGCTGCTTGAGTCCACCGCGTCTGAGCATGGAGCGCGTATGACCGCCATGCGCAACGCCTCCCAGAACGCCGGCGAGTTGATCACCGATTTGACGCTGCAAATGAACCGCGCCCGCCAGGCTGAGATCACCCAAGAGATCCTTGAGGTGGTGGCTGGCGCAGAGGGAGTCGGCTAAGCTGCCGGGGCCGTGACAGCAAGTTCGACAACCGAGGCGAGCGCTCCCAAGCACGCCAGCAACGGCGGCAAGCCCGTACAGAACATCGGCTACATCGAGGAGATCCGGGGGGTCGTGATCGATGTCGTCTTTCACGACCGCCTGCCCGAGATCAACCACGCGATAGTGGTCAAGCGGCCGGCCTCTGCGGCCGACGAGGAGCCCGCGGGCATCAGCGCCGAGGCCGGCGGCCCCGTGCTCGTGTGCGAGGTCCAGCAGCATCTTGGTGATGACCGTGTGCGCGCGGTCGCCATGGACACCACCGACGGTCTGGCCCGGGGCATCGAGGTGATCGACACTGGTGCGCCCATCAGCGTGCCCGTGGGCGAGGCCACGCTCGGGCGCATCTTCAACGTGCTCGGCGAACAGATCGACCTCGGCGAGGACCTCCCGGCAACGGTGGAGCGGCGCTCGATCCACCAGTCCGCTCCACCGGCTGACGAGCTGACCCCGACTCAGGAGATGTTCGAGACGGGCATCAAGGTGATCGATCTGCTTGCGCCGTATGCAAAGGGCGGCAAGGTCGGGCTGTTCGGTGGCGCCGGCGTGGGCAAGACCGTGATCATTCAGGAGCTGATCAACAACCTCGCCAAGGCCCACGGTGGCCTATCGGCTTTCTGCGGCGTGGGCGAGCGCTCACGCGAGGGCAACGACCTGTGGCGGGAGATGAAGGACTCCGGCGTCCTCGACAAGACGATGCTGTGCTTCGGCCAGATGAACGAACCGCCCGGCGCCCGCATGCGCGTGGCGCTGTCGGGCCTGACCATGGCGGAGTACTTC
>CAJCHW010000035.1 GCA_903970125.1 Chlamydiota bacterium
CTCGTAGACCGCGATCCTGCCGCGATAGCCGCTGCCACCGCAACGGGGACAGCCCACGGCCTCATAGGCCTCAAGATCAACCTGAGCGTTGTAGCCTGCAGCCCGCAGCGCATCGGCGCTGACGATTGCGCGCTGCTTGCAATGCTGGCAGAGCGTGCGTGCCAGTCGCTGCGAGAGCACGCACTCCACCGCGGAGGCGACGAGAAAGGGCTCGATCTCCATCTCGATCAAGCGGTGTAGCGCCGAGGGCGCGTCGTTGGTGTGAAGTGTGGAGAGCACAAGGTGACCGGTCAGCGCCGACTCGACCGCGATCTGGGCGGTCTCGCGGTCACGGATCTCGCCGACCATGATCACGTCGGGGTCGGCGCGCACCATCGTCCTCAGACCCGCCGCAAACGTGAGTCCCACCTTGGGCGAAACCTGCACCTGGACAAGACCCTCCATCTGGTACTCGACCGGGTCCTCGACCGTGATGATGTTGCGCTCTGAGCTGTTGAGCGATGTGAGCGCGGCGTACAGCGTGGTGGTCTTGCCCGAGCCGGTGGGCCCACACACCAACACCGCTCCATGAGAGAGGTGAAATCCGGCTTCAAAGCGCTCCCTGTCGTCGGGGTTCATGCCGAGCTTGTCAAGGTCCATCACGACGGATTCCTTGTCGAGGATGCGCATCGTGACCGACTCGCCCTTGGCGCTCGGGAGCGTGACCACGCGCAGATCCACGTGGCGCCCGTCGACGGCCAGCCCCACGCGGCCATCCTGCGGCAGGCGACGCTCGGCAATGTCCAGCTCGGCCATGATCTTTACGCGCGAAACCAGGCCGGCGGCCATTCGCCGCGGCACAGTCGTGATATCGCGCAGCACGCCGTCGACACGAAAGCGCACGCGCAGGTCTTTGTCGGTGGGTACCAGGTGGACGTCGGAGGCCCGCTGTTCGACGGCCTGGGCGATGATCTGGTTGACGAGCTTGACGACGGGAGCGTCATCTGCGTTCTCGCGCAGGTTGACGATCTCGCCGGCTTCGGCGGTTTCCTCCTCGATCACGCCGCCTTCCGGGCTGGCAACCATCGCGTCGAGCACGTCCATGCGGCCGATCAGGTCCAAAACGTCCTGCGGTGAGGCCACCGCCACGCGCACCTCGCAGCCGGTCATGATCGCGATGTCGTCGACTGCCAGAACGTTTGACGGGTCCGCCATCGCGACCAGCAGCGTGCGCTGATCGACGTATGCGACGGGCACCGCCTGATAGCGCTTGGCGGCGTGGCTTGTGACCAGGCTCACCGCAGTCGGGTCGACGGGGAACAGGCTCACGTCGATGTGGTCGAGTCCGTAACGCTCGGCCAGTGCCCGCGACAGACCATCCGTGTTCAGCGAGCCTGAGTCGACGAGCACCCGCTCCGGGGCGGAGCCGGAGTTGCGCGCAGTCTCGATCGCGGCATTCATCGTCTCCTGGGTGACCAGACCCATATCCACGATCACATCCGTCAAAAAGCGCGACGAGGAACCGCGGCGCGACGGTGGGGTCACTCCCGCCCACGTGCGTGCGCTCTCCGGGAAGGCGGCGGTCTCGCCGCCCACGGGTTTGACCCGTTGCGACGGGGCGGCGCGCTGCGTAGGAGCGGCGATCGACGGCTGCGGATCGTCCGCCTGGGCAAGGTCGCCCGCGACCGCGACCGCGTCCGGCTCGGCCGCGCCAGCCGCCGGCTCGGCTTCGGCTTCGGCAACAACGGCGTCCAGGGCGGCGCGCGCAGCGTCGACGCTTGCCGCGGGGTCCGGGTCGGGGTCGGGGTCAGCGCGTGCGGCCCTACTACCGTTTTGCTGTGTCTCGCCGGCTGCTGCCGCGGACACTCGTTGCGGTTCGCCATGCGCGTCGGAAGTGGTTGCCTGCGACTGATCGCCGGCGGGCGCCGCCACATCTCTGAGCGGGTTGGGCCGGCGTGCAGAGCGGGCATCTTCAGCGGGGAGGACGACCTCGGATTCCCTGACCGGCCGCAGCGCCCGCGCGGCGGGATCACGCGGCGTGGGGGCAGAGCCGCCGGACGATGACCAACCACCGCTGCTGCGCGTCGCGCCAGGCTCGTCCTGCGCAGACGCGACGCTGCCGCCGTCGGGAGCCTGAGGTTGAGCCTCATCGGCCGGCGCGGCCGGTTCAGGCGGCGCGCGGACGACGTCGGGCTCGTCGTCGCCTTCGGGGTGGCGCCAGAGGCGCGCGGCCCTGGGGGCACGCGGGCTCACGGCGCCGCCCTAGGTGCTGTCGGATGCCCCGGCACCGCTCGCCGCCGCGCGCATGGCATCAAGCGGCGGTCGAACACCTGTCCAAAGCTCGAAGCTGAGAGCTCCTTGGCAAACGAGGATCTCGATGCCATCGAGGGTCCGCGCGCCGGTCCGGCGCGCAGCGCGCAGCAAGGGGGTTCCCCCCATCCGGTAGACAAGGTCAACGACATATGAGTACTCACCAAGCTGATCGTGCCCCAGGCCTAGCTGGTTGAGCGCCTGCACCTCGCTGGACGAACGTACTAGACGCTCGGACGGGTCGTTAAGGGCCGAAACCGGGGCCGACTCCAAGCCGACGGTTGTGCAGTTGATCAGTACATCGGCAGCTTGCGGGCGCTGCACAACCCTTCCCGCAAGCCCTGATACAAGCTCCTGCGCCCGTGCTTGAGTGCGATTCCAGACGAGGATCTCCCGCACCCCGGCTTCGTGCAGACCCCATACGGCCGCGCGCGCGCTGCCGCCGGCGCCCAGCACGAGCACGCTCAGCTCGGCCAGACGCAGCGGCGAAGAACTCGATGCGCTAAGCGAGTGTTCGATTGCACTGATCAGCCCGGGGGCGTCGGTGTTGTGTGCCTCGACCGTGCCATCGGCTGCAAGCAGCAGTGTGTTGGCAGCACCGATCTGCCGCGCCTGCTCGCTGGCACGGTCGGCCAACGCGAGCGCCGCATGCTTGTGCGGGACGGTCACGTTGGCACCCACAAATCCGGCAGCGCCGAGCGCACGCACGGTCTCGTCGAAAAGCTCGGGCGGCACCGGCAAGCGCTGATAGCGCCAGCCCGTCATACCCAGCGCCGCAAACGCCGCGGCGTGCATCTCGGGCGAGCGGCTGTGCGCCACGGGCCACCCGAGGATGCCAAGGCGCTTCATCGCTGCTTACAACGCGGAACGCGACCGCGGTTGTCGGAAAGTGCTTGCTGGTAGGCCGCGGCGTCCTGGAGGAATTCGCTGTAGCTGTCCGAGAACACCAGATCGCCACAGCCGTCTGCCGCGGCGACGTAGTAGAGATAGGAGGTTCCAGCGGGGTGCGCGGCGGCTTCGATCGAGGCCATGCCTGGGTTGGAGATAGGCGTTGGCGGCAGCCCCCGGTGCAGCCGCGTGTTGTAGGGCGACGGCGAGTGCAGCTGCGCTTCTGTCAGCGGCTCGGAGTAATCGTGCAGCGCGTAGCGGATGGTTGCGTCGATGCCCAGCTCCATCCCGAGCCGCAAACGGTTGTAGATCACCGCCGCGACCAGTGGCCTGTCGCGCTCGGTCTCGGCCTCGCGCTCGACCATCGAGGCCACGATCAGCAGTTGATACGGCGTCTCGCCCAGAGCCCGCGCCGCCGCTCGGAGCTTGGGTCCAAAGCGTTCCTCGAACGCTTCGAGTTGGCGGCCCACGAGTTCGGCCGCAGGACTACCGGCATAGACTTCATAGGTCGCGGGGAACAGAAACCCTTCCAGGCTGTGGGTGTCGGCGGGGGCGCCGTAGCGGGCTGGATCGAGCACCGTGGACTGCGCAGATGACGCCAGGTAGCTGCCCGCCATCCCCTTGGCGGCGGCGATTTCGCCGATCTGCGCACGCGTCTCGCCCTCGGGGATCACGATCTTGACGATCCTCCGCGGCGCCACCACAGGGGCGCTTTCAGAGTCGTGGCGGCCGAGCACCACCACCACTGCCACGACGACCAGCAGCACGATCAGCGCCCCGACCGCGATCATGCCGCCGCTCCACCTACTGTGGGACCGCATCTATGACTCTCCAGCCGCCAGCCAGCTCTCCAACAACACCGCGGCCGCCCGCGAGTCCTCCGATGCGTTGCCCTGCCGGACGCGCTGCGCAATGCGGGTGGTGAAACGCTCGTCGTAGAGCTCGACAACGATGCCATCGCCCAGCCGGCGCGCCAGGCGCTGTGCAAAGGCACGCGCCTCGCGCGTCTGGTCGGTGTCGTCACCCCGCAGCGACAGCGGCAGGCCGACGACTACACGCTGCACATCGCGCGCAGACACCAGTGCCACTATTTTCGTCATCCCCGCGCGTGTGCCGGGTGCAGTGACAGCATCGAGTGGGTTCGCGATCGTGCCCGTAGGGTCACTCAGCGCGCACCCACAGCGGGCACTGCCGTAGTCCAGCGCGAGCACACGCATCAATCCGACAGGGCGCTCTCGATCGCTGCACGCGCAGTCTGCAGAGCCTCCTCGAGCCGCTCTGGGTCGCGCCCGCCGGCTTGGGCGAGCGTGTCGCGCCCACCCCCGCCGCCGCCAACGACTGCAGCGGCGGCCTTGACAACCGCGCCCGCCTTGATTCCCCGCGCGACGAGCTCGGGGGCAACACTTGCCACCAGATGCACCCGTCCCTCGACGGACGCACCAAGCACGATCACCGCCTCCTTGAGCATGCCCTTGAGCCTGTCGACCACGTCCAGTAGCACCTTCGCGTCGGCAACATCGACGGCGCTGACGAGAACCTGAGCGCGGCCGGCGCCCTCAAGCTCACCTGCTGCACCCGCCAGCGCGGCGATATCGACCTCGCCGCCGACATCGGCGCCGCCGGCGCGTGCAGCGCGCTTGAGCTTTCGCCGCTGCTCCTCGGCCCTGCGTACTGCCTCCACCACTGCCTCCGGCAGGACCCGCAGCTCCGCGGCGACCTGCTCGAGCGCGCCTGATCGCGCGCGCAACAGCGCGACCGCAGCAGGGCCCGTGACCGCCTCGATGCGTCGGACGTTTGCGGCTGACGAGCCCTCGGACAGGATGTGCAACACGCCGATCTCCCCCGTGCTGTGCACATGCGTACCGCCGCAGAGCTCGCGCGAGTACTCGCCGCTGCCTACCTCCACCATGCGCACGACGTCGCCGTATTTCTCGCCAAATAGCGCCATCGCGCCCAGGCGCTCGGCCTCGGTGCGCGTTGTCGTCAACGCACGCACGGGATCGTTGGCGGCGATCCAGGCATTGACCTGGTCCTCGACGTCGGCACGCTCGGACTCCGACAGCCCTTGCGTATGGGTGAAGTCAAAGCGCAGTTTGTCGGGCCCGACATAGGAACCGGCCTGGCGTACATGCGTGCCCAGGCGTGACCGTAATGCGGCATGCAGCAGATGGGTCGCGGTGTGGTTGCACTCCGTCGCATGGCGAGTGGCGTGATCGACGCGCGCGAGCACCCGCTGGCGTGGCTCCAGAGCACCGCTTGCAAGCACGACTTCCAGTGCCTGGTCGTCGTCGAGTCGGAGCACGTTGGTGACCTTCGCGGAGCAGTCGCCGTGCTCGCATTCGAGCACACCGGAGTCGGCGACCTGCCCGCCGCCTACTGCATAAAAGGGCGAGTCGGCGAGCTTGACCAAGAAGCGCGTCGCGTCACCGTTTGAGGCGATCGCTGCCACGGCCTCGACCGTGGTCGCCTGCTGCTCGGTCTCATAGCCCGTGAAGCGCGTCGGCGACGGTGCCTCGGCGGCAAGTTCGAGCGCTTGCGCGCGGGCGCTGGTTCCAGGCGCGTCCGTGGCCGCGGCTGCCGTCGATCCAACCGGCGCGCCGGCACGTGCCGCGGCCGTGCGCGCGCGTGTGCGCTGCTGATCCATCAGTCGCTCAAATCCCTCATCGTCGACCGTCATCTGCTCTTCTGCAAGCAGTTCGCGCGTGAGATCGAACGGGAAACCCCAGGTGTCGTGGAGGCGAAAGGCGTCCTCGGCTGCAATGCTCGTCACCCCCCCGTCGCGCGACTGATCGATGTAGAAGCGCAATGTCTGAAGGCCCTGGGCGAGCGTGCGCGAGAAGTTGTCCTCCTCGGCTGACAGCCACATGTCGATGGCCTCGCGCTGACTTTCAAGCTCGGGGTAGGCGGCGCCCATGAGCTCGCGCACGCGCGCTGAATAGCGCACGAGCATGCCCGGCTCCATCTCCAGGACACGCCCCTGGTGGATCGCTCGGCGCATGACGCGGCGCAGAACGTAACCGCGGTCCTCGTTGGAGGGCACGACGCCATCGGCCACGAGGAATGTCATCGCCCGGCAGTGGTCGGCGAGAATCCGCAGCGCCCGGTCGGCGGCGGCATCCTCACCGTAGCGGGCGCCGGAGAGCTCCTGGCCGAGCTCGATCAGCGGCCAGAACTGATCAGTCTCAAAGACCGACTGCTTGTCCTGCAGGATCGCGGCGAGCCTGTTCAGTCCCAGTCCTGTGTCGATGTTTCGCGCGGGCAGCGGCGTGAGCTGATTCGGCGGTTTGAGCTCGTACTGCATGAACACCAGATTCCAGTACTCCAGGAAGCGCTCGTTCTCCTCGCCCGGCAGATCATCGGGGGCACCGTGCTCCAGACCGCGATCGAGGTAGAGCTCCGAACACGGGCCGCACGGACCCGTGGGACCGGCCTGCCAGAAGTTCTCCGAACGCGGGCATAGGACGATCCGCTCCCGTGGGACGCCCACCGCCAACCACTGCTCGATCGCCTCGTCATCGGGTCCAAGGCCGAGCTCGTCATCGCCTTCGAAGACGGTCACCCAGATGTCCTCGGAGGGGAAGCCAAGCACCTGGCGCGACAACTCCCACGCCATCTCGATCGCCTCACTTTTGAAGTAGTCCCCGATCGAGAAGTTGCCAAGCATCTCAAAGAAGGTGAGGTGGCGGCTGGTGTGGCCAACGCGGTCGATGTCCACCGTGCGAAAACACTTCTGGCAGTCGGTCAGCCGCGGCGCCGGCGGGACCTGGAGGCCGAGAAAGTAGGGCTTCAGGGGATGCATCCCAGCAAGCGTGAGCAGCGCCGAGGGGTCGTGCGCGGAGGGCACAAGCGAGGCCGAGGGGATGCGCAGATGGCCGTGGTGCTCAAAGAACGTCAGGTAGCGCTCGCGGATTTCGTCTGAAGTCACGACCGATGATCTTAGGCGGCCGCCGGACGCGCGCTCCAACGCGCGACCCTGCCGTGGCCCACAAGCACGTCGCCGGCGTACAAACAGGCGATCTGCCCCGGCGCCGTGCGCTCGATTGCGGTGTCGAGCTCCACAATCGCCCGCGGATGCTGTCCGGCACCGAGCACGGGACTCAACAAGCACTCCACGCGCGCACCGCGTGAGCGCACCTTGACCGAGTCCACGCAGTCGCCGTCACGGGCCAGCGTGACGGCTTCGATCGCAATTGCCCCCGTCAACAAAGCCTGGCGAGGACCCGCCGTGACGGTGTTTGTCTGAGCGTCGGTGCCAAGCACGAACAAGGGCGGACCACCCCCGATACCAAGGCCGTGGCGCTGACCGACGGTGAAGGACTCGTGGCCGGAATGGGTGCCCAGCACGGCGCCATCACGATCGACGATCTGCCCTGCACGGGCCTTGACGCCGCCGTGGCGTTCCAAGAAGCGGGCGCGGCCGGTGCCGGCCAAAAAACACAGATCCTGGGAGTCTCGCTTGGAGGCAACCTCCAGGCCGGCGTCGGCAGCCAGGGCGCGCACCTGTGCCTTGTTCAACGCACCGAGGGGAAAGCGCATGCGCGAAAGCGACTCGGCGCCCAGGCCGGCAAGCGCGTAGCTCTGGTCCTTTGACTCGTCGACGGCGATCGCCAGCAGCGGCCCGGCGACCTCTGGATCGCGGTGCAGGCGGGCGTAATGCCCGGTCGCCAGCGTGCCCGCACCCAAACGCGTTGAAAGGTCCAACATCGCGTCCAGCCGCACGCTGCCGTTGCAGCGGATGCACGGATACGGAGTCAACCCGTCGGCATGCTCGGCAAGCCATGGCTCGACCACACCCGCGCTGAACTCGCTGCGCAGGTCAAGCGAAAGATGCGGCAGGCCCAGCCCGTGGGCAACCGAGCGCGCCAGGCCGACCGCCTGCGCAGAGCAGCAGCTGCGCTCGGCGTCGTTCTCGGGATCAGACCACAGCTCCACCGTCACCGCCACCACGTCCTCCCCGGCCTGGGCCAGCAGCAGCGCCGCCACCGCGCTGTCGACGCCGCCGCTCATGGCCACGACGGTGCGCTGCGGACACGGGCCCAGCTGCGCACGTGCCCGCGCCGCTGCGCCGATCGCGCGGTGCAACGCGGCGGCGGCAAGCTCGGCGGCGTGGCGCTTGGCTGCCGAGAGACCGCCCAGCGTCGCAGCGATCGCGTCCGGGGAGATACGCGCTGCGTCCAGCACGGGCGTGCCGCGAAGCATGCCTACGGCAGCGCTGCCCGCGGCGGTCGCCGCCCCGCAGCCCGTAGCATCAAAGCCGGCGTCGACGATGCGGCCTTCCGGATCATCGCGATCGATGCTTACCGAGATGCGGATCAGGTCACCACAGGCAGCGCCGCCGGCGGCACCGGTGAATGCATCACGGGGGGTGTGGCCACGCCCAAGTGGTCGCTCCAAGTGGTTGGCGAGGGCTTCTGCGAGGGGCACCCGGCAGAGTCTAGGTCGCTCGGTGGCGAGGATCATTCGGGAGCGGCGTATGCGTAGATCGGGGCAGGCTCCTGGCAGCCGCCGGCACCCGCGAGCTGGGCGCGCGCCGGCAGACATGGACCGGTGCGAGTCACTGCGCCGGCGAAGTTGCCGTTGATGAATGTGACTTCGCCGTTGGCGAGCACGCTGTCGACGATGGCGACATGCTGAGACGTTCCCGGATCCGTGGGGCCGGAACCGAACAATGCCGCCCATCCCGGCCTGGGCATCACCGCGGGTCCATACGTGAGCCGTCGTTGCGCGGCCCAGGCGTAGATCGCACCTGAGAAGCCGAGCGAGCCGATCGCCACGCCCGCGCGGCGCCAGACCCAGGTTGTAAAGAGCGCGCACCACTCCTCGCAGGGTCCGTAGATCGTGCAGTTTGAGCCGGGTGGATCTTCGCCGGTGCCCAGCTGGCTCCTTGCAAGCGCGACGATGCGCTGGTTTGCCGGCGAGAGCCCGATCGCCGCGGCCGCGCACGCGTTGGCGCCCTCCTGGCCTGCCACTGGCACGTCGCCCAGTTCAGTGCCCACACTGGGGCCGGGAACCATTTCGACGGTCACGAGCCCGGACCAGTCAGCCCCCAGGCCCAGCGCCTGCCTGGTGGTCGTCCAAAGATCGATCGCGCGGGCATGGCCGTCGACCGGCGGCCCGCCCATGCCCACGTCGCGCTTTTCTGCGACCACCGCGCGCCCGTTTGGGGCGCGGATCTCAAGACGCGTAAACGGGGCCAGCGGCCCATCCAGTCCGACCGCCGTGCCAATACGATCGGCGTGCGCGCGGTCGGTGTCCGTCTGCGACCACAGGCCCAGCTCGGCAAAAGCGAGATGACCGGCCAGCCCGGCGCCGTAGGCTCCGGGACCGCCACCGGCATAGACGGTTGCACCCACCACCACGCCGCCTGGGACCGCGCCGCTACCGCCCTCGCACGCCGCGGAAGCCTGCAAAAAGCCGCCGGCAAGCGTGATGGTCATCAGCCCGACAAACGCCGCTGTGGCGGCGGCGGCGGCGAGCCCTGCCGCCGTCAGGCAAAAACCCGCGGCAAGTCCACGACCCGAGCGTGGCCGCTCAATCCATGGATTTGCGCCGCGTGCGTATGGCAAAAGCGAGTCGTCCCCGCCCTTTCACCGACCGGCGCGGTGCGATCAAGACACGGCGGGTAGATCCAACGGCAGCTGCAAAAGCCGGGGCTCGGCCGCTTGCGCGCTGGGATCGCCGGACGCCCTGCCCATGCGGACCGCTGGCGGCAGCGCCGCCAGGCCGTACACCGCCAACAGGCCGGCGTGGACATCACGCTCAGCGGCAAAGAAGATGCGCGCGCGGCCAGGGTAGGCCCAGTCAACGGGGTACTGCCCGGGATAGGCCTGGCAGGCGACCACCACCGAGTCGGCCGCCCGCGCGCACTCGCGCGCGCGCGCGCGGTCACGGCAAACGAAGACCACCAACGGGGGCCTGTCTGCGCGCTTTGTCAGACGCGCCACCTGCCGCCCCCAACCGGCGAGCATGTGGTCATAACGCTCGAGCTTGGCCGCCCCGGCCCCGAGCGCCGGTCTGTCGTCACGCTCGATCAGAACCTCCATTGAGAGCCCGGAACCACCAACACCGGCGCTGCCTGCTGTCGAGGGCTCGGGCGTGCAGTCCTGCCGCGCACGCCAGGCAAGCAGAGCTGCGGCCGAGACCACGATGCTGGCGTCTGGGCGTACCGTCTCAAAGCGCTCCACCGCCACGGCCTGGCCGCTTGCGTCCGTGCGCCGGAAGTCGTGCGGCGTGCGCGCACCGGGGAGCTTGAGCTCGTGGGGACCGATCGCACGCGGTCCCGCGGGGGTCCCGCGCACCGGCGGAGATATGACCGCGCCGGCAGGGCCGTACAGATCCTGCAGGCCCGCCTGTAGGACGTGCTCAAACGCCAACACCCAGCCCGTCACGTGCAGCTCGTGGCGAACCTGGGCCAGGGCGCGCGGCTGCTCACACGCCCGCGCAAGCTCCGGCGCGGATTGATCGCGGTCCGGTGACGTCCGGACCGACCCTGACGCAGCTGTGGAGGACTGCGCGAGCAACCGCAGTCCGGCCTGGCTCACCGAGTAGGACATGGGGATGCCTGCGCCGTCGCGCCGATGAAATTGAAGTCGTTGCACGAGCCCTGCGTCGGCCAGACGGCGCATCCGCCGCTGGGTCGTGCTCTGGGCGCGCCCATCGTTGAAGCGCCTGTGGATCTGGCTGCTGAGGACGTAGCGCATGCTGGCAAGCAACGCCAGAATCTGGACGTCCAGCGCGTCGGGCCGCGGGGCCAAGCGGCTGCCCTGCGAGGCGATCACGCGGACGCTGTGAGCGCCGTCAAGATCCACGAGCTCGCCGAAGGAGCGGCCCGGCGTGCGGGCGCCGGCGTGCGGCGGGGACGACCCGGGCCGCGCCGCAAGCTCGGCCGGCACGGCAAGATCGGCGGGCGCGTCGCACTCGGGTGGCGCCGCGTGATCGGGCAGCGCGTTGCAATCGGATTTCAGGGCGACGGGTGGCTGGGGAATGTCCCAATGGCGCTGGCGCAGGTCGTCCAGGTAGCGACCGCCACGCTGAGTCTGGCGCGCAGCATGGAAGGCCATGCGCTCGCGGTCCACGCGCATGGGAATCGCCTGGGCCACAAAGGGACTCTGGCGACCCTCGTGCGTGGTCAGGCTGACAATTGCGTGGTGCTTGGGCAGATGCAACCTGGAATCGGGGTGACCCAGAGCCGAGAGGTTCCTGATTGCGGGGCGAACCGAGTCTGAGTACTCGGCCATCAGCAGCCCGGCCGACGCACGCGCGTCGCGCGTCGATGCTGTCGCGAAATAGACGCGGTGGGCGAAGAGGGCGTCGAGCTGATCGCGGATCTGAATGTCGACCCACTGGGAGTCGGTCTGCCAGCAGGCGACCGTCTCCAGCCCGGCGGAGCGCTTGAGCGCCATCGTCTCGGCGAACCCACGGTTGACCACCAGTGGCGCCTCGTCGATCTTCAACGCGACCGCGACCCTGTCCTCCACGCGCACGCGATCCTGCTGGCGGCCAAGTGCGGCGTCGAGCATCCCCACGAGCATCTGCATCAGTACCGAGGTGTTGCCGGCACCCATGGCACCAAGAGCGCCCTTGACCACGAGCACCTGGGCACCGGAGATGATCTGGTCGAAGTCGACCGCGAGGTACTCGTTGAGCAGAATGCGTTTCAGCGACGGAGAGTTCAACAGGCGGGCGAGCTTGTTGACTGGGGCATCGAGCTTGGCTGTGGTCATGCTGCGCGCGTCGGTCAACTGGGCCGAGAGCTCCGCTGTGAAGAACTCGGAGATCTCCTTGAGCTCAGGTATGCCGCGCACGCGGGCGCCCACTCGCGCCCTGTATGCGTAGCCCTCCTCGCCGACCGACAAAAGCCGCGCGGCGTCCCAGAGCGTGGCGCGCCTGTCGCTGGCAAGCACAGCAATGATCGCGTTGCGCAGGTAGCGATCCGAAGATGCCCTGATGTCAGCATCGGTGAAGAGATTCCGGAGCGCGCCCACCACGTAGTCGGCGACGACATCCGCGGGGGCATTGCCGGCGAGCGGGTTAAAGCCGCACGTGGGTGCCGCGAAGTCAAGGAGCGTGCAGGTGCGCTGCTCGGGCACGGCGCTGATCACCGCGTCGGCGGCATCGCCCTTGGGATCAAGCACGATCACCGCACACCGTGCGCGCCGCAGATCTTCTGCTGCACTTGCGACCAGGAAGCTCGACTTGCCCTGCTCCACGGCGCCGGGCACGGCGACGTTGCCGCGCCTGCTGGAGACGTGAATTGACACGGGACCGCGGGCATCGCGCAGCATGCCGGGCCCATGTCGCGGTCGGTAGATCGCCGGTGGCGCGGGCGCAACCGGCACGGCGCTGCGCCGGAAGGGAACTGTGGCGTAATCGACCGATGGCAGATGCCAGATTGCAGCCAGCTCGCTGGGGCCAAAAACCCCCTTGTGGCACGGCGCGATCACGTTGCCCTCGCCTCTGGCCAGGCGCCGGTCATAGGGCGCAAATGGTCCAAGCCGAACCACTGCGCGCCGTTCGACGAGGCGGTTCTCGGCGCCTTGGGCACGCAACTCGGAGGCGATCTGCTGAGCGGACTCGCAGTCGCCCGCAACGACGCGCAGGTCGGCGAAGAAAAGCGGCCGATGCTGCAGTTCCAGGGCACCCTTGAGCTCGACCTCGTCATAAAGGGAGCGGTCGCGCTGCGCTCGTCCGGCACGGTGGCGCCACGTGACCCGTCGCTCGTGGTGCTTGTACGCGTGCGCAGCATGACGTTCCAAGGACGCCGGTACGGGCGTGAGCGCAAGCTGCGCGTACGCAGCTCCTTGGCACGCGCTCATCGCGGTCATCAATCTGTTCATTGCTGGACAGCGCTCGTGCTCGTAACGGTCGAGGACCTTTACGCGTTTGATGAACTCGGCGCGTTTCTTGAGCCGGATCAGCACGGGCGGCGAGCCCAGGCTCACGTTGACGCGGGTAAGTGCGCAGTTGGGATAGGCACTGCGCAGCGCGGACTCCACGGCCCCGTCGGTCCGAGCTGGGCAACTGACCGCCAGCCACAACTGCTGCTGGTGATCGCAGGAGCGCTCGCGGCCGGGGCCTGGTCCGGGCCCCGCGTGGACCTCGAGCGAGACCGACGGCTGGCCCAGCCAGAGGCGCTGCCACCAGCGCCGCAACAGCCGCTTGTGGAGTGACTCGAACATCGCCACAATGCCCTCGGCCGTGCTCTCGTCGGTGCGGTAGGCGCTCACCTGCCAGCGCACGTAGTGGCGCCTGCGCCGCGCCACGAAGCGGCTCACAAGGACCGCGGCGAGCACAGCGGCACCGCTCAAGACCAGCGGACCGAGCACGGACAGCGCACCGTCTGCGCCTGCGGCGATCGTGCTGGCGCGGGCACCCGCGCGGGCGGTCACATCCTTGGCTGTGGGGACACCCCGCAACAATGTGGCGAACCCGCCGTGCAGCGCCCACACGCCAATCAGGCCCACGATCACGAACGCAGCGAGCTCGACAAGTCGCCACAGGATGTACCGCGCGAGCACCTTGGGACAGGGTCCGACTGGCCGGGGCCCGCCGGGACAGGCTGCTGACGGCTACAGCGAGTGTGCCTCGGGAGCGTCGGCGGCGATGCGGCGCGTGTCTTCTGGCGCGGGCCTCAGGATCATGACCTCGGCGGGCACCTTGTCCAGTAGCCACTGCAGGTCCTCGCTGCCGAGACCGGCGGGCTGATCTGCGCCCTGGCCGGCGGACACGATGATCCGATCAAATGGCTCTTCCTCCAGCAGGGTCCTGAGCGCGTCACGGGCGGTGCGGCCGCGGGCCACGCGCGAGTCCACCTCCACGCCCTGAGCAAGCGCGCGTTGCTCGATGACCTCAAGCAGCGGCATCCCTTCGGCGCATTGCTTGGGCAGCGGCGACGACAGCGGCAGGTTCATCGGCACCCGGGCTAAAAACGCCGGCATGATCACGGCGTTCTCGGCCTTCGCCAGGCGGATCGACGCCTCAAATGCGCGGCGCGGGATGAACGTTCCTGTGAACGGGACCAGGATGCGACGCACAGGACGATTGGGGTCGCGGCGGGCGAGCACACGGCGGCGCAGCGGCAGCCAGTAACCGGCAGCAAGCCCGGCAATCAACGCCACCAGGGCGACTACGACGGCGGCGGCGGCGCTCATAGCCGTTCCAACGCGTCGACACGTATCTGCTCGGCTGCGCGGCGCTGCGCGCGATCGGCGACAAGGCGTATATCGACCCCCGGCAACAGGTCCAATAGCCGTTGCAGCAGCGGGGTTCGCCAGCGTGAAAGCCCGCCGCGCAGGTGTTTGGGCCGGCCCATCAGAATGTACGTTGTGCCGTGGCGCCGGGCGACGTCGGCAACCGCGCCGGCAAGGTCGTCTGACTCCTCCACCAAGACCTTGGCGCCGAGCACCGATGCAAGCTGGCGCAGGGCTTTCAGCGAGCGTTCCTCCTCCTCGGATGCATCGCGGCCCGGCGGCTTGACCCACAAAAGCTCAAGCTCGGCCCCCAACCGCTGTGCTGAACGCCAGCCGCGGCGAACCAGACGCTGGGCGCTGGGCTGCGGCTCGACGAGCGCCAGCAGGCGCTCGGAGACCGCCTGCGGAGCGTCGGCCGCCAGCGCATCCTCGCGCGACCCCACGGTCTCGGTGGTCAGGCGTTTGACCTCCACGTCTTCGGCGACCTGCCGCAACGCGATCTCGCGCAGCATCGCGAGATTCTCGACCCGAAAGAAGTTGTTGAGCGCCATGTCGATGCGCTCGGTTGGATAGATCTTGCCCGCACGCAAACGGTCCAGCAGCGCCTCAGGGCTGAGGTCGATGAGCACTACTTCGTCGGCGCGGGCAAGGACCCCGTCGGGCAGGGTCTCGCGCACGCGAATGCCACTGAGTTCGGTGATCCGGTCGTTGAGGGACTCAAGGTGTTGCACGTTGAGCGTGGTGAACACGTTGATCCCGGCGGCGAGCACGTCCTCGACGTCTTCAAAGCGCTTCTCGTGCTCTGAACCGGGGGCGTTGGTGTGCGCGAGCTCGTCGATCAGGCACAACGCCGGCGCGCGCTCGATGATGCCCGGCAGATCCATCTCCTCAAGCTCCATGCTGCGGTAGGAGACCATCCGGCGAGGCAGAATCGGCATCCCGCGCGCGAGACGCTCGATGTCGGCGCGCTTGTGGGTCTCCAGAAACCCGATCAACATGTCACCGCCGTTCTGAAGCTCGGCGTAGCCCTCCTGGAGCATCCTGTAGGTCTTGCCCACGCCGGCAGCCATGCCCAGGAAGACCTTCAGGTGTCCGCGCGAAGAAGCCACGCGCACATTGTGGTGCCTGGAGGCCTTCAAGGGCACCGCGGTTCGGTTAGGGGGCCGCTTGGGCCGGGCGCAGCGATCGGCCTGGCAGCCGAGCGCAGGCCCCCAAAAGCTCAGGCCCCCAGGAGACCGTGAACGACGAGGTCGATCAGCTTGATGCCGATGAAGGGCGCGATCAGCCCGCCGAGCCCGTAGATCAAAAGATTGCGGCGCAGCAGCGCGCTGGCGCCGATGGGCCGGTAGCGC
>CAJCHW010000036.1 GCA_903970125.1 Chlamydiota bacterium
AGATAGATGCAACCTGCTCTCAGCTACGCGAACGCCTGGTCCACCGCGTCGGCCTCGTGGTCTGACGGCTGGTAGTGGGCGTAGATCTGCGTCGTCTTGAAATCGGCGTGGCCCATCCAGTGCTGGATCGTCCGCATCGGCGTGCCTGATGCCGCCATACGCGTGCCGAACGTGTGACGCAGCTCGTGGAACGTGATCCTGTGGACCTCCGCGCGTTCCAGGGCCTGCTTGAAGCGGCGCACCAGCTTGGAGCGGTCCAGCGGGTTGCCCGACTCCGGATGGCAGAACACCAAATCGGCGTCGCCGCTGTACGCCGAGCGCTCGCGCAACTGCGCAAGGGCGCCTGCCACGCGCTCGGCCATCGGCAACGAGCGCCCGGAGCCCTCCGACTTCGGATCACCGAACTCACCGCGCACGAACGGCGAGACCACTCGGACCCGGCGCGCGTTGAAGTCCACGTCGCGCCAGCGCAACCCCAGCAACTCACCCTGCCGCAGCCCCGTCATCGCCGCTGTCAGGTACAGCGTCGGCTCGACCGAGCCAAACGGGTCGTCGGGATAGGTCGTCGCGAGCAGCCTCTCCAGCTCCGCCTGGTCTAGGAACTGGATCCGGGTCTCCGTCCTTCGGATCACCGGCCGGTCCGCCGCCTTCACCGGGTTGCGGTCGCACCAGCCTTTGCGCACCGCGATCTCGAAGGCCGAGTGCATCGTGCCGATGTGGTTTCGGACCGTCTTGATCGCCAAGACACGCTGCTTGGTCGTCACGTAGCGTTCGATGTCGTCCGGCGTGACCTTGTTCAGCGTCATTGCGCCGAAGAACGGCACGATGTGGTTGCGAAGGTCTGATTCGACCGTCATGCGGTGCGATTTGCGCCGGCCTTTGAGTTCGAGCCGGCGAGAGAGTTCGTCGCCGGCCTCCTGCATCGTGACCCGCGCACGACTCTGCGGCGTTTCCGGCAGCTCGCCGTCGCGCAAGCGCGCCAGCTCGCGCTCGGCCTGGGCCTTGGTGAGTCCATCCGCGCGGCCCTCGGTGCGCGCCGGTCCGACCTTGCGCTGCACTCGGCGCCCGTCCGGCGTGTACCACGATGCCACCCAGGAGCTGCCGACGACGCGCAATGAGCCGGTGCCGTAGGCGCGCCGCTGACGCTTCGCGCGGGGCGCGCTCATGCGACCGCCCGGCCCGGCCCGCGGTGGTTTTGGACCGGGCTGCGGTGCCTTGCTATTTGGCTCGTCCATGTACCCTTTTCCGACTCTTGAGGGGGGTTCGGACGTCCACCGAAGGTCCTACCACTACGGTTGCTACCGGGAGGTCGATTTTCCCGGAAATTGCGGAGATTTGGGCACCAAGAGGCCGTGTACCATGTGTGTACCATTTTGAGGCTATCTTAGCCGAACTGAGCGACAAAAAACCCCTGTAATCCAGGGAGTTTTGGCCCTAGCCGATCGCGCTAATTCCGGCTGGGGGCCGGGCGGTCGCCGGTTCGAATCCGGCCGTCCCGATAAATAGAGTGCCTGCAAATGAGCGGTTTTAGGCAGGTCCCCGTGGGGTCGAAATGGCCCCACGGGGAACAAACGGGGAACAAATTATTTTTAAACCTCCCCGGAATGGGTCCGACGCGGGGTTGTGGCGGTGCGCCGATGGGGGTTGCTGAGTGCCTGGTTGGGGGTCGTCGAGACGCGACGTCACAGGCTCTGCCGTGCAATACCGGCGAGCGGCACGGCCACGCAACCCCGTCGCGCTCGCTACAGCCGGTACGCTCTGCCCCGACCTGTAGACCTGCGGGGAGGAGACGACGGTGGCGATCCTGATCGCAGCCGAGGCACTTGAAGTGAGCGCCGAGCAGGATCCAGCGATGACCGAGCCACGTGACCTCGAGGTGAGCGTGGCCAGCTGTCTCGAAGTGCCGGCCCGCCGTCTCGGGCCTGCCTCGATCTGGGGCGGCGAGGCAGGGACACGGCTGCCGTGACGCCGGAGCCGCTTATCTTCAGTGGCCGTGCGGCCGAGATGCCGTGTGCCGACAGTCCCGCATGGTTGCCGGTGCGAATCGCGCACGCCGACTGGGGAACCCAAGCGGGCAAGCGGATCGTCGCGACGGCAGAGCTCGACGCCGGCATCTACCACGCGCACGCGCCGCGGCCGGTGCGGGAGCCCGGCGGGCTACTGGAACGAATGCACATCGGCGATGGCCCAGGGCGGAGCACCCTGCTCGGTTTCGACTTCCCGGTGGGCGTCCCGCGCGCGTATGCGCGCAACGCAGGGATCACGAACTTCGCGGACTGGTTCCGGGCGCTTGACGTCGACTCGGCATTTTTCGACATCGCGGTCGATATCGCAGACGTGTCCCCAGCCCGGCCATTCTTCCCGAACAAGATCATCAAGAAGAGTCCGGGGATCAAGCAGAGATTCCACGACGCACTCGGGCTTACCGAAGCCGACATGCTCAGGCGTTGTGACCGCGCACACTGTGACCGCCGTGCCGCGTCCGGGATGTTCTGGGCGCTCGGCCCGGCAGCAGTGGGCAAGGCGACCCTGGACGGTTGGAGGCACGCGCTCGGCCCCGCGCTCGCCGAAGCGGGAGGTAGGTACTCGATCTGGCCATTCGATGGAGCCATGACCGAGCTGCTGGAGGCATTCGACGCCGTGATCGTCGAGACGTATCCAACCGAGGCGTACCGTCAGCTGGGCCTGCGAATGGGCACGCGCGGGATGGCGAAGACCCGCCAGGCGGATCGCCGCGCCGACGCACGAAGGCTCGTCGATTGGTGCGCGCAGAGCTGCGTCAGTCCTGACGGCGAGCTCCTTGCGTTGCTGCTCGACGGTTTTGGGCCGAGTGAGAGCGGCGAGGACCAGTTCGACGCTGTGGTCGGGCTGTTCGGGATGATCGACACGGTGCGAAGTCGGGTCGAGCCTGAGCTCCCCGACGATCCCGCCGTGCGTTTGCTCGAGGGATGGATGTTCGGCCAGCACGCTGAATGCCCAAGCTCTCGTGCTCCGGTTCTGTTTGGCGACTAAGGATCACCGCGCCGGGCGTCGAGCCGATCATCAGCGGCTGGGAGGTGGCTCGCGGCGTCGCTGCCGTGGGCCGATGTGTCGACGCAGAAGCGTCTGCGGCGCAAGCCGAGGATGCCCAGATCGTTCCGTTGGGGCACTCTGCCGCGGCTCGAAACGGCGTGTCGATACTTCTGCTTTAGGCCGCTCGAACGTGGAAGCAGGAGCACGACAGGCTCGCCCTCGGACCGCTGGTCCTCGTCCAAACGAGCAGTGAGGGGGATGAGATCGATCGCATCTGAATCCGTTCCGATGCAGAAGCCCGACGTTGGCCGAACGAGCTGTCCGAGACTGCCCCGTCAGGTGATGCGGTGGCGAACCTCGGGCCATCACGTCGCCAACTGTCAGTGCGGCGAACGGAGGGTCCAGCAGTAGTTCACGCGCCGCGGCCAGGATTCGGTGCGCTCTGCTGCCGGAAGTGTCTGCCGTACGCCAAGGTCCAGGCGAGCGTCAGCCCGACGACGATCGCGGGAAGCACGTTCGACGTCGTCTTGGCGGTGTTGGTGGTGCTTGTCTCGATGAGGAGCGCCTGGAGAACCGAGTAGAGCAGGAACACGACGCCCCACACCAGTGTGATCACCCGGAATATGCGACGGAAGCCTGGGTAGCGCCACATGGATTCGAATGCCCGACCTTTGGGTGAATCGTGGCCCATCGTCTCAAGGGCGATACGAAACATCATGGGTCTTTCCCAGAGGAGCGAGATCAGGCAGACACCGCCCAAGACGACGGTTGGCACCAGGCCGTCGAGGAGGTAGAGCCGGGCGTTGTCGCTGATCAGCCCCGCGGCGGTGGCAAGCCCGATCCCGGA
>CAJCHW010000037.1 GCA_903970125.1 Chlamydiota bacterium
CGGGTGTTGAACTCAAGCACGCGCGGGCCGGCTGCCGTCAGCATCAAGCCCGCGTAGAGAACGCCGTGAAAAGGCGTCCCGCGGCCGCGCATGAGATCGACGATCGGCTGGTGAATTTGCGCACACAGCAGTGCAACCGCCTCCCCATCGAGACCGCCAACGGGCGAGTAACAGCCCATGCCACCGGTGTTGGGACCCCGGTCGTCGTCGAAGATGCGCTTGTAGTCACGCGCGGGCGTCATCGGCACGGCGCGCTCGCCGTCGCAAAGCGCGAGCAGCGATACCTCCTCGCCTGCCAGGCGCTCCTCGACCACGGCGCTGGCGCCGGCACCAAAGCGCTGGTGCACAAAGATGTCCTCCAGCGCCGCCTGTGCTTGGGCCGGATCGGCTGCCACTGTCACGCCCTTGCCGGCCGCGAGTCCGTCGGCCTTGACCACAACGCCTTCGGTTGTCGCGCGTGTCGCGGCGTCGCCGAGCGCACCGCTGGTGCCGCCGGCTCCGTTGCCGCGCTCAGCCCATCCGCCCAGCTCGCTGACCGCGGCGACTGCGTCCTGGAGCGTGGTCACGTGACGCCACGACGCCGTGGGCACTCCGGCCTGTTCCATCGCCTCCTTGGCGAAGCTCTTTGACCCCTCCAGACGGGCAGCGGCGGCGCTCGGGCCAAAGGCGACGTGGCTGCGCCGCGCGAGCGCATCCACGAGGCCGGCAACCAGCGGCGCCTCAGGCCCTACGACGGTCAGCGCGACCCCCTCGCGCTCCACGGCGGCCACGATCGCGTCGGTGTCGGCAACGGCAACGTCGAGCAGCCGCGCACTGTCGGCAATGCCAGCGTTGCCCGGCGCGCAAAGAAGCTCCGGTTGGGACTCCGAGCGCGCCAGGGCACGCACGATCGCGTGCTCGCGCCCGCCGGAACCGACTACGAGGATCTTCAAGTGTCTAAAGCGACGCGATGAAGTCGTCTACGGGGATGGCGGCGAGGGTCTCGTAGCGCCCGGTGCCACGGGATCCAAGCTCCACCGAGACCCGCGCCATGGTGGCCTCGTCAGGCGCCTCAACGATCGAAACGAAGTCGGCGCTGCCGAGCGTGGCCCACTGCGACAGGACACTCGCGCCGAGCTTCTCGACTTCGGTGTTGACCTCTTTGATCCGCGCTGGGTTGTTCTTGATTGTCTGCACGCCGTCGGGGGTCAGGGTGCAGAGCATGATGTAAGTCGACATGGGGCCTCCCGCTTTTGTTGTGGATACGCCGATGGCGCGTTGCAGGACGTTTGTAGCGCATCGGAGGATGGGGCGCCCCACGGCGCCCCATCCTCAAGCGGCTGCTTGCGGCCTTACACCGCGGATATCTCCGCCCAGCAGCCCTTCGGGCGGGTGCCCGCTGGGCCTATGAACGTTTCTTCGTGCGTGTTGACGCCAACAATGACGGTAAATAGCTCGAGCGCTCCATTCGGCGCCTCAGCTGTGGCCACGAGGGTTTCTGATTTGCTTTCACCGGTTGCTGTTACGGTTTCGAGCGCTTGGTTGGAAAAGGCGCTGGAGTAAATTAGGTACTCACCGAAGATGGAGACCGTCGGGCCGGCCGCCGGTGCGCTCCAGAAGAGACGCGCTTCGTCCTTGTTGGCAGTTGACGTTGTGTCGCAGCTGAGACCGAACTGAAGCGGAAGCGGACCGTTGGTGAGCACCGGATGGATGCCGTCGTGTTCTTCCTTGGCTTCCAGGAATAACGACCCCTTCAGCGCACCCGGTCCAGCTGGCGCAGCCATTGTAACCCGGCGGGGAGGTGCGGGATGCAGTTGGGAGGCGGATTTTCGGCGGCTGCTGGCCGGCCTGATCGTGGTCCGGCGACCAAGGTGCTCCCAAGGCGTCGGCAAGCGGGCGCCGAGACCACAGGTAGGCCGATCGCGGTCCAGGCTGCACATTCGCAGCGCCACAAGCCCACTCGTAAACGCACGGAAAGGAGGCTGGGGAAAGCACCTCCGCGATCACCGGCCGGCTTCCCCGACCCAGCATGCTGTCCAAGCTACGCCGACATCTCTCGTATGCCAACGTCGCCGCTACCCTCGCACTCGTCTTCTCGATGAGCGGCGCCGCACTGGCGGCCAACCACTACCTGATCAACTCGACCAAGCAGATCAACCCGAAGGTGCTCCGGAAGCTCAAGGGCAACAGCGGGCCGAAGGGGGCCACAGGCGCTACCGGCACCGCGGGCACCGCGGGCGCGGCCGGCGCCAAGGGCGCCCAGGGCGAACAGGGGCCGAGTCACGCTTGGAGCAATACCGTGGTGGGCGACGCGACCGAACTGGGCGCGTCGGTAACCGTTCCAGCAGGCAACTATGTAGTGAGCGGGACGGGCAGGTTTGGGGAGTTTGACCAACCTGAATCGGGTATCGGCTACTGCGAACTTGTCGCCGGCGGCAGTGAAATTAGCTACTCGCTCGGAACCGTGCCAAATACCGGTGGCAAGTTCGGCGACCCGTACGGCGAAGCCACAATTCCCACGGAGGGCACCGTCACCGTCAGCGCTCCGACACCCATTGGCGACTTCTGCGAACCGTCTTTGTCGAGCAACCACGTGGTGCTCCACGCTGACAGTGTGACGGTCGTCGCGACACAGGTCGGCAGACTGAACTAGCTCTCTAAGCGTGTTTCAGTCAGCGGAGCCCTTCGGCACCGAGCAACGGGCGGCCTTTGAGCCGCCCGTTGTGGTGCCGGGACGTCACAGTCGGGCGTAATCAGGACGGCACAGCCGCCTCGGGCGCCGGCTGTGCCGAGCCGGACCGGGCGCCGCCCAACAGCAACTCTCCATCGACCGCGTCCACGATCAACTCGTCGCCCTCGTGGACCCGCCCCTGGAGTAACGCCAGTGCCAGCTTGTCCGTGAGCTGGCGCTGGATCACTCGGCGCAGCGGACGTGCCCCGTAAGCGGGGTCGTAGCCAAGGTTGCCAAGAAGCCCGCGGGCGTCGTCGGTGAGCGTGATCGTCACGCCCCGGTGGCTGGCGCGTGCAGCCACGTGCGCGACCTGGATCTCGACGATCTCAGAGAGCTGCTCGCGTGAGAGCGCCTTGAAACGCACGACGTCGTCGAGTCTGTTGACGAACTCCGGCTTGAAGTACGCAAGCAGCCCCTCGCGCAGCTCTGCGTCTGCGACCGCATCATTTTCCGCCGCCTCTGCGGACCCCGACCCAACGGGGATGTTGGAGGTCATGATCAGCACTGTGTTGGTGAAGTCAACGGTCCGCCCCTGGCCGTCGGTCAGGCGGCCATCGTCCATCACCTGCAAAAGGGTGTTGAACACATCGGCATGCGCCTTCTCGATCTCGTCCAGCAGCACGACTGAGTACGGGCGCCTGCGCACTGCCTCGGTGAGCTGTCCCCCCTCCTCGTAGCCCACGTATCCCGGCGGCGCGCCAACCAGCCGCGCAACGTTGTGGCGCTCCTGGTACTCGGACATGTCGATGCGGACCATTGCCTGCTCGCTGTCAAACATGTACTGCGCCAGCGCGCGCGCCAGCTCGGTCTTGCCGACGCCGGTGGGTCCCAGGAAGAGGAAGGAGCCGATCGGCCGCCCAGGATCCTGGAGCCCGGCGCGCGAGCGTCGCAGTGCCGAAGCCACGGCTGCCACCGCCTGGTCCTGGCCGATCACACGCTCGTGCAAGCGCGCCTCCATGTGCACGAGCTTCTCCATCTCACCCTCGAGCAGCCGGCTGACCGGGATCCCAGTCCAGCGCGCAACCACCTCGGCGATGTCGTTCCCGTCGACCTCCTCCTTGAGGAATACGGGGCTCACGGCGTCGCGGTCTGAGTCTGTCGATTCACGCTGCGCAAGGTCGCGCTCGAGCTCCGGTATATCGCGGTACATCAGCTCCGATGCGCGCTCGAGATTGGCTTCGCGCTGGGCGCGCTCCGCCTCGACGCGCGCTTGGTCAAGTCGTTCCTTGAGCTCGGAGATGCCCTGAATCGCCTGTTTCTCTGACTGCCACTGCGCTTTCATCGCATCGGCGCGCTCACGCAGCTCCGCCAGCTCGCGCTCGATGGTCGCGCGGCGGCCGGCCGATGCCTCGTCCTTCTCCTTGGCGAGCGATGTGAGCTCGATCTGCAGCTGCATCACGCGTCGCTGCACCTCGTCGATCTCGGTAGGCATCGAGTCGATCTCGATGCGCAGGCCCGAGGCAGCCTCGTCGACCAGGTCGATCGCCTTGTCGGGCAGAAAGCGGTCGGAGATGTACCGGTGCGAAAGCGTCGCCGCCGCGATCAACGCGTTGTCCTGAATGCGCACGCCGTGGTGAACCTCGTAGCGCTCTTTGAGTCCACGCAGGATCGCGATCGTGTCCTCGACCGACGGCTCGCCGACCATCACGGGTTGAAAGCGCCGCTCAAGCGCAGCGTCCTTCTCAATGTACTTGCGGTACTCGTCGAGCGTGGTGGCCCCGACCGCACGCAGTTCGCCGCGCGCAAGCATGGGCTTGAGCAAGTTGGCAGCGTCGACGGACCCCTCGCCGGCGCCGGCGCCAACGATCGTGTGCAGCTCGTCCAAGAACAGGATCACGGCGCCCCGCGCCTCTGAGATCTCCTGCAGCACTGCCTTCAGGCGATCCTCGAACTCGCCCCTGTACTTGGCGCCGGCCACGAGCGCACCGATGTCAAGCGCGATCACGCGGCGATCACGCAGCGACTCCGGCACATCGCCGGAGACGATCCGCTGCGCAAGTCCCTCGACGATTGCGGTCTTGCCAACCCCGGGCTCGCCGATCAGCACGGGGTTGTTCTTGGTCCTGCGGGAGAGCACCTGCACGACGCGGCGGATCTCCTCGTCGCGCCCAATCACGGGATCCAGGTTGCCCTTGTCGGCGGCCGCGGTGAGGTCACGCCCGAAGCGTTCAAGGGCCATGTAGGTGGCCTCGGGGTTCTGACTTTCCACGCGGTGAGGCCCACGGACCTCCGCAAGCGCTCGCAGCAGTGCGTCGCGCGTGGCCCCCTGGCCACGTAGAACCTCGCCCACAGCGCCCTTCTGCGCTGCAAGCGCCAGCAGCAGGTGCTCGGTCGAGATGTACTGGTCCGTGAGCTTGCTCGCCTCCTTCTCGGCTGCCGCCAGCACAGCCGCAAACTCGGCCGAACCTGCGGGCTCACCGGCGGAGTCCCCGGTCAGCCTGGGCAGCTCGTCGAGCAAACCCTCGGCCGCCGAGCGCACGCTCTCGATATCGATCGCAAGCTTGCCCAGCACGGGCAGCACCACGCCGGCTCCCGCTGCCGCTGCCGCGGGACCGCCCTCAGCGCCACTCGGCCCGCCGGCGGACGCAACCGCACCTGGGGCGCCGACCAGCGTCGCCAGCAGGTGCGCGGGCGTCACCTGCGGGTTTGACCGCTCGAGCGCCAGCAGCGCCGCGTCACGCACGGCCTGCTGGGAGGCGATTGTGAAGCGGTCATGTTGCACGACCGGGCCTCCTTGGCGACGGGCCAAACGGCGAGCGTGCATCTGCGGCACGCACGAGCGCGGTGCCCGCGCCCGGACGGTAGGGGACCAGCTCGGCGCGGAAACTTGAGCGGACCTCCTCGATCGCCAAAGCCAAACGCTCCTCGACCTCGCGCTCGCGGGCCTGCAACTCCTGGAGCAGGGCACGCATGTTGTGCACCTCGGCCTCCAAGTCGAGCACCCGTTCCACACCCGCCAGATTCAAGCCAAGCTCTGCGGTCATCTCCTGGATCCGCCGCAGCTGTTCGACGTCGCGCTGGGAGTAAAGGCGCGTGCCCTTGGGGGACCGCTTGGGCGTGACCAGGCCACGGGCCTCGTAGGTGCGCAGCGTCTGCGGATGCATGTGCGACAGCTCAGCAGCCACCGAAATCATGAACACGCCACGGTCGGTGGCGACTTCCACCTGCGTCACACGCCGGGGCTCACTCATGACGGCGCCTCAGCAAAAAGCGCCGCGCGCGGATCGCCGTCGAGAACCGCTGCGAGCGCATCGACGGCCTCGGATTGCTGCGGCGTGAGTTCGTCGGGCACGTCGATGACAAAGCGATAGCGGATGTCCCCGTTTGCCGTCGGCGAGTCGCCGCCAACCTTCGGCGGCCCCTCACCGCGCAGCCGTTGCACGGTCCCGTGCCGAGTGCCCGGACGTACGCGTAAGGTCTTCATGCCCGTGAGCGTGGGCACCTTGATCTCTGCGCCCCGCAACGCCTCGGG
>CAJCHW010000038.1 GCA_903970125.1 Chlamydiota bacterium
CGTGGGCAAGCTGATCGTGAGCAAGGGGTCGGACCTGCTCATAGGCGCCTGGCCGTTGGTCTGCGACCGCGTTGCGGACACAACGCTGCTCGTGGTCGGTTTCGGTTCCTATCGACTGGCTTTGGAGCGCTTGATTGGTGCGCTCGGGTCCGGCGACATGGACCTGGCGCGCGAGCTCGCAAGGCGGGGACGCGAGCTAGAGGAAAACGAGCCGGGGGGGCTGGGCTCGGACTCCACTACTCCTCTGCGCTACCTGCTCGCATTCTTCAACAGCCTCGACGACGCCGGACTGGAGCGCTACCTCGACGCTGCCAGGAGCTTGCCGGATCGTGTCCTACTCACCGGCCGTCTGGACCATAATGAGCTCTCGACGCTTTTGCCTGCATGTGAGGCGGTGGTCGTGCCGAGCACCTTCCCCGAGTCCTTCGGCATGATCGCCGCCGAGGCGGCTGCATGCGGGGCGCTGCCGGTCAGCGCCGAGCACTCCGGACTTGCCGAGGTCAGCGCAGCGCTGCGTCGCAATGTGCCGGTTGAGGCTGCCGGTTGGTTGTCGTTTGTGGTCGATGAGCATGCCGTGCCGGCACTGGCACGCTGTCTGATCGGCTGGCTCCAGGCGGATGAGTCCGTGCGCCGGCAGACTCGCCGCGGCCTTGTAAGGACCGCTCGCGAGCAGTTCTCATGGGAGGGAGTGGCCGGCGACGTGATCGCCGCCGCGCGTGGCGAGCTGGACCGATTGCAGTCGCCGGCCGCGCGCCCGAGTTGAAGAACCGCGCCCGACCGTGTAGATTGAGGCAATCGTTGCAAACTATTGACGACGGCGCGTTGTTGGTGCGGCGCGTACGAGGGAGCTGATATGCAGGTCCAAGAAGCGATGACCACGGTGGTTTTGACGGTCGGTCCGGGGCACAACCTGCGGACAGCCGCGCACCTGATGTCGGAGCGTCATGTGGGCGCTGCGATCGTGATTGATCCGGACGCGCAGGGGCCGGGCATTATCACCGAGCGCGACGTGCTCGATGCGGTCGGTGATGGCGGCGATCCGGACCTCGAGCTTGTGGGCGACCATCTCACTGCGGAGCTGGTGTTTGCGACGCCCGACTGGTCCCTGGAGCAGGCAGCAGCAGCAATGATTCGCGGCGGGTTCCGGCACCTCGTGGTCCTGGACGCGGGCGAAACCGTGGGCATGATCTCGGCGCGCGACATTCTGCGCGCCTGGACGGGCAGCGGCGCCGTGTCCGAGGTGCCGGCTGCGCTTGCGGCGGTTTAGCCGCAAGCGTCGGGCCCGAGGCTGCCACCCTTGACAGCCCGCGGAGCGGCGGCGATGGTGAGCGGCGAGGCGTGAAACTCCTGTGAACGCTTGCCGCGGCGATCTCCGCCGGGGTTAGCATGTCGGGCCGTGCGCGTTGGCGCCCCGGCCAGCCTGAGCCCTCGGAGGTTCTCGTCGAAGGCAGCGTTGCTCGCGCTGGCTTTCGTCGCGCTGGCCGCATTTGCGCTGTCTCCAGGCCGGGTGTTTGCAGCCGCCGGCCACAGCGCGCCGCGATGCGCGGCCACCGACGAAGCTGCTCAGCATCCACTCGAACCGGGAGAAGCCCCGTGCTGGTCTGAAGAGCAGCCCTACCCGTTTGGCAGCCAGGGTGCACCATGTCCAGCGGGCTCGTCTGCGTCCTGTTACCTGACGGTGACGTCGATGACCTTCAGGGCGTGGAATCGGGGGCTGGCTGTGCTTCAAGGCGAAAGCAGGGACAACCCCTACGGGGTGTGGACCTTTGATGGCCAGAGCTGGTCACCAAACCTGACATTCCCGGGGGCGGAACGATGCCCTGGTCTCAAGGGCGTGTGGGCGGGCGAGGATGACTACTGGGTCTTCGGCGGCCAGGTGGCTGCGGATGGGCGCACCTGGTCGGTGCTCTGTCGTTACGACGGCTACGGCGCCGGCGAATGGCAGGAATTTCAGATGCCCGCCGCGACGATGGAACACGTCACCACGCACACGGTCGAAAGTACAGGCCTGGATGACACTGAATTGACCGAACACGCGGTCATCAAGGAAGGAGAGCTCACTTCCGCCGCTTGCTACGCCTGGAACGACTGCTGGTTTTTCGGCACCTACGGGGTGGTCGTGCACTGGGACGGACACAGCCTCAGCGACGACTCGCCAAGTTCCTCGGAGCCCTGGCTGCAGGGCGAATACACCGACGCTGTCGCGCGCATCGGACCTACAGGCGCGCCCTTCGGTGCGGCTGTAGCCGCCAGCAGTCAGTATCGCAATGGCCTCCAGGAAACAGAACTTCTGCCAAGCCAGCCCGGGGGCGCGCCGCCACCGCAGATGTTCGGTTCCGAAGAAGGGCCGTTCTCGCCTTTGCCGCTGGTGCCACCGACAACTGCGCAGGCCATGGATCCGAACTCCGGCTGGGTGGATCCGTACCGCACCGACCTCGTCGCTGTGGACTTCGACGGGGCAGGGGAAGGCTGGGTTGCGGGCAACCCGGCGGGGCTGCGGGTGGATGAACAGACGCCGCCGTACAAGCGGCCGTTCGAAGGCACGGAAGCACCGCAGCCGTCCCCGCTGCTGCCGGTGTCGCCGGCGGGTCAGCAGCGGTGTGGGGGCCCGGCCGAAGGTCGCTTTGCGTACTCGCCGAACGGCGCGCAGACCGCTCAGATGCCCGCCGCTAACGAAGGCGGGTTTCTGTGGTCGTCGATCGCGGTGATCCCGGGGACAGGCGAAGCGCTGGCCGGTGGAATGATCGTGCCGGAGGGCCGAGAAGGGCGGGGGCCCAATGAAGACGGTGCACGGCAACCGGTGATCGTACGCGTGACCTGCGGCGGTAAGACAATGACCACGAGGTTCCGCGTGGAGGACACGACGGCGCGTGACTACGACGCGCCGGGCGACCGTGAAGGCTACGTGACTGCGATCGCCGCCAACGCTGTCAACGACGCTTGGGTGGCTACCCACACCGGTCTGCTGCAGGAAAGAAACGTGTTCACCGGCGCCCGCGAAACCCGATCGCAGCCGCCGCGTCTGTATCGCCTGACCAATGGGGAAGAACCCGCCGCGCCGGCGGGCAACAACGATGAAACGCGCCCGCTGGAACTTCAGGAAGAACCGCCGATCTACGTCCAAGAGCCGCCGCAGGAAGTGGCGCAGCCGGCACCCACGGTCTCCACGGTCCGTCACCACGTCAAGCTGCGGCCGGCGATGTACGACGTCAGGTCCAGGCTCCGCCGGGACGGGCAGGCCTTCAGTCTGTACTTGACCTTCAGGCTTCGCCGCCCCATCACCGTCGGCGCCGAGGGCCTTCGCCGCGGCCGGGTCGTGACGAAGGCCCGCGCGCGCCGTTTTGCGGGACGTTCCGGCGTGCTGGTGCTCAGGCTGAACCGCAAGCGCTGGCCCACGCGCGTGCGCTTCGACGCGTAACAGCTTGTTTACGACGCGGCGATGCGGGGGCGTCACCATTGGGGACCTCAGCGGCGCGGCCCGAGGGCCTCGCCATACCGGCATTCATGGACCAGTCACTCCCGAAATCGCATAGGACGACGGCCACGGGTGCTGAGATTGCGCCGGTGTGCCGATGAGTTCGCCGCGGCGAGCCGCGGCCGTGTTGGTCGTGCTCGGCTCTGGCGGGGCGATCTGGGCGGGAATTGCCGCTTCGACGGTGGGGGCGACCACGTCGCGTGCTGTCGCCGCTTCGGCAGAAGCGGGCCACCCGTCGACCGGTGACCGCTCGGCGCTTGCGAGCGCGCTCGCTGATCCCCTGACTGCCGGCCCGGCGGTGACGCTGGAAATACCCCGGTTCGAGCCAGCGGAACATCCCGAACCGGTGCTGCTCGCGGGCTCGGTCACGCTGCGAGCCAGCGTCGCGGTGCCCATCGGGTTCACGGTGACCGCTGTCACCTTCGAGATCGCCCCGGCCGAAGGGCCTGAAGCCGAAGATTGGCAGACCATTGGCAAGCCGATTCAGGCGCGCTCGAGTGAACCGTTCGAAGTGACCAAATCGCTGTCCCCCGGCAACGAACACCGGGAAAGCGGCGACTACAACCTGCGGGCCGTGATCGGCTACGTCGAAGGTGCCACCCCCGGACAGGCGTCGTCGAACCTGCTGCGAGACCGCCTGATCGCCACCGGCGAGGCGGCCGTCGCGCTGGTCTCGCCGCAGACCCCGCTGCACGGCCCGATCACCCTGCAAGCCAATCAACTGAACAGCACTCCAGTGTTCGCCGGCCGGCTGCAGCTGCAGGACTGCGCGATTGCGAGTCCGGCCGAACCCACGTGCAAAAGTGAAGCTGATTGGACCGCATTGGGTGAACCGTTCAGTCTGGCCCAGCAGCAGAGCGGTGTCAGCGGCGTGACTTGTCTGGAACCCTTTGAAGCGAGCTCGCAGGAGTGCCCGGTACCTGCCACCGGTGGCAGGTACCGGCTGGCTGACGGTTACTACGACATACGCGTTCAGACGGCCGCCGGCGCGGGCGAAGAAGCGCTCGTCTCGGCCCCGCTGCGCGGTGTGTTGATCGACAACACCCCGCCTCAGGTCCAGCTGACCGCTCCTGCCGCCGGGTCAAACCTGGGCGCCCGCTTCACCCTGACTGCGACCGCATGCGATCCCGAGCCGGGCCTTGGCGTGGCGTCGGTGCGTTTTGAACGAGCCAACCAGGGCTCTGAAAACTGGCGCACCATCGGCGAAGCGTCGGTCCCAGCGGCGAAGGTCGCTCCCGGCCCGGGCGGGGCGGGGTGCCCCGAGTACGAATACCGGCACACGACCCGCACCGCCGCATGGACCAACGCCACCTATCAGATCCGCGCGCGCGCTTTCAATGTGGCCGGGGACACCGCGGTTTCCGCGGCCATCCAAGGGCTCGTAGTCAGCAACCCCGCGGTTGCCCCGCCGGTGACTGCGATCGCGACAGGGGCGGCAGCGCCCGCGCACGACATCAGCATTCTCGGCACGGTGGCCGCAGCCGATAGCCCGGTTCACGAAACCGAAACGTGGGCGTATGGGTTCTCCACGGGCCCGCCCGCGGCCGTCGAAGGGCGCAGGCTCCAGTACACGGCCGAAGGCAACCAGTTCGTGCTCCTGCGCTACACCGACAAGGGCGGCTGGCAGATCAACAGCGTGCTCGACGACCCTGAAGCACAATGCGGCAGGCCCAAGGGCGAATGCGCCTTTCCGCTCGTGCCGGTCGAAGAACTGCGAACCGCCCCGCGCGTGCAGGGTGCCATGACGGCCTCGGGCGAAGCGTGGCTTGTATTCGCCGAGGAACGCGCGGCGCGCGAGGAAACAGAAACCGGCGTGCGCTTTCCCAGCGAAGTGGTCTTCGGTGTCTTTCGGCGGCCCGCGTGCCGAACGGCGCCTTGCGAAGGATTTCAGCTGGACACCGCCGCGACCAGCACGCTGGAACCGTTCCTCGCGGAAGGGGCGCTTGGTGGTGAAAGACACGTGGCGAATATTGGGCGTGAGCGGCTGCGCTTGCATCAGGCGGCCGATGGCGATGTCTTCGGGATGTTCACGGCGCCCGAGCCACTGGCGGCGACCGCGGGGCCGGTCAGCGTAGAAGGCACCGGGGGAGCAACGGAACCACTCGACATCAAGCAGGCGACAACGTACGCCTCGCTCGCAGGCGGCGTCTGGACGCTGCAGAGCGCCGCGGGCGCCATCAACCCGCCCGTGCCAAGTGGCCTGTTGAAAGGCGAAGACACGCTCACGCTTGCCTCCAGCGACGTCACGGGCGCCGGCGAAGCCTGGGGCGCATTCACCGTCACCGAACCTGCCACCGAAATCGAAGGCGGCAAGCAGCCCGAAACGCAGCGCTTCGTTTTGGGTCACCTCACCGCACAGGGTTGGGCGCTGATTCCGCAACTGGGCCTCGACGCGCTCGATGGCACGGCCGCGTTTGCGGCACCGGGCACAAAAGTCACGAACCCCGTGCTGCAGGCCGACGGCGACGCGGTCTGGATCGGCGCCGAAGTCTCTGTCGCGGGGCCTAAAGACGCCACCGGCAAGGTGGTGGCGCGCTACGAACTCCAAGGCGACGGCCCCGGTGGCCGGCTGACGGGGTCGTGGTGCTCGTTGCCGGTGGCAAACTCCTGCGAAGAAGCCTTGGGCGACGCGAGCGTGCCGGACGCTATCTTCCATGAACCCGTCGGCGAAGTCGCGCTCTCGCAGGGGGACGGAGCCGTGGACGTCTACGCCGGCGGCCAGTGGAGCAGTATTGCAGCGCCCGGGTACGTGTCCAACCGGGAACGGCCGAGCCTGGAGCCTGGCGGAAATGCCTTCACAACTCCCAACGAAGGCTGGCTGGGGGGCGCGCATACGGTTGGCCGCTGGTCATCGGCGCAGTCGGCGAGCCCGCTCACTTCTTGGCCGCTCCCGGACCGCTCGCCGCTGACGAGTGTGGCGTTGCCCCCTGGCAGCCAGGCGGCCACGGGCGAAACGGGTGCGCTTGCGGTGGGGCTTGACGGGACCATCCTCAGCTACAACGCGTCGAATGGCTGGCTCATCGATACCGCTCCTCCTTACACGCATCAGGTCAATCTGCTGGGCGTCGCCTTTGCGGGTCCGTCCGACGCGTTCGCCGTCGGTCAGTTCGCATCGATTCTGCGCTGGAACGGAACGGCTTGGTCGCAGGACCCGCAGTCGTTTGCGCTCGCAAGCCAGTCGCAGTTGAACGCGGTCGCCTTCGCGCCGTCTGGTGAAGGCTGGGCCGTGGGGCAGCACGGCACGATCCTCCATTACAACGGCCACAGTTGGAGCGAAGAAGACCTCGGCTCGGGCGTCGACATCACGTCGGTCACCGTCGCGGGGTCGGAAGTCTTCGCGGTTGCCGGCGGCAACCTGATCACGTTCGGGGTCAGTGCCGAATGCAGCCGCCTACAGGCGACCTGCTGGCACGCCGTCGAATCGGCGCTGTTGCCGAGCAGCCTCGAAAAGCGGCCAAACAGCCTGCGTGTGGTTGGCGGCCTGCCGGACGGCGGTGTGGTGGTGGGCGGCGCTTCAACGGTGCTTGTTCGCGAAACCCCCGGTCAGAGCTTTGAAGTTGCCCCCCAGCCGATCGACGGCACGGCGGTTGCGGTGGCGCCCTTCCGCGAAGGCGGCAAGCTGCGCGCCTATGTGTCGGTGGTGCCTTCGTCGGTGCCCGAAGTCGAAGCGGTCGACGCCGGCGAACGGATTCCCGGCGACGGCGACCTGCTCGTGCAGACGCAAACGGGATGGAAGGACCTCGGGGGCAGCGATTACGCCGGCGAACAGGCGCCGGAAGACGGCGCTGTCAAGCCCGACCCGGTGCTCGCGGTCGTGGCAAGTCCGAACGGTGAACACGCCTGGGCGGTGGGTGGGTACGCAGGCACCGAGGACTCGATCCGGCAGGGCGTACTGGGAGGGCTCGCGACCCGTCCCCCGGGGTGGCAGACGGCGTCGCTGTGGCGTTACGACAGCGGTGGCAGTGCGCACGCGCCGGCACTCGTGCCCACAACGCCCAGTCTGCCCGCGACCGCAGGCACCGTATCGTTTGCGTTCTTCACGAGCCCGCTGTGCCGGGCCGCGTGCGCCTCTGTGGTCGATGCGCAGCCGAACGTCAACCTGAGCGCGGCGTCCGCACAGATCGCCTCCTACGCGACGCAGCCAGGAGGCCCCGCCTTTGCCGTGCTCGGCGGCGACGCCCGCGGGCGGCTGGTGGAACCGGGGCCGACTGCCGAGCCCTACGCCGACGAAGTCGAAGAGGCACCTGAGTTTGCCCAGCTGTCAGAACTGCTTGCGCCACTCGGACATGTGCCGGTCTTCGCCGCGCTCGGGCCGACCGACTACGCGCCCGGCGAACAGGATGCGACCGACAGCTGGGCCGAAGCGTTCGGCGAAGCCCCCGCGCCGTTTGGCTCCGGGCCGGCGGCGCCCGGGATCACGACGGTGGCCGCGGGAGCGCGGACCGAAGACGGGTTGGCGCATCGCTACTACGCCTTCGATGCCCAGCAGAACGGCGGCACGCTTGAGGTGATCGTGCTGGACAACTCCGCCGGCTCACTGGAAGCCAGTTCGCCGGGCCAGCTGAGCTGGCTTCGCGAACAGCTGGGGCCGCTCCTGCAAGCAAAGGCCGGCGGCGTTCCAGTGCCGCCCGCGGTGGTCATTTGCGCCAAGCCCCTGGGTGGCACAGGTGCTGCTGCTGACGGCGGAGCGGTGGCGTCGCTGCTGGCGGAAGCCGGTGTGCTGGCGGTGTTCACGACCGACCCGAACCAGAGCGACACATTGTCGGCGGTTCCCACGCATCCGGCTCCCGGACAGGGGCAGATTCCCGAGTACCAGGGGGCATCGCTCAGCTATCAGATGCCACAGAACAACGGCGTTCTGTGGTACTTCGCATCGGTGGACACGCGGGCGCGCCAGGTTCACGTGAGCGCAGTTCCCGTACTCAGCTCGCTGGCGCTGAAGCCGCTCGACGGGCTCACCGTGCCCAGGAGCCTGACGTTGCAGTTTGAAGCTGTCGGCCGGCGGCCGGCGGGCACGCTGGCGACGTTCGTCAACTCCGATTCCCAGTTCCCGGGGTACGACAACTACGCCGAGATTCCGCCGCCACAGTGCGAAGGATCGTGCGTAGCCCCAAGCTACGCCTTCACGAGCTCCGAACCCGCGGTCGGGCAGTTCGTCGAACCGAGCCAGCCGGGCTCCCACTTCCCGAAGTTGACGTCGAGCGGACATCCGATCCCCTCGTCGAGCTCCGGCCTGTTCTGCGCTTATAACGCCGGCACCACGACGGTCTCGATCACTGCCGGCCTGTTGACGTATTCGCTGCCTGTAACGGTCGAAGAAGGCGGCTTCGGACCGCCTTGTGGCACGGTGTACGACCCCAACGCCCGGCACCGAGTGATAACGCTGCAGTCCCAGGTGCAGGGCCGCCTCGGCGGTGCAGTGCCACCTCCGGCACCCGCGCCAGTGCCCACCAGCGCTGTGCTTGCGAGTGCGCTTGCCGTACCGCCGCCCGTCGCCGCACCCACGCCTGCACCGGTGCCGGTGCCGGCCGCGGTCACCGCGCCGCCTGTTGCGGTGCTCAAGCCACTGCCGGCGCCGCTTGAAACGATCACAGTGCCGCCTGCGATTCTGCCTGCAGCGGTTCCGCCGGTCGAGCCGATCCCGCCGGGCGTCGGCGGTTACGCGCAGAGCTCGGCTCCGGCTGAGCGCAAGGAAAAGGCCCACAAACACGCCAGCCAGTCGGCTTTCACGCTGCAACCGGTGGCGCAGCGAAAGAACGCCGCTCGGCAGCCGGTGGCGCCGGCCGCGGCCGGTGGCGCCGGCGGCTCCGAAGGCACCTGGTTCTACGTAGCACTCGGAGGCATGACCGTATTGGCGCTGCTGTTGGGCTCGCGCGGGCTACGAGGCGGTCCCGGCCTGCGTCCCGCGACCATTGACGGACGAGCCCGGCGCCCTGGGGCCTCATCGCGCCGAGCCGGTCGGCGCTAGCTCGGCTCGTGTCTCTGCATGGTCGAGGCACCGGGCCCAAAGGCGAGCGGTCTTAACATGTCTGTCACCCGCTGTTGACATTTTCGTTACGACCTTCACGAATAAGCCACAGCAATCTTCACCAGCGCGCAACAACACGGCATCTTGCAGCGGCAAAAATCGCTTCTACGTCTGGGAAGCTTTGCGGGAATGGATGTCCGGCCGCCGCTGGTACCTTGCTGGAGGGTGTGGACTGTTGACCTGCTCGTGGAGCGACTTGGCCGGTAATCGTTACCTCAACTCAGAGCAAGGTGGGAATCACTTATGGATACATCTATAGAGAGGCGAGTGCTTGCCGGTCTGCGTGCTCCGCTTGCTGTGCTGAGCGTGGCATGTTGCGTGACTCTCGGCAGCATGGTCCTCGCCCAGACAAGCGAGGCGGCTGCGCCGCCACTCGGACACGGAATCGGCTGCGTGGCCTCTGACGGGAAGATCTCCGGTCGCGGGTCGACGTACCAGAACCTACTGCAGAAGGATTTCTCCACCAAGTACGCCGCAGAATGTGGCGTCAGAACGGTGGAATACAACAACCAGTTCGGGGAATACACAGAACTGGCCGGAAAGACGGGCTCGGGCAAGGGCCTCGTCGCTGCGACGTGTCGCACCGACGCCTTCGCCGGCACCGACCTGCCGTACTCGACAACGCAGCTTCAAGAACTCAACGGACCGGTCGGCGAATTGGAAGAAGACCTCCGCAAGGGCGAATGCAACCCGTCGGGCTATGGCACTCCCTACACGCCGCTGAAGCCTTTCCCAAGTGGAGAAGACAAGGAAGCCAAGCTGATGTCGTTTCCCGTCGGCGGCTCGGCGGTGGCTCTGGACGTGAATCTCGTCCCGGCTGACTGCACAAGCGGGTCGCTGCACTTCCCGCGGGAACTCAAGCTCACCGCCAAGGAGGTCGCTCGCCTGTACGGCGGTGAAGTGTCCTCGTGGGCTGACACAGAAATTGACGCAACCGACACCAAGCTCGCCCAAGACGGGTGCACGGGTGCCATCACGCGCGTCGTCCGTCTTGACAGCTCCGGTACGACCAACCTCTTCAAGGAGTACCTGGAAAAGGTTGAACCGGGCACACGCACGGGCTCCTGCGATCCCGGAAACACGTGGGCGAGCTTCAACAGCTCTGCCAACAACACGCCGTGGCCTGAAGGTAGTGGTTGCACCACACTCAAGCGCGGCACCGAAAGCGGCAACCCCGGCGTGATCAAGGCGCTGGAAGCTACACCCAACGCGGTCGGGTATAACGATCTCGCTGAAGCTATCGGTCACGGCTTCCTGCTCGCTACCGTTCAGAACGCGACAACCGGTGCGTTCGAATCGCCAGAAAATGGCAACGCAGCCAACTGCAACTTCAGCGGAACCAGCCTGCCAAGCGGCGGCACTCCGGAAGGCGCACTTGGCCTGAACGTCAGCGACAGCTGGGCGAACAACAACCCGATCCCGCACTCGAACGTGGCCAACTTGGGCGAACAGTACCCAATCTGCGGACTGACGTTCGACCTGGTTTACACAGGCCTGTCGCGTGATGAATCAGAAACCGAAATGAAGAAGACGGCGATCTCACGTTTGACCGCTGATCAGCGGCGGACTGAGTACGCCTACTTCCTACACGTCTTTTCGGAGACCTACCAGGAAATTGCCAACGAACTCCACTACTCAGCGCTGCCGTCATCGTGGCTACCCACGCTACGTGCCGGCTGGGAAGCTGCGCTGAACGGCTCAGGGAACAACAGCTTCTAGGCGCCTCGGTAAGCAACGGAGTTCGGAGGGCATTCGAGGGCGGACAGGAGGAGTAAGCGCACGAGACCGGGAGGAGCTCTACGCGCCATCGGAATGTCCGCTGAAAAGAGGGAGCCGGCTAAGCCGGCTCCCTCTTTGCTTAGCTGCCGGTTACGAAGATGTGAAGGAGCTGTGTCGCAGTTGTGAACATGTTGGCGCACGCTTCTCGCTTGCGAAACGGTCTGGTATAAACGGCTTCGTGCTGGCGCGACGCGCGATTTCCCACCGCTGGGCCAGCGTACGGCTCTTGGGCATCCTGGCGCTCACGGTCGCATTCGCAGCGATCGGGGCGGCCAGCGCCAGCGCACAGGAATTCACGCCGTCCAACACGGCCGAATTCGAAGCCGACATCACCGACGCGAATCTTGACGGTGAAGCGAACACGATTGTGCTTGCTGCTGAAGGCTTTTACCATCCCGCGATGACGATTGGCACCACGCTTGCCTACTCAAGCAAGCATCCGCTCATCATCGAAGGGCCTGCCGGACCCTCGCAGCACCCTGGGGCGATCCTTGCCGGTTCGAGCATTGCACCCTATCCCCAGCCGCTGTTGGTGCTGAAAAAGGAAGTCGCGATTACGCTTAGGAATGTAGAGGTGGAACAGAGTGGCGGCGTAAGCGAACCGGCGATCAAGCTCGAAAAAGGCGCGGTGCTCACTGTGGAATCCTCCACGATCGCGAGCAACGCCGGCGCTGGCGTGGAGCTGCTTGAAGAAGCGACAGCGGATGTCAGCGATTCGACGTTTTCTTCTGGACTGGGGATCGGGATACTCGCACAGGCGGCGTCCGCGGTTGTAAACCTCGTGAGCTCGACGGTGGCGTTCAACCACGGCGGTGGGCTGTCTGGATCGGGGGAATTTAACTTGACGAATACGATCGTCGCGGGCAATACCAGCCTTGGGCACCCTGATTGCGCCTTTCACGTTGAATCTCAGGTGGACAGCATCGACTCGGACGGCTCCTGCGGCGTGACACATACGTACACCGTCGAAGCGCTGAAGCTGGACGAACATCTGCTTCCAGACGGCGGCACGACTTTGCTGAACTCGCTACAGACGCGGAGCCCTGCGATCGGCGGCGGACAGGAGTCGAGCTGCTTGGCGACCGATCAGGAGGGCGAGACGCGGGAACCTGGCCGGTGCGACGTCGGCGCCGATGAGTGGAACGGGATCACGCCGACCATCGAACCTCATGGCGAAGTCACCGAAATGACGACGGCATCCACAGGCACGCGCGTGAGGTACGTCAAGCCACAGGCAAGCAGCACTGTCGCGACGGTTAGAGAAGTCAACTGCTCGCCGCATGAACCGGGCTCCAACTTTGAAGTCGGCAAGACCAAGGTGACGTGCACCGCCAAGGACGGTCACGGCAACGAAGCGTCGACGTCGTTCGAAGTGGATGTCGTCCTTGAGAGTGGGACCACCACGACGACGACCACGACGACGACCACGCCGACGACGACTACGACGACCACCACGCCGCCGCCGACTACGACTACGACGACCACCACGACGAC
>CAJCHW010000039.1 GCA_903970125.1 Chlamydiota bacterium
ACACCAAAGCCGATGACCGCCAACGACGGCCCGGTGGCCTTGGCCTTCTTGTGCTTGACCTTGTGCTTGTGCTTGGCGTGCTTGCGGGCGCTGGCCACACCGGACTTGGCGCCCGATGCAACTGCGGGTGTGACGGCTGGAAGCAGAAAGACAGCCGCAGCAAGCGCTGCGATCGGGGCCGTCGCGGTGATGGGCAAGCGGTTCACATTGTCCTCCGTGGGGCGCCTTGGTGCGCTTGGCAGCGCACGCCGGCCGGTCCAGCGCGGGTGACTATACCCGCACGCAGTCCTACGCTGCGCCGACTCGTCTGAGTTCGGAGCGGCGGCGTTGCTTGCTCAGCAGCCGAGCAGCGCACGGTCAGCCATGGGCGATCCAGGATTCGAACCTGGGACCTCTTCCTTATCAGAGAAGCGCTCTAACCAACTGAGCTAATCGCCCGCGACCCGAGAGTCTAGCTTCGGCCGGGCGCCGGCCGGGCGCTACGCCACAGACCGCGGCCTCAGCCGTTGCGCCAGCGCCAACGCCTCCTCGTGGGAGCCGAAACAGAGCTCGGCGGTGTACCCGCGGGCTGTCTCGAAACGGACCGTGACCGTGGCTCCGAGCGCGGCTTCCAAGGTCTCAGCTATTCCCGTGGCGATTGCTCCTCTGTCCGCGGATCCGGCTCCAGCTGTGTCCGATGCGAGCCCGGCGAGTCCGAGTCCGTGGCCCGGCCCGGCGGCTGTCTCGCCCAGGCCCGCGCGCACGCGATTGGCCTCGCGCGCGCGCTGTTCGGTGGCCCGTACCGACCAACCGGCTTTGGCCGCCTGGCGCGCGAGACGGCGGCGCGACTCGTGATCCTCGGCCATCAGCAGGGCCTTGCCATGACCTTCGCTGAGCGTGCCTTGCTCCAGCAGATCGAGCACCTCGTCCGGCAACTCCAGCAGGCGCACGAGGTTTGAGATCGCGGCGCGGCTGCGGCCCACGCGCTTGCCGATCTGCTCGCGGGTGAGGCCGAGCTCATCGGCGAGCGCTGCGCACGCGCGCGCCTCCTCGACCGGACTCAGATCCTCGCGGGCCATGTTCTCGATCAGTGCGAGCTCCAACGTCTCGGCGTCGCCCGTATTTCGTACCAGCGCCGGGATGCGCTCGATGCCGGCCAGGCGGGCTGCGCGCCAGCGCCGCTCTCCGGCGACGAGCTCGTATCCGCCCTCCACGGGGCGTACAAGTACCGGCTGTAGGACCCCCTGCTCGTGCAGCGAGCCCGCCAGGGCCTGCAGCGCGTCCTCGTCGAACCTGCGGCGGGGCTGCTTGGGGTTTGGCGTGATCTGCGCGACTGGAAGTTCGCGCACGCCCTCCAGGGCCACGCGTTGGTCAGATGCAGCGAGGATCGCGGCCAGACCGCGGCCGATGCCCGGCTTCGGAGGTGTCACCGCTCAACCAGCTCGCGTGCCAGGTCCGAGTACGCGGTGGCGCCGGCGCAAGCTGGGTCGTGCTCGACGACGGGCAGGCCGTGACTGGGCGCCTCGCCCACACGCACATTGCGCGGGATGACAGTGTCGAACACCAACTCCGGGAAGTGCTTGCGCACCTCACTCTCGACATCACGGCCGAGGTGGGTGCGTCCGTCGTGCATGGTCAGCAGCATCCCCGCGATCGTCAGCGACGGGTTCAGCTCGCGCTGGATCAGACCCAGTGTCTCCAGCAGGCTTGCCAGTCCCTCCAGCGCGAAGTACTCGCTCTGGACGGGAACGATCACCCGGCTTGCGGCCACCAGCGCGTTTACGGTCAGTGGGCCCAGCGACGGGGGACAATCGAGCACGATGTAGCGGTAGTCGTCGCTCACGGAAGCAAGCGCGTCCTTGAGCACGCGCTCAAAACCGAAGCGCCGGGGCAACTCGATGCTTGCGCCGGCAAGCCCCGCACCGGAAGGCACAAGCGACAGCCCGGGAACGGAGGTGCTGACTGTGGCTTGCGCCATCGACACATCGCCGCTCAGCACCTCGTACAAGCCTGGCGCGTGCAGTCGGGAAACGCCCAGGCCAACGGTCGCATTGGCCTGTGGGTCGACGTCAACGAGCAGCGTGTCGTGTCCGAATCGGGCGACACACGCACAGACATTTACCGCCGTGGTGGTTTTGCCTACGCCGCCCTTCTGGTTGGTAATCGCGTAGACGGTGCTCACTGCACGCACGCTACCGCCAACGCCGGTCAGATGCGCTCCCGGCGCAGTTGACCAAGCGCAGACGATCTATTCCGACGAGCTCAAGTATGACTTGAGGCTATGCTTTGCCGCCGGGGATGGTTTAGGCCCGATCGTTCGTGGCTGTATCTTTACCTGCTAACGGCCGCTTTAGGGCCATCCCTGGGCGTCTTGGAAATTGTTCGGGCGTCGCCCTAACCTTTAGGTAGAGATATAGAAAGCGTGCTGTGGCGCCCGGAAAAGGGATGACCTTGCGAACCTCCGCCGAAGCCAGGCCCAGGATCTCGGCGGCCCGCAACGCTTGCTGGTGGTCGGTTTCGGAGACATGGCCGCGCCAGTCCACAAGCATCCCGCCCATGCGTAGCAGTGGCGCTGCATACTCGAGCACCACTGGGGCAGGCGCGAGCGCACGCGCTAGGACCACGTCGTTGGCGCCTTGGCCATACGCCCACTGCTCCACGCGACTGCACACGACCGTTGCGTTGGCCAACTTGGCTTTGGAGCACAGGCGCCGCAAAAACGTACAGCGGCGAGCTTGGCTCTCAACCAGGCTCAGCTGCACGGCCGGGAGCGCAACCGCAAGCGGCAGGCCCGGAAAGCCGGCGCCCGAGCCAATGTCGGCAATCTGCGCCGCTGCACGCAGAGCTGGCACCTCCAGCGCCACCAGCGAGTCCGCGAGGTGATCGTCCACAGCCTGGCTCCAATCGCGAATGGCGGTAGGAGCGTGGAGATCGGAGGTAATCTCGTCGAGCAGGCAGGCCAGCTGGCCCTGCTGGAGCAAGCTCAACCCAAATGTCTCGCCTAGACGCGCCAGCCGTTCCACGTGGAACGCTTTGGTCACGCAGGAGCAACCACCAGGTAGCGCTCAGGCTCGGCGCCCTCGGAGTACGTCTCTATCCCGTCGCGATCGCGTAGATGCTCGTGGACGACTCGGCGCTCGAGCGCCGGCATCGGCCGCAGCGCGACCGGCTCTCCCAGGCGCTGGGCTTCCTCGGCCGCATCGTCGGCCTCCTTGCGCAGCGCCAGTGACCGGCTCTCCCTGTAGTCGCCTGCGTCTATCAGCACCCTCAGGCCGTCGCTGTCGCCTTTCAGCACGATTCGCTGGGCCAGGTGTTGCACGGCCTCGATCGTGCGCCCGTGGCGGCCGATGAACAATCCCAGGTCATCGGCCTCGACGCGCCCGCACAGCACGCCTTCCTGGTACTCGACGGTCACGTCGGCGTCAAGTTGCAGCGCTTCGACAACGGTGCCCAGGAAGTCCTCGAGGACCCCGGCCGCCTCGTCCAGGCGCGCTGTTGTGGGATCAGGCGCCATCAGCGTCGACGCCCGGAGCGGCGCTTCTTCTTTCTCCGTGGCGGTGGCGGGGGTGTGGCATCGCCA
>CAJCHW010000040.1 GCA_903970125.1 Chlamydiota bacterium
GAAGTTACCGCGGAGACCCGCGACTTCCGTGCTGGGGGTGTAAACGAGAAGGTCGGAGGCGTTCTTGGCGCCGGTGTCCTGGAGGAACTGCGCGGTCACGACGGTGATCGCCGAGGCCACGTCCTTCAGGTCGGTGCGGACGCGGGTGCCGGCCAACGTGCTGTTGGCCTTGTAGGAACCCTTGTCTTCGGACGCATCAACCACGAACGGGGAGAGCACAGTGGGCTCTTCCGCATCCGGCGCAGCCGCCGCGGCCGGGGCCGTGGTGGTGGTCGTCGTCGTGGTCGTGGTGGTGGTCGTTGTCGCGCTCGGAGTGGTAGTCGTGGTCGTGGTGGGGCTGCCTGTGGTGGTCGTGGTGGTGGTCGTCGCCTTCGGCTGGATTTCCGTTTCGATCAGGACGACACCGGCCGGGGCGGTACACCCGGTTCGTAGGTGTTCAACCCTGTCGCCGTACCTGTCTTCAGCGACCCCCCCTTCAAAGTTCGGCGCCCGATACCCGGTGATCCACGACTGCAGACCCTGGTTTTCAACAGTTCTGATGCCGGATTCGTAGCCGGCCCGTGTGCCCAGCTTCAGCGTCAGCTCTTCGCCCGCCTTGCCGGCGAGGACGGGACCCAACGAATATTCCTTTTCAGTTCCTCCCACGGTTGGGGCCTTGAAGGTCATCGGTTCCGTTTCGTAGGCGATACTGCGCTTTTCGATCGGCAGGCCTTCGGTGTATTCGCTGGACCTGAAACCGTCTATTCCGGTCGGCGTCGCGCCGGAGACGTCGACTTCCATGTACGTCTCTTTGCCGATCGCGCTGCGGACGCCGAAGACGTATAGCCCGTCGCTCCACAACTTCGGGAGCGTGATTTCCGCGCGGGCCCCGCTGAAGTTGACCTCTTCGCCTTCGCGAATGACAGCGGGTACGACGGCGTGAAACGTGAACTTCATCTTTGCGGGCCCTTGTTCGAGCGGGGGGCCCCCACCGGGATCGACCTCGCATTCCGCTTCGAAGGTCTTTTCGGTTGTCTGCGTGTCCGGCCTCGCGGCGCCGCTGCCGGCGGGCGCTAGGAAGGCCACGCCAAACATGGCAGCCATCGTCGCGATGGACGCAAACACGCCTGCACGCGTCGGTAGCCCTCTGGTTGGCACGATCAGCCTCGCTTCGCTCTCATATGGTGGATCGATGGTCTTGCAACAGGTTGTCGCTTAGGGCTTTGTGGTGGTGGGTCCAACGGCGCGGTCATGCGCATGGGTCGCCCCTCGCTGCTGTGGCGCCACTTTCAGTCGCCGTCCCACGGCGAGGCGGCCGGTGCGTTTTTGGCGTCCTGACCTGAGAACGAGTGGGCGCATTTCGACGTAGGTCGGCGGGTTCGCGTTGGACCTTGAGCGCTCCCGCTGGGCATGGGCGCATGTACCGTCCACGCGTCCGGGGCTCAGGGGCCGGATGGGGTGCTGCCGCGGGAAAGCTCGGCGTCGGTCAGCGGCTGGACTGGCCCCGCCTTCGTGGACACCTTGATCTGTCCGCGAACGTCTGACTCCATTCCAGTTCTCCGGAATCTCTTCCTCGAGGCTTGCCGAGGCGCTTTACAAAGCCGGAACGCCGCTCAGCGACGGCCGTTACGCTTTGGGCGTGAGCAACAAGCAGTGGGGCTTGAGGCGCGGCGGCTTTAAGAGTCGCCTACCGGGGCCGCTTCGACGGATGCTCGCCCGCGCACGCCCCGAAGTGCCGCCGTTCACGCTCCCCGGGCGCTCCGTGCGCTTGCGTACAGCGTCCCACGACCGCTTCTGGTGGCACCGGCTCGAGTCCACGGACTACGTGCCAGAGCTCTACAGCAACCTCAGCCACCGCGAGTGGGCCGTCCTCGAGGGCTGGTTCACTCAGACCGGCCGGAGAGGCCGGATCGCCGAGATCAACGTTCCGGCGATGAGCCTCGTCACTGCGTTGGTCAGCGGCAACGGCATCCGTCGGGTCGTACAACTCGGTCACTACTACGGGTACTCAGCGCTGCTGCTGGGCTTCACACTACGCGCCATGGGCGCTCGCCCCGGCCTGTTCACGATCGACATCGATCCCGCGGCGTGCGAGTTCACAAGACGTTGGCTCGAGCACGCCCGCCTCTGCGATCACGTCGTCGTGCGGGAGGGTGACTCGGCCGACCCCCTGTCGCCGGACGCCGCCGCCGTCCTGGGGGGTCTGCCGGAGCTGATCCTTGTGGACTCTTCGCACTCCTACGCCCACACACTCGCGGAGCTGAACCTGTGGACGCCACGCCTGCCGGTCGGGGGCCTCGTACTGCTGCACGACGCCAGCGAGTTCGCGACCGCCTTCGACCCCAGTGCTGAGGGCGGCGTGCGCCGGGCGATCGCGGAGTGGCTGCCCGCCCACCCGGAGATGGCGGGCCTCACGCTCAACGGTCATGTCGCACCCGGGGCGGACGGCAACGCGCTCGTATACAAGGACGCCTGCGGGTTGGGCGTACTGCAACGTGTGCGCTGAGCGTGGCGCGTTCTAGCGCAACCGAACCGTCTCATCGAGTCGCCGGCTCCTCACGACCCTCCTCCTTCGACCACATGAAGCTGGGTGAGAAGATCGAGAGCGAGGCGACTGCACATATGGAAAAACCGTAACCGTTCAGTTGGGCAGCGGGACATAGGCCCGCTCTGTCGAACACTTCGTCATGGAGCGCGCCGAGGCGGAGGCGATCTATGACGCAGGACGCGAGGTGGTGGTGGAGGTGCTGCTGCGCATGGATGCCCAGATCCAGGCTCTGGCCGCCCGTGTGGCCCGCCAGGACGAACGCATCGCCGGACTCGAACGCCGCCTGAACCGCAGTTCCGCCAACTCGTCGCAGCCACCAAGCGCCGATCCACCCTCAGCGCCATCACGTCGATCCAAAGGCCCCAGTGATCGCAGCCGCTGCGCGCAGTCCGGCCATGAGGGCTCCGGCGGCGAGTTTTTGCCGGCAAACGCCGTGGATCAGGTCGTAGGGCACTGGCCAGTCAAATGCGTCTGCGGCCATCGGTTCACGGAGGCGGAGCGCCGCCCGGTCACCGAGCCCGTTCGCCACCAGGTCCAAGAGCTGCCCCAGATCACCGCGACAGTGATCGAGCACCGTGCACAACGCCTGTGCTGCCGTCAATGCGGGCGCTCGGTCAAGCCACGCTGCCCGACGAGGTGACCAAAAGCGCCTTTGGCCCCCGCTTGCAGGCAGCGATCGCCACGCTTTCGGTCAGAAACCGCGTCTCCCGTCGTGACGCTTCAGAGCTTTCAGAACAGCTCTTCGGCGCACGCATCTGCGCGGGCACCGTCGATGCCATCCTCACCCGCACCGCCGACGCTCTGGGAGAGCCCTATGCGGACCTTCTGGAACGCGTCCGTCAATCCGACGCGCTGAACATGGATGAGACCGGCTGGAAGACGGCCGGTGAGCGCCGCGCACTGTGGGGCGCCTTCACCGATCGCCATGCACTGCTTGCCGTGGCCTCAGATCGCCACGAGCGCCACGCCAGGGCGTTGCTGTCAGACAGCAAGGCGATCGTCACCTCTGACCGCTGGTGGGCCTATGCGCATCTACCGCTTGCTCGTCGCCAGATCGGCTGGAGTCACCTCCAGCGCGACTTCGCCGCTCGTGCCGAAGGGCTCGGCCCGAGAAGGCGTTCGGCGAGATGGGCACCGAACTCTGCAAGGAGGTCTTTGCAGCATGGGCGCTGTTTGCCGCCAGCGCCGACCGCCGCCAGCTCCAGCTTGAGATCAGGGCCCGGCCGCGAGGACGTGTGGCATCGCGTACATGCTGGCAAGGTGGAGCGCGACCGCCTGCTGCTGGCGCTGTTTGCGTACGCCGGCCTGCGGCGCTCAGAGCTGCTCGGGCTGGACTGCGACGACGTTGACCTCTACCGGCGTCTGATCCGCGTGCGGCGAGCCAAAGGAGGGCGCCAGCGAGTTGTCCCGATTCACCCGGGGCTCGTGCCGCTGTTCGTCGCCTACGCAGCCACACGCACGCCGGGCGACGACCCCGCGCTCTTTGTTGGGGTACTCGGCCGTCGGCTATCCCCCACGATCCTGACGACGACGTTTCGCCGCTACGCGACGGCCGCCGGCGTAGCCAAGCGAAAGCGCGTCACGCCGCACACTTTGCGGCATGTGTTTGCGACGGAGTTGTTGAGCGCAGGCGCGAACCTACGCCAGATTCAGGAGTTGCTCGGTCACAAGCACCTGGACTCCACGCAGCGT
>CAJCHW010000041.1 GCA_903970125.1 Chlamydiota bacterium
CGAGAAGGCCCGCGCGGCGGTACCGCAGGGAACCTTCGAGGGCCGGAGCAACGCCGAGGCGGTGGCGGGCGCCGACGTGGTGCTCCTGTGTGTGCCGTTTCGCAACCAGTCTGAGACGCTCACGAACCTGCGTGGCGCCCTGCGCGAGGGGCAGGTTCTGATCGATGCCACCGTTCCGCTGGCGGCGGCGGTGAGCGGCAAGGCCACGCGTATGCTCGGGGTCTGGCAGGGCTCGGCGGCGGAGCAGGCGCAGGAGATGGTCCCGGCGGGGGTCTCGGTGGTGTCCGCGCTGCACACGGTGAGCGCGGCGGCGCTGACGGACCTCGACCAGCAGCTCGGTGAGGACGTGCTGTTGTGTGGCGACGAGCGCGCACAAAAGGCGAGGGCGGCGGCGGTGATCGAACAGATCGATGGCCTGCGCTGTGTGGACTGCGGCCGCCTGGAGCTGGCACGAATCACGGAGTCGCTGACGGCGCTGCTGATCTCGGTCAACTCGCGCCACAAGACGCATGCGGGCATCAAGCTCACACGGGTGCCAGACGAGCAGTGGGACTAGCGCGTTCGCGCGGGGGCGTGGTGGTGCTCGCGGGGGGCACCGGGGGCGCCAAGCTGGCTCGCGGGATGCTCGACGTGGTAGGGCCGGACGAGCTGTCGGTGATTGCCAACACGGGCGACGACATTGAGATCTACGGCGCGTCTGTATCGCCCGATCCCGACCTCATCACCTTCTGGCTGGCGGACCTGATCGACGAGCGCGGCTGGGGCTTGCGCGGCGACACGTTCGCAGTCATGGATGGGCTACGCCAACTCGGCGCCGACGTGTGGTTCTCGCTGGGCGACCGCGACCTCGCATGGTGTCTTGAGCGCAAGCGCATGCTCGACGCGGGCATGACGCCAACGCGCGCGCTGGCCGAGCTGGCGAGCCGAATTGGGGTGGGTGCTCGCGTGCTGCCGATGAGCGATCAGCCCTGGCGCACACGCGTAAACGGCATGGGCCTTCAGGAGTTTCTCATCCGCGAGCGCGGGCAGGGTCCAATCTCAGAGCTGCAACTGGGCCAATCCACCGGTCCAGACCATGGGCCCCCGCCCCCGAGCCCGGAGGTGCGCGAGGCGTTGACCGCGGCACGCGTGGTGATCATCGGCCCCAGCAACCCTGCGATCTCGATCGCGCCGATCCTGTCGGTGATCGGCGATGCGCTGGTTGGCGCCGCCGCGCCGGTGGTGGCAGTCAGTCCAGTGGTGGGTGGGCAGATTCTCAAAGGCCCCACGGATGCCTTTCTGGAGTTCTTTGGCGTAGCGGCAAGTGCGGAGGGTGTGGCGGCCTTCTACGAGAGCCGCCACACAGGCTTGCTCGATGGGATCGTGTCCGACGAAGCGCCGCTCGGTGCGCTGCCGGGCCTGACGATCGACACGCTGCTGGCCGACCCGAGTGCCAGGGCGCACGTGGCAGAGCAGGTGCTGGCGTTCGCCGAGTCCTTGCGAGGCTAACTTGCACGCACCCATGCGCACCGCAGCGATCCTGCCTGTCAAGCGCTTTGAGATCGCCAAGCGGCGCCTGCGCGCGAGCGTCCCCGAGCCCTTGCGCTGCGAGCTCGCGCAAGCGATGCTCATTGACGTGCTCAACGCGCTGAGCCGGTGCGCTGCGATCGAGCAGACAATCGTGGTCACGGCGAGCACCGAGGCGGCCGAGGCTGCGCGCGCGCGCGGGGCCCAGGTCGTTGGCGATCCCGCCGAGGACGGCCAGAGCGTAGCCGTGGGGCTTGGCATCAAGCACGCGCGCAAGTCGGGTTTTGAACGCGTGCTGTGCCTGCCGGGCGACTGCCCGGCTCTCGAGGCCTCAGACGTTCAGACGCTGCTGCAACGTGACGACGATGCCCGCCGCAACGAGCTGCGGGAGGTCGTGATCGTCCCCGACCGCCACGGCACGGGGACAAACGCGCTCCTGCTCACGCCGCCGGATGTGCTGACGCCCAGCTTTGGGCCCGACAGCTTCGAGCGCCACCGCCGGCTCGCGCTCACTGCGGGCATCGATTGCGTCATCAGCAGACCGCGGTCGCTGCTGCTTGACATCGACACGGGCGACGATCTGCTTGCCCTGCTGGGCCTCCCCCACGCCGACTCGGCCACCGCCGCCGTGCTGGCCAAGGCGCCATGGCCGTCGTGACCGCTATTGCTGTCGCGGGCCTGCCAGAGGTCGGCGAGGGCGATGACATCGCGCAGATGATCGTGGCCAGCGGCGCCGCTTTCGGCGACGCGGACATCATCGTGATCTCGCACAAGATTGTCTCCAAGGCCGAGGGTCGAACGGTTGCGCTCGCAGATGTGGTGGCAGGCGAGCAAGCGCTTGAGCTGGCGGCCTCCACGGAAAAGGACCCGCGCGTGATCGAGGTGATCCTGCGCGAGACCGCCGTGCTGGTGCGAGCCGAGCGCAACGTGCTGATCTGCCGCACGCGGCACGGCTTCGTGTGCGCAAACGCGGGCGTTGACGCATCCAACGTTGGGACCGCCGACACGCTCGTGCTCTTGCCGCGCGAGCCTGACTCCTCCGCGCGCGCCCTGCGCGCGCGCTTTCGCGAACTGGCGGGCTGTACCCCGGCAGTCCTGATCGCGGACTCCTTCGGGCGCGCGTGGCGAAATGGCCAGCAGGAGGTCGCCCTTGGCGTTGCCGGGCTGCGCCCGCTTGAGGACTGGCGCGGACGCCGCGACGGATCCGGTCGCGAGCTGTCGGCGACATGGATTGCAGTCGCCGACCAGGTGGCCGGCGCCGCAGACCTCGCCCGCGCCAAGGACTCGCGCGAGCCGGCCGTGGTGATCGGGGGCTTGGGACGCTACGTCAGTGCCGAGGACGGCCCGGGGGCAATCGCGCTGTTGCGCCCTGCGGCCGAGGACCTCTTCGGCTAGCGCGCTACGGAGCCGCAGGCGCCGCGGGCGCAGGAGCCGGTGCGCCCAGGTGGCGCAGCAGGAACGCCACGACGGCGTCGCGCACGGGCTCGGGGTCGTCCTGGAAGGGCCAGTGGCCGCTCTCGGGCAGGAGCACGATGTCCTCGACGTCGAAGAACTCGCGTTGGCGCTCGGCAAAGTCGACGCTCAGGAACCGGTCCTTTGCGCCCCAGACCACGAGCGCGGGCTTGTGCAGGCCGGCGAGCGCCGCCCCCAGCGCCACCGAGTTCTCGCCCGGATCCGGCGTGGCACGGTAGAGCTTGAGCACGGCACGACGGGTGCCGTGATCGAAGTCGTCGTACATCTTGTCCACGAACTCCGGCGGCAGCCCCTTGGGGTTCATGCCCTGCATGGCGCGCCGCCATGCCGAGCGGGGGATCCACGCCTGGGTGAGCTCGCCGAGGACTGGCGTGCGCCAACGCCGGGCCATCTTGTGCCAGCGGTAGCCAACCATGACGCCGACGTTGATCAGCACGACACTTGCCCATGCGTCGGGGTACTGCAGGCCCCAGACCAGGCCGAAGGGCCCACCGAAGTCGTGCAGCACCAGATGCACGCGCTCTATCCCCAGCTGGGTGCGCGCCTGCTCGATGAACTGCGCGTATGAGGCCACGTGGTAGACGAAGTCGCGCGGCTTGTCGGCCTGGCCAAAGCCGGGCATGTCCATCGCCACAGCCCTGCCATGGGCGCCGACGGCGACCACAAGGTCGCTCCAGTCGGTGCTGGACCCGGGGTTGCCGTGCACGAACGCGACCGCCTCGGTGGCTGTTTCGGGGCCCGCTTCGATCAGCGGCGAGTGGATGCCGTTGACGTGCAGTCGCCTGTGACGCAGCTCGCTCATGCCAATTGCAGGTTGTCACGCCGCACGGGAAAGCGGCGGCGGATCCCGTAAAGGGTGGTGCGCTCGGCCGCCGGCCGCTCGGCTCCGTGCGCGGCGGCCACGAGCTGCTCGGGCTCGATGCGCGTGCCGTGATAGGAGCCGGCCATACGGCTGATGGACTCCTCCATGAGTGTGCCCCCGAGGTCGTTCACGCCCCAGCGCAGCGACTCCGTGGCCGCGTCGAGGCCCATCTTGACCCACGATGCCTGCAGGCTCGGCACCGATCGCCCCAGCGCCAGACGAAAGACCGCGGTGTGCTTGAGGTTCTCCTCGCGCGAGATCTCCTGGACCCCGTGGGTGCGGCCGAGCAGGGTCTGGAAGGGGATGAACGACAGCGGCACGAACTCGGTTATCCCACCCGTACGTTCCTGAAGCTCGCGCACTACGCGCATGTGCTCGGCGAGCTCCCACGGCTCCTCGATGTGGCCGAACATGACGGTCGCCGTGGAGCGCAGCCCAGCCCGATGGGAGGCTTCGATGATCTCCACCCAACGCGCAACGGGCAGCTTGTTGGGGCTGATGCGCGCCCGCACGCCATCGTGGAGCACCTCGGCGGCGGTGCCAGGGGTCGAGTCAAGGCCGGCCTCCTTGAGCCGCGCGAAGACCTCCGCCACAGGCAGGCCGGAAATGTCACACATGTGCGCGATCTCCATCGGGCTGTATGCGTGTAGATGCACGTGCGCGCCGGCGGCGGCCGCGGCGGACTTGACGACCCGCAGCCAATGCAGGTAATCCTCAAGGCTCCAGTCGGGGTGGATGCCGGACTGCATGCACACCTCCGTGGCGCCGTACTCGACTGCCTCGAGCACGCGGCCACTGAGCTCCTGCTCATCGTGCTGATAGGCCTCCGGCGAGCGCCGGCCCTGGCCAAAGCCACAGAACGCGCAACCGACGGTGCAGACGTTTGACACGTTGATGTTGCGGTTGACCACGAATGTGACCTCGTCACCGGCGAGCTCGGCGCGCAGCTCGTCGGCGGCCTCGCGGATCTCCTCGATCGCCTCGGCACGACTCTCGGCAAACATCGCCGTGAGCTCAGCTTGGCTCAGCCACTGACCGTCGCGTGCCTTGGCGACCGCGGGACCGACCACGTCGCGCTGGATCGCAAAGGGTGGGGCTTGGCGGCCGGAGCCGTGGCGGGGAATGAAGCTCCAGTAGCGCTGCCTGATCACGTCCAGTACGCCCGGCGCTACCCATTCGGAGTCTGTGTAGCTGGGGTACACGCAAAGGCGCTCGGTCAGCGCGAAGCCATCTGCCTGCAAGCGCTTACGCACCCGGTGCGGACTCGGGAAGGGCTGCTCGGGAGAGATGTGGTCGCCGTTTGCCGAGAGCCCGCCAAGATCGGTGGCGCCGGCGGCAACGAGCTCCGGCCACCAGTCGGCGAGGTTGGGTGGCACCTGAATGCCCACGTCCGGCATCAGCCTGCGGGTCTCGGCGATCAGCCGCTTCATGTCGTCGACGGTCACCGCGCAGGCCCACGGCGGCGGCGCTGCACCGCCA
>CAJCHW010000042.1 GCA_903970125.1 Chlamydiota bacterium
GCGCCGGCCGCGGCATCGGCTGAAACCCCGCCGCAGCTCTACGTAAACGGAGCGCTCAAGCCTCTGGTCTCGACGTGCATTGAAGAATCGGCACCCTGCGGTGCCACCGAAAAGCACACTGTGCGTTCTGCGTACGAACCGTTTGTGGCGTGGGGCTCGATCGCGTTCAACATGGAGAATTCGGCGCTCGGCCCCGTCCGGTGCTCTGAGACCATGAGCGGCTACCTGTTCAACCAGCGCGAAGGAGATCTGACCGACCGTCCCGCGCGCGGCTACGGAGCGATCCAGGAATGGTCAGCGTCGGCGTGCGTGCTCCCGCCTCTCCTGGGGTACGGCTACGAGTACGCGTGCAGCTGCAGGCCAACGGCCTTCCTCACAGCCGAAACGCCCTTGGAATACCGTCCCCGGGAAGCAATCATCTGCTCTAGAGCGGCATACATTGAAGGCAAGACGACGCTGAGCGAGTGTCCGAGCGAAACCGAACGCGAAGTGGAAACGCTCTATGCAGCGCCCCACCCGGCCGCGCGGGGAACAACGAGCCTGCCGTGGAACGTTGAATTCTCCCGGGGCGACACGGCAGCTCACGAACAAGTCGTGCGTCAGATCATCGGCGAGAAGTCCCTGGGTGCCTGCAATACCGAACTGAGCGGCGAAGTCTGTGCGGCGAACGAAGAACGCGGCAGCTGCTACCCGACGGGACCGGCGGGCCCTAACGGCGAACCACACTACAGCTACACGGAAATCCCGCGGGGCTGCATGGTGATCGAGTTCGTCGTCCCGCAGATTCCCGTTGAAATCCCGTTCTTCGGCTCGCAGGAACTTACGCTGCGCAACGGTGCGGGCAGCGGCGTCGACCCGTCGCGGATCGAATACGAAGAAGCCCACACGGGGGTACTGCGCTCACAAGAGGATGAGGAGGGCGGCGGGTGGTTCTCCGGTACGGTCAAGGAGCTGGGCTCCGAAGGCCAGGCGCTGCTCGCCGCGAAATAAGACGCCCTCGCGAGGGCGTCTTCTCGGCGAGATCCCGAGCGGTCTTCGTTGTCGGTGATCGTCTTCGCGTCATCCTGATCGGCAAGTGCGCCTTCGACGAGCTTGCGCAAACAGGGCGGAGTAGGGTGGCGGCCGTGAGCAGAGCCGCCGTGTCCGCAGCTGTCAGCAGCGGCCTTCTGCTGCTCGCAGGCGCGGCCATCGCCGCGCGTTCGCCGTCCGAGCTGCTCTATTCGACCGCCAGCAACAACGCGGTGCAGCCACAGCCGCCGGCGGGGTCGTGCCATGCGATCGGCTCCGGGCTGTACTCGCGCCCGGACCCCCGATGCACACCCGGCACGCTGAACCCGCAGGTGACACAGGCGACGATCGGCCGAACGATCTGCCGGAGCGGATGGACGGCAACGGTCCGGCCGCCGGAAAGCATCACCGAGCCCGAGAAGTTCTCGAGCATGCGCGCTTACGGGGCACGTGGCCCTGCCTCCGACTACGAGTACGACCATTTCGTGCCGCTCGAGCTGGGCGGGGCGACGAACGATCCGCGCAACCTGTGGCCCGAGCCCGGCGCATCGCCGAACCCCAAGGACGCGGTCGAGGACGAGCTCAATCGCGCTGTCTGCGAAGGCCGGATGACGCTCGCCCAAGCGCAACACGCGATCGTCGGCAACTGGGTCGCACTAGCGCAGAAGCCCGCGCCAGCTGCACCGAAACCGAAACCAACCCCGCCCAAATCGAGCGGCTGGTGCTCCGCCAGTGCCGACTACAACAGCACCTACAACGACTACGACGTGTACGTGGAATCCAACCAGCCCGACCGGGACGCGAGCGTTAGCGGCGAGGGCAAAACCGCAAGCTACTACACGAACAGCTCCGGTTATGCAGATGTGTACTTCTACGCCGGGCGGTCCGCGGCGGGAGATTCGGTGCGCGTCGAAGTCGGCGAAGCCACCTGTTCGACGACGCTCTGAGCCCTGAGCGACAGAGGGGGTGGTTACAGCTCACCCCGGCGCGCCGCGCGGTTTGAGCGCCGGCCGGTCCGGACCCTGTGCGCGCGCCTTCCTCGGAGGCCTGGCAGTTCCCCCAAAACGTCTGTTTGCAGCCCATTCTCTAGCGCCCGGCGTGATTCGAACACGCGACCTCTCGCTCCGGAGGCGGTTGGGTGAATCGGCCATTTAGCCAAGCGTGGCAGGCGCTTTCGCCCAATTGGGGCGGGTTTGAGGGCCGCTTCGATGTCCGGAGTTTGCGGACTTTTCGAGAGGGTTTAGACACTTAAAGTGTCTAAACCCGGCGGGTCGAGTTCGGCTCGCGGTCTGCCTGCGCCGAGCCGGTCGATTCGTCCCAGATCATCGCCGCGTGATGGGAGCCTCGCGTCTCAGGGGCACGTTCGTGTCGGCATTCGCGCCTATCGTGTGACTGCGGCCCGGCGTCCGGGATAGCGCCCCGAGTGGGTATCGTGACTGCGTGCTTGACGATGCGCTGATAGCGGAGGCTGGCCGTCGGCTGGCCCAGGCGGCGCCACCGAGTTCGCGGGTGATTCTGTTCGGCTCGGCTGCGCGTGGCCGGCTGACGCGGGACAGCGATCTGGACTTCTTGGTGATCGAGCCGGAGGTCGAGAACCCCGCGTTGGAGTCGGTGCGGCTGCGTAGGGTGCTGGCTGATGTGCTGGTCCCGATGGACATCATCGTCGCGAGTGCGCACAAGGTGCAGGAGTGGCGCAACGTGCGGGGCAGCCTCATTCACGCGGCACTGACGGGTGGCCGGGAGCTCGCCGCCTGATGGCGAGCGAGCAGGATCTCGCAGAGCAACTTCTTCGCCGCGCCGACGAGGACGCGGCAGGGGCCAAAGGGATGCTGCCGGTAGACGAAATAGCGGACGTGCTCGTCTGCTTTCACGCCCAGCAGGCCGTCTAGAAGGCCCTCAAGGCCGTGTTGGCCGCAAGTGGGGTGGACTTCGCCCACCGGCATGATCTGCGAGTGCTCATAGGGCAATGCAAGAACGCGGGCGTGCGGCTGCCGGAGGAGCTTGCCGAAGTGGACCTGCTTTCGCCCTACGCGGCGGAACTGCGCTATGACGACGACACGGTCCACGCCGTCGAGCGTGAGACGGCGTTGCGGTGGGCGACTGCCACGGTCCAGTGGGCGCGGGCCCTGGTTGAGCAGTCTGGGCGTGGCCCGAGGTCTTCAGCCGAGCCCGAGGCCACCGATGGAGGCTGAGGCGGGCAGACACCCCGGCCTACACTCTGAGCATCGCTAGCGCCGACCACACGGTGCACACTGCCAGTGGCACCTACAAGCGGCCGGCGGCGGAGGCGGCGCGTCGCCGCGGTTCCGTAGGGCCATCTTTACAGGGAATATTGGCTCTGCGAGCCAATATCAGGTGCGCTCCGATGCCCTGGGCTGACCACACGATCACGGAGTTCGGGACGTGGTTTTGAGGGCCGATACCGACGGTCGCGTCCAGGGGCACGCAGGTTTGACTGGGCCCGCCGCGGCGGCTAGAGTTGATGGTGGTGAGGCCGCCGGTCTCAGGAGAAAGGAACTGCGTGACGTCGCACGGATCGCGAGTCAGGGTGCAGGTTCGCACGATACCGCGCGTGCGGGGATTGTTGTGCGGCGCAGTTGCCGCAACGGCGCTGCTGATTCCGGCTGCATCCGCCGCCGGTGCCGCTGGCACCTACGAATTTGAGCTCAATGGCATCAGTGCCATCGCCGGATTCAACTACCAGCCGGTCGTCTCAGACGAACCGATCGACCTCGCAGGCCACGAAATCCATGTCTCAATTTTGCAGCCTGGCCGACGTGGGATCGGACTCCGCTGTCCACCAGTGGAACTCGACGATGGACTGGTCTACACATTGATTTCCTCAACCGGCGGTCTATCGGGCGAATTGCAAACGGCAAGCGGGGAAGCCCTGGGCCAAGGGGCCGTGATCCCGATTCGGTATTTCGGGTTCAGCGGCGACGAGTGCTTCTCATATTTCGCAAAGCCCGAACTGCAACTCGCCTACCACGAGAGCGGCGAGCCACAGACGTTGACCGCGACCGTGGTCAACGGCTCAACTGAACGCCTTTCGCAGGTCGGGGTCTCGGTCAGCCCGGAACCGCACGTGACCAACCAGCCCGTCACGCTGACGGCAACCGTCGAAGCGGGGAGTGGTGCACCGTTGGGTACGGTCACATTCTTGAAGGAACACGCCTTTTTTGAGTACTCGTACCCCGGTCCTGTCGTGCCCGGCTGCCAGAGCCGGCCGCTGACTGAAATCGAAGGCGCGTATCGCGCGATCTGCCACACGTCCGTGGCGGTGACCGAATTCGAACCGTTGCCGGTGTTCTGCGCCCACTGCGGCCGCGCGGCATATGCCGAATTTGAACCCGCAACCGAAGCCGATCTGGGGCCTTCGGTAGCTTCCTATACCGACGCTGCTGCTGGGAAAGCATCCACGACAACCACGGTGGCTGTGTCACCTACGACCACAGTGATCGGCGAACCAGTCGTCTATACCGCGACGGTTACCCCCGAGTACATCGGTCCCGTCGTGCCAACTGGGATGGTTGAGTTCCTCGACGATGGGCAACCGATCGGAGCCTGTTCAGAACGGCCTCTTTCGCCCGCTCTCGCCGCTGAAGTGGCGACGGCGACCTGCCGCGCGACCTACTCGACCGCGGGCGAACATGAGATCACGGCTCTCTACGTGGGCGACGGCAACTTCCTTGGCGCGACCACGCTCGCCGCTCAGACCGTGAACGTCCAGGCCGTGCCAGCCGCGAGCACCGAAAAGAGCACCGCGATCGAACCGGTGGCCGTTGTAAGCACCGCTGCCCCGGCTGTCTCGGGCTCATCGCAGGAGGCTGATACGGCTGGTCCGCTCTCTGGCCTGAGTCCCGCACTTCCGTTCGCGTCTAGCGAGGTGCGCGTTGTGGGACGGGCTCTCCGGGTGCTCCACGGGCGCACTGCAGTCGTGCTGCTGCGTTGTTCCGGCGAACTCGCTTGCACCGGGAAGGTCACGCTGAGCGGGCGTGTGCATCGCAGTGGTGACAGGCGAGCATTGTTTGGCTCAGCCGTGTTCTCGATCGCCGCGGGCGACGAGGAGGCGGTCACGATCCCACTCACGCCATTCGGCCGCACGGCGGTGTCCGGCCCACAATCGCGACGCGGTGCGACCCTGACGCTGACCAGCGACGCCAAGGCGCTCCGGCAGTAGCGCGACGTCGCCTGAGCCACGCCGTCGACACGACGGCCAGGGGAAAGTGCAGCGCGCCCGAGAGGATTCGAACCTCTGACCTTCGGTTCCGTAGACGATGTCGCCACAGAACTACCGGGGGAGCGGCTGCCTGGCTTAGGCGACGGAGAGCAGGAAACACAGCGAGCGCTCCAAAGCCTCGCAGCCATCCGCACCCGCACCTTCGCTGCTGTCGTGGCGGCGTGTTACCTCGCCGGGGCCGCGAGGCGTGGCTGCGCCGCCAGGGCCGCTAGCCGCTTCTCACGCCTGCACGTTTGCAGGCGCAGACTTATCGTGCGCCGGCCGAATCAAATACGCTCGGCGCCATGAAGGGTTGGCGACACCGTTCGGAACGGCTCGCCTCATCGCCTGCAATGCGCAGCCTGTTGGGGCCGCCGCCAGCCGCAGGTGCGTCGCGCGAGGAGCGACTTCGGTATGTCCGTCGCTGCACAGTGCTTCCGCTGCCAACTGTCGCGCTGCTGTGGCTCGTCGTGCTCGCAAGTGGCCACAACCCCACATGGCTCCTGATCGGCATGGGCTTCGGCACTGCAGGGGGCTTGGAGACTGTCGCGAATGTCAGTTGGCGAATCCGGCGGGAGCGGCGACGCAACGAATCGACGCAATCAAACTGATGCATGACCGTCGCGTGCATCTTTGCTGACGGCTGACCGCCGGAGCGCTGCACGCCGGTCCGTGCCGACCAGATCACCGAGACCCCGCCGCCTCCGCGAGGGATGACGACTTAGGCGTTACACGGCTTGTGCGCATCGAGTGCCGGTTGCGTGTGCGTGTTGTTGGCGCCCGCAGCCGTTGCAACGCCTTCGGCGCCCGGTTTTGGTGTGTGCTCCTGGGCCGCGAGAGCCCGCTGAGCGTAGTCGGCCACGGTCAGCCCTGTTGCCCCATGACTCCGCCGTTGGTCTGGATCTGGACCCTCGCCGGACCCTCACGGTGCTCGACATCGCCCCAGATGCCGATCTTGTGGCTCACGATCCTGAGAAGGCCGGGGTCGTCGTCGTGGATGGTGCGGTCGTCGACGACGTGAACCTTCGACGCCGAGTTGATGCCGACCTTACCGCCAAGCAGCCACTCGATCGCGGCCACCGTCTGCTTGCCGGTGAAGATCTTGTCCCCCACATAGAGCCTCTCGCCCCGCTTGGCCTTGAACAGGCGGAGCGTGTTGTAGCGCTCGATGTAGATCTCGCCCACGCCATGACCAAAGGTCTTGATCTCCACGATTTCGCCCACGAAAAGATCCGGATCGATCTTCCCCACCACCTTGAGCTTGCGGGGGCCGGTGTTGTCAGCCGCCCGCGCGTTCACCGAAGCCGCCTGCGCACCGGCTTCAAAGTGCGCACCCTTCAGGTTTGACAGGATCAGGTCAAAGGCGCTGTCTTTGCGCAGCGTGATGTCGGCGTAACACTTGACCGTGATCTTGACTTCGGTTACCCCCGGCGCGAAGGTCGCCACTCCCTTGACCGGGGTGTAGTCGCCCTCCTTGGCCTTGGCCCCATTTGCTCCAGTGCCGTCCTGGGTTGCGTAATCCACGGTGACCGGAGTGCTTGAGGCGCGCGAGAGCTTGAGCTTGAAGTTCGCGTCCTGGGCGGCGGTTTCAAGGTAGGTGTCAACCGTCGCCGGGGAGGTCTGCAGCTTCACGGCGTAGATCGTCGAGCCCGAGGCCGGGGGCGCCGTAGGGGTTGAGCCGGAGGTCGAGCCGCCAGCGGAGCCTCCCGTCGAGCTCGTTGTGGCGCTCGTGCTCGCGGTCGTCGTAGTTGTGGTCGTTGTGGTCGTGCCCGTCAGCGAGGCGTCGTCGTCTTCGCTTGACCCGAAGTCGGTGCCCGTGGCGTCGTAGTCGGCGGTCAGCATCACGCCCTTTTCATTGCCCGCCTGGGTGGGGGTGACCACGATCGAGCAGGTCGAGGCCGTGCTGCTTTCCGCTGTCAGTGTGCAGTGTTCGTCGCTCACGGTCGAGTCAGGCACGTCCCAGCTGACTTCGCCGGTGGGAGCGCCGCTGGCGTCTTCTTCGGCGGTCACTGTGGCTGTGCACTTGAAGGTACCCGGCGGCGATGTCTGGGCGGCGCAGTCGATGGTGGTTGTAGTCGGGATGAATCCGACGAGCGCGATGTCGGTGATGTTGGCGAACGTGCCGTTGTATCCACTGGAGGTCGCCTCGATCCGCAGACCGACTTCTTGTCCGGCATACGCGGCCATGTCGACGGTCTGCTTCACGGGGCCTTTCCCGGAGCATTCGCCTTCTCCAGGGCCTTCAATCGGCGACGGGCTGAATTCCAGCAGCTTGTGGGGAACCCCGCCCGTCACCGCGATCACGCCGACGCTGACTGGTTCGAGGCTGCCCCACGCCAGGAAGCTGAGCGTGGCGCCATGCGCTGGCACCTTGACAAGCTGTTCGACGTAGCCTTCAGCGCCGCCCGGAACATCGATACCCAGGTGGGGTATGCCCGCCTGGGCCACATCACAGTTAGCGCCGCTTCCCGCCGTAATGTGCGGGTAGCCGATGAAGGCGCCTTCTGAGACCACTGTGGCTGGCCAGTCGCTGAGGCCGTCCGTGAATTCGCCATTCTTGATGACTGGCGGCCATCGATGGGGCCGCCAGCGCGAGCGTCAGCAGGTATCCGGCGGCAAGTGCGGCGAGCAGCGCGCTCGCTCGCGCCAGCGCACGGCACGAAGGGCTTACCGACTGAGGGACCGTAGGTTCATTCCTTGCCGACAAGAGTGCACGATCATAGCCAACGCCTGCGCTCCGGGGTCTGAGTCCGTGTCGTCTTTGACCAAAACAGCAGGACCGAAGAGATCAGCTCGAACACCTACGCGCCCGGCGTGATTCGAACACGCGACCTCTCGCTCCGGAGGCGAGCGCTCTATCCACTGAGCTACGGGCGCAAAGAGCCTGCAAGCCGGAGCCTTTGCCGCCGGACCCAGGGCTCACGCAGACCCTACAGTAGCGGCGGCGGCGCGTTTCGCGCCTGCCCTGCGAGCCGATCGCAGGCGCCGGGACTCTTGCGCGCCCTCAGCCGCCGCTTGGTCTCTATAGGGCGCCAACCGGTGCTCTTGACAATGTCCGGATCTTCTGGCATTGTGCTGATTGCTATCAGAGGGGTAGCAATGTAGGACAGCCACCTTGAGGAGGTTGGTTTGCCTCGCGGCATGGCTGTCATCCTGACATTCTGGAGAGAGACGGAGGAACTCATGGATCGAAATGTGCGGTTCACACCGCGAGCGCTGATGGCCTCAATGTGTAGCTTTGGGGTGCTGGCAGCGGTTCTCGCGTTCGCGATTCCCGGCGCTGCTGTAGCTAGCGCGGAAGAACCGGAAGTTGTTCACGGCAAGCTGACCAACTGGACCCTGACCGGGTCGGTCACCGACAAGACGATCGGACAGACGATCGCACTGCCGGCCGGTTGCACGTTCAACGGCGAAATCACGCTTCCCGGTTCGCTGTTGGGCAACACGTCCTGCCCCGCATTCACTGACACCGTGACCGTGCTCGGCCTGCCGGCCAAGCTTGGCTTCACGCTCAGCGAGTCGCGCGCGGTCGGCGCCACGATCACTGAGCCAGTCGCAGAAAGCGGCAACTTCGTGCTCTCCGGCACCGCAGCCGACAACATCGGCGTCACCGGCATCACCCTCTTTGGGCTGAACATCTCGACTTCATGCGAGACGAGCACCCCGGTGGTGTTCCCGCTGAACGCAGCTGAGAGCGGCGCAGAACTGCTCAAGGCGGCAACGTTCTCGGGCACGACAACGATCCCGAGCATCACGTGCAGCGGTGGCCTGCTCGGCTCCGCGTTTGGGGCAGTCCTCACCACGTTGATGTCCGGCTCGAACAACCCGTACACGCTGTCGGTGGTGCACCCGAGCTCGACACCTTCTGCTCCGGTGACGAGCGCCCACTCCAACTACGCCGTGCCCTACGGCTACGAAGGTCTGCTTGACTTCGGCGAGCGCTTCCTGTTTGGGCCCACCGAAGTTACGGGTGGCAACAACGGCTGCATTCCGAGCACAGAACACCCCTACCCGGTTGTCCTGGTCCACGGGACCTCCGAGAACGAGGGTGACAACTGGGTCACGCTGGCACCGCTTCTGGCGAACGCCGGCTACTGCGTCTACGCCTTCAACTACGGCGAAGCAGGGATCCTGTCGCTGGGTGGCCGTATTGACGGCATCAACCACATCGCCAACTCGGCTGCCGAACTGGAAACGTTCGTCAACACCGTGTTGGCAGAGACCCACGCGAGCAAGGTTGACATCGTCGGTCACTCCCAGGGCGGAATGATGCCGAACTACTACATCAAGAATGGGACTGGCGCGACCAAGGTCAACGACTTTGTTGCCCTCTCGCCGAGCAACCACGGCACCACCGTCAGCGGGCTGACCAACGCTCTGTCCGCGATCGAGTCGGTGCCGGGTATCGGGCTCATTGCCAGCGGCATCGAAGGCCTCGTGTCGGCAGAGGAGCCGGCGTGGACCGAACAAGAGGAGACCTCCAGCTTCATGAAGGCTCTCTTCCCGGGTGTCGATCCGGTAGTGGCGCCTGTCAACTACACGGTGCTCGAGAGCACGCACGATGAGGTGGTCACTCCCTACACCAACGCGTTCCTGAACGCTGGCACCTCCGGAGCGTCCGTCACCAACGTGACGATCCAGACCCAGTGCCCGGCAGACCCGACCGGCCACATCGGCATGATCGAGGATGGCCCGGCCACGCAGGATGTGCTCAACGCACTCAGCCAGTCCCCGAAGCCGTACGGAACGGCAGCGGGCGACTTCCAGCCGACCTGCACGAATTACGGGGTTGCCTTCTAAACAGGCTGACTTCGGTCGACAACTCTGCATCTGCAGAACTACGGGCGCCCCTTACGGGGCGCCCGTAGTGCGTTGTGGGCCCTGTCTGCTGGCGCCAGCCGGCTCTACTGGCGGCGCCGGCCCGCTCAGTTTCCGGCCGCCAGCGGCTTGACAGGCGCCGGGGCAGCCGCGACGGTACCTTTGACTCATGGACCTATCGCTGTTCTTTGCCGGCACAGGCGGCTCGGTGCCGGGAGCCAGCCGGGGCCTGCCCGCGATCCTGGTCCGCCGTGGGTCCGACAAGCTGCTGTTTGACTGCGGCGAGGGCACACAGCGGCAGTTGGTGCAGTCAGTGGGGCTGCTGGAGATCGACAGCGTCTTTCTTACGCACTTCCACGCCGATCACTGGCTGGGTTTGCCGGGAATGCTCAAGACCTTCGCTCTGCGCGGGCGCGAGCAGCCCTTGACGATCTACGGGCCGTCAGGCCTGAACGACTTGATGGCGGGGGTGCGCTTCATCTACGGACGACTCCCGTACGAGCTGACCATCTCTGAGCTCGCGCCAAAGGAGACCGTGTCCGGTGGCGACTATCGGGTTGCCGCAATCCCCGTGCGCCACGGGCCTCGAGCCTTTGGCTACGCCCTGATTGAGGACGAGCGCCCTGGGGAATTCGATCCCTTGCTGGCCGAGCGTTTGGGGGTCAAGGCGGGGCCGGACTTCGGGCGTTTGCAGCGTGGCGAGACCATCGACGGCGTGGCGCCAGCGCAGGTGATGGGTCCCGTTCGCCATGGACGCAAGATCGTGATTTCCGGCGACACCGCACCGTGTGAGCTACTTGTCGCCGCTGCCCACCGTGCCGACGTGCTTGTGCACGAGGCCACGTTTATCGAGGAGGATTCAGAGCGGGCGCTTGAGACCGAACACTCAACCGCCCGCCAAGCCGCCACGGTTGCCAGCGAAGCTGAGGTGTCGCTGCTCGCGCTGACGCACCTTTCCACGCGCTACTTTGCGCGCGAGATCCGCGCCGAGGCCCGCAGCGTGTTCGCGGCGACCGAAACGCCACGTGACTTCGACACGATCGAGGTCCCCTTTCCCGAGCGCGGCCAGGCGCGGGTGCTGCGATGGTCCGATCGGCTCCGTGCGAGCGAGACACTTCGTGAGGGCACCGGGTCGGCGGCCTGACGCAGCTTCGGCCGGTCTCGCGCCGGCCGCGCCGGGTGGTACAGTCACAGCGATCCTTTAACCCGGTCCCGTGAGGCCAGAAAGGAATTGTGGACAGCCAGCACAAGGTCGTACTGCGCGAGCGCGACATTCACAATGCGCTGCTTCGCATTGCGCACGAGATCGCGGAGCGTAATCCCGACCGGCAAGCGCCGGCGCTCGTGGGGATCCATCGGCGCGGTTCGTTTCTGGCCGAGCGGCTGCAGCCCTGGCTGGCCGAGCTCGTCTCCGATGATGTGCCCTTGGGCGATCTCGACATTGCGCTCTACCGCGACGACGTGGCAACGCGGGCCGACGCGCCCGTGGTGCACGCCTCGCATATCGACTTCGAGGTGACAGCGCGTACGATCGTGATCGTCGATGACGTGCTCTATACGGGTCGCACCGTGCGTGCCGCGATCGACGCGCTCTTCGATTACGGACGGCCGGAGCGCGTGCAGCTCGCGGTTTTGGTCGATCGCGGTCATCGGGAGTTGCCCATCCGGCCGGATTACGTGGGCAAGAACCTGCCGACTTCCAAGGCAGAGCACGTGCACGTGCATGTGCATGAGCTGGACGGGATCGACGAGGTCGTCATCGCTGCAGCCCCCGCGGTGGTGGGCGCGTGAACCTGCTGTCCATCGATGACCTCGACAGGGAGGCGATTGAGCGCATCACCGACCACGCCGCGCGCTTTGCCGAGGTCTCCGATCGCGAGATCAAGAAGGTCCCGACGCTACGGGGCCGGATGGTTCTCAACCTCTTCTACGAGGCCTCCACGCGCACGCGGGGGTCCTTCGAGCTGGCCGCCAAACGGCTGTCAGCGGACGTGGTCAACTTCGCTGCGGACGGCTCGAGCGTCGAAAAGGGCGAGTCGTTGAAGGACACGGTGCTCACGCTCAATGCGAACAAGCCTGACGCGATCGTCGTGCGCGCACCCTGGGTAGGGACTGCCGAGCTTGTGTCGGGCTGGACCGACGCGGCGGTGATCAACGCGGGTGACGGCAAGCACGAGCACCCCACGCAGGCGCTGCTGGACGTTTACACGCTCAAGCGCCGCCTGGGCAAGCTTGACGGCTTGGGGATTTGGATCGTCGGCGACGTCGCCCACTCACGTGTGGCGCGCTCGAACATCGTCGCCTTTCAGCGCATGGGTGCGCACGTGACCGTGTGCGGCCCGCCGACGCTGATCCCGCGTGGGATCGAGGCGTTGGGATGCGACGTTCGCTTCACTCTCGACGAGGTCGCAGGTGCCGATGTCGTGTACGCGTTGCGTATGCAGCACGAGCGCATGGCAGACGCACCCGTGCCGTCCTTGCGCGAGTACGCCGCGTGCTACCAGATCAACGAGCGGCGCCTGACCGCCCGTCAGATCCTGATGCACCCGGGTCCAGTCAATCGCGGCGTGGAGCTGTCCGGCGGGATTGTGGACTCGCCGCAAGCATTGATCACCGCGCAAGTGCAAGCGGGGCTTGTGGTGAGGATGGCGGTGCTCTACACGCTGCTTTCGGGCCCGCGCGCGCAGGCGCCCCTCCCGGAGCCCCAGCTGGCGTGACGATGAGCGCAGCGCCCCTTCTCTCGCGCCCGTCGCCGAGCGCGGATCTCCTGTTCCGCGACGTGCACGTGCTTGACCCGCGCACGGGATTTGATGGCCGCCACGACGTGCGCGTGCGGGCCGGCGAGCTCGCCGAGCTTGGCGCCGCGGGGACACTTGAGGCCGAGGATGTCGAGGTGGTCGATGCCCAGGGTCGCTACCACCTCCTGCCGGCGTTCTTTGACACCCACGTGCACCTGCGCACGCCCGGCCAGGAGCACAAGGAGGACCTGGAGACGGGCACTCGCGCTGCGGCCGCCGGCGGCTTCGCGGGCGTGATCGCGATGCCCAACACCGATCCTGTGGTCGACTCCGCTGCGCTGCTTGGATCGGTGCGCGAGGTTGCGGCCAGGGAGGCCCGCGTGCCGGTCGGATTTCTGCCCGCGATCACAGTTGGCTCGGCGGGAGTCCAGCTCACCGAGATGGCCGAGATGCGCGATGGCGGCGCGCTTGGGTTCAGCGACGACGGCCGCCCTGTCAGCAGTGCTGCGGTAATGCGCAAGGCGCTGCGCTACCAGCGTCTGTGCGGAGGAGTGCTCGCGTTGCACGAGGAGGATGTATCGCTGGCGGGCAAGGGGGTCATGCACGAGGGGGCCGTGAGCGCTGCGCTGGGGCTCGCGGGAATACCTTCGGTCAGTGAGTCCACGATGGTCGCGCGCGATGCAGCACTGGCCGCCTACGAGCATGGCCGGGTGCACTTCCAGCATCTCAGCGTGCACGAGTCCGTCGAGGCCGTCGCGGCGGCGAAGGCGCAAGGGGTTTCAGTCAGTGCCGAGGTCACGCCGCACCATTTGCTGCTGTGTGATGAGCAGGTGCGCGGGCTTGACAGCTCCACCAAGGTCAACCCCCCGCTGGCCACCGAGTCCGATCGCCAAGCACTGATCGAGGGGCTGCGGTCGGGCGTGATCGACTGCGTGGCCACCGACCATGCGCCCCACGCGCGCGAGGAGAAGGAAGTGCCCTTCGAGCAGGCACCCATGGGCACCACTGGGCTGGAGACCGCCTTCGCTGTCCTTTACACAGAGCTTGTGCTCGGCGGGGTGCTGGAGCTTTCGCTGCTGGTGGAGCGCATGACCGCGGGCGCCGGGCTGTTTGAGTTGCCCGTTCATCGGATCGCAGCCGGTGAGGTGGCGAACCTGGTCCTGATGGACCTGGATGCGCGGTGGACAGCCGGTGAGCACGGCTGGGAGAGCCGCTCCGCCAACTGCGCCTTCGCTGGACGCGCTTTGCGCGGGCGGGCGCTTTTGACGGTCGCCGCCGGCGCTGTCGCCTACCGCGAGCGCTCGTTCTCGCTGGTGGCGGTATGAGTGTGCTTGACCGCAGCCAGTCGGCGTTGGTGGTCGTCGACGTACAGGAGGCCTTCCGCGGCTATGAGACCTTTGCCGCAGTGGCGCGGCGCTGTTCGATCCTGCTCGCGGCGGCACGGCTGCTGAACCTTCAGCGCGTGGTCACCGAGCAATACCCCAAGGGCCTCGGCCACACAGCCGCCGAGGTGGGGATCGAGGACGAGGTTCCAGTTGAGAAGGTTGCTTTCTCCGCCGCCCGCGCCGAAGGCTTTGACCTGGGCGGCGCAAGCGAGGCGATCGTGTGCGGGATCGAGACCCATGTGTGCGTCTCGCAGACAGTGCTCGATCTGCTCGGCGACGGCGTCGCCGTGTACGTGCCCGCCGACGCCGTGGGTGCACGCCACGTGATCGACCACGACCGCGCGCTCGCACGCCTGGAACGGGCAGGCGCGGTTGTCACCACCGTCGAGGCCACGCTCTTTGAGTTGCTCGGCTCGGCCGCTGTACCCGAGTTCAAGGCACTACAGGGGTTGATCATCTGATGGCCGGCGAGGGCGCGTACGTGCTGCTTGAGGACGGCAAGCGCTTTGACGGCGTCAGCTGTGGCGCCCCGGGGCCGGTGGTGGGAGAGGTCGTCTTCACCACCGGTATGTCCGGCTATCAGGAGTCCATGAGCGATCCCTCCTTCGCGGGACAGCTGATCACGTTCACCTATCCGCATATCGGCAACTACGGGGCCAGTGCAGCGGCGATGGAGTCGGCACGGGCGTGGGGCGCGGCGGCGATCATGCGGGAGGCGTGTAACCGCACGGACGCCGCGGACGCCGAACACGGATGGCTGGACTGGCTCGCGGCACAGGGCGTGCCCGCGATCACCGACTTGGACACGCGCGCGCTCGTGCGCCACATACGCCAGGCGGGAGCGATGCGGGGAGGAATCTTTGAGGCCGACACCCCGGCCACCACTGCGCACGCGATGATCGTGCAGGAGCCATCGATGAACGGACGCGATCTGGCTGCGCTGGTCACGCCCGAGGAGGTCGTGCGCGTGGGTGACGAGGACCGGCCGCTGGTGGCCGTGCTGGACACCGGCGTCAAGATCTCGATGATCCGCAACCTGCTCGATCGCGGCCACCGCGTGGAACTGCATCCATGCACCTCGAGTCCCGAGCAGCTGCTCGCTGCCGACCCCGATGCGATCCTGCTGGCAAACGGTCCCGGCGATCCCGCTGCGCTTGAGTACGTGGTGGCGACCGTGCGCGAGCTCGTGGGCAAGCGCCCGGTGTGGGGTATCTGTCTCGGTCACCAGATGCTCTGCCGAGCGCTTGGCCTTGAGACCTTCAAGCTGCCCTTCGGACACCGCGGCGCCAACCACCCCGTCAAGGATCTTGCGACGGGGCAGATCGCGATCACCTCCCAAAACCACGGATTTGCGGTGGTCGGACCCAACGGTCAGCAGCGCATTGAGGACGATGTGGCCCTTGAGTGGGAGACCGATCTCGGCCGCGCGCGGGTCTCGCACGTCAACCTCTACGACCGCACCGTTGAGGGTGTAGAACTGCTCGATGTGCCGGCCGCCAGCGTGCAGTATCACCCCGAGGCGGGCCCCGGGCCGCACGACAGCCTGTATCTGTTCGACCGGTTCCTCGGCGGCACGGAGGTGGAGGCCGGCGGGCGCGCGGCCACGGGCGACTTGATTGAACACACCCCGGCGCAAGGGCGCGGCTTTCAGTAGATGCCCAGACGCAGCGACATCGAGAAGATCCTGATCCTTGGATCCGGCCCGATCGTCATCGGGCAGGCCGCGGAGTTCGACTACTCCGGCGCTCAGGCGTGCAAGGTCCTGCGCGAGGAGGGCTATCAGATCGTGCTTGTCAACTCGAACCCCGCCACGATCATGACCGACCCCGAGCTGGCCGACGCCACCTACATCGAGCCGCTGCTGCCGGGACCCGTGGCGGAAGTGATCGAGCGCGAGCGCCCCGATGCGCTGCTGGCGACACTCGGTGGACAGACCGCGTTGAATCTGGCGACCAAGCTGCACGACGACGGCACCTTGGAGCGCTTCTCGGTCGAGTTGATCGGGGCGACCTATGAGGCGATCGCGTGCGCCGAGGACCGGGAACTGTTCCGCCAGGCGATGCACGCTGCGGGCTTGAAGATGCCGGCAAGCGCGGTGGTCACGACGGTGGCGCAGGCACTCGAGCGCATTCCGGAGCTCGGCCTGCCGTGCATCGTGCGGCCGGCGTACACGCTGGGCGGGCGCGGCGGCGGCGTAGCCCGCACCGTTGAGGAGCTTGAAAGGATCGTGGCCGGCGGCATTGAGGCCTCGCCGATTGGACAGGTCCTGCTGGACCAGTCGGTGCTCGGTTGGGGTGAGTTCGAGCTCGAGGTCATGCGCGACAAGGCCGACAACGCGCTGGTCGTGTGCTCGATCGAGAACATCGACCCGATGGGGGTGCACACGGGGGATTCGGTGACCGTTGCGCCACAACAGACGCTCTCAGACAGCCTCTACCAGCGACTGCGCGATCAGGCGCTCGCGGTCATCAGGGCGGTGGGCGTGGAGACGGGGGGCTCGAACGTGCAGTTCGCTGTCAACGCCGAGACCGAGGAGGTGCTCGTGATCGAGATGAACCCGCGGGTCTCGCGGTCGTCGGCGCTGGCGTCCAAGGCCACCGGCTTTCCGATCGCCAAGATCGCTGCGCGACTCGCAGTCGGGTACACGCTGGAGGAGATCCCCAACGACATCACCGGGATCACCCCGGCGAGCTTCGAGCCCACGATCGATTACGTGGTGGTGAAGTTTCCCCGCTTCGCCTTTGAGAAGTTTCCGGGCGCCGAGCAGACGCTGACGACGCATATGAAATCGGTGGGCGAGGCGATGGCGATCGGTCGCACGTTCACGCAGGCCTTTGCCAAGGCGATGCGGTCGCGCGAGCTCGACAAGACCCCCAACTTCAGCGACCGTCCGCAGTCCGAGCTGTTGGAGGGGCTGGGCGCCGCGGGACCGGAGCGATTTGAGGCGATCATCGAGCTGCTTCGGCGCGGCGTGGGTGCGCATACCGTGCACGAGCGCACCTCGATCCACCCCTGGTTTTTGGATCAGTTGGCCCGGCTGGCCGCCGACCCTGAGGCGGCGTTCGCCGGCGAGCGGTGCTTTCGCGCCGTCGACACGTGTGCCGCGGAGTTCCCCGCGAGCACCCCGTACTACTACTCGGCCTGGGAGCGCGAAGCCAGCAACGAGTTGACGCTGGGCGAGCGCCGGTCGGTCGTTGTGCTCGGCTCCGGGCCCAACCGGATTGGCCAGGGCATCGAGTTCGACTACTGCTGCGTGCACGCCGCGATGACCGTGCGCGCATCCGGCCGCGATGCCGTCATGATCAATTGCAACCCCGAGACCGTCTCGACCGACTACGACATCTCCGACCGGCTGTACTTCGAGCCACTGACACTGGCGGACGTCCTGGGGGTGCTTGAAGCCGAGCGCAATCTCGAGGGCGTGATCGTGCAGTTCGGCGGACAGACGCCGCTGAAGCTGGCTGCTGGCCTGGAGGCGGCGGGCGTGCCGCTGCTGGGCACAAGCGTCGACGCGATCGACCTTGCCGAGGACAGGGGGCGCTTTGGCGCACTACTGGGACGACTGGGCTACAAGGCCCCGCCGTATGCGACTGCGCACTCGCTGCCGGAGGCGCTCAGCAAGGCCGAGGCGGTCGGGTTTCCCCTGCTAGTCAGGCCTTCGTACGTGCTGGGCGGCCGCGCGATGGAGATCGTCTATTCGGTTGCCGACCTTGCCGGCTACATCGAACGCGAGCTGCCCGCGCTGGCGCGTGTGCCGGAAGGGGACGGATTGGACGCTCGCACGCCGGCCACGACGATCTTTCTGGATCGCTTTCTGGAGCGCGCGATCGAGGTCGACGTCGATGCACTTTGCGATGGCAGCGCCAATCAGGGCGGTGGGGGAGACGTATGGATTGGCGGCATCATGCAGCACGTCGAGGAGGCCGGCGTGCACTCCGGCGACAGCGCGTGCGTGCTACCTCCGCATTCTCTCTCGGACGACCTGATCGAGCAGATCCGGACTGCCACGCGCGACATCGCGTCTGCGATCGGCGTCGTGGGTCTGCTGAACGTCCAGTACGCCGTGCACGACGGCGAGGTCTACGTGTTGGAGGCCAACCCCCGTGCCTCGCGCACGGTGCCTTTCGTATCCAAAGCGATCGGAGTGCCACTGGCAAAGCTCGCGTGCCGGGTCATGCTGGGCGAGCGGATCGCCGAGCTCGGGCTCTCGCGCGAGCGCGAAGGTCTCGGCTATGGCCGTCATGTCTCGGTCAAGGAGGCCGTGATGCCCTTTGATCGGCTCGCCGGTACGGACACCGTGCTGGGTCCCGAGATGCGCTCCACGGGCGAGGTGATGGGGATCGCCTGGGACTTTCCCAGCGCCTTTGCGAAGGCACAGGCGGCAGCCGGGATGCCCCTGCCCTCAGGGGGCACCGTGTTCATCTCGGTGACCGACACCGACAAGCAGGGGGCGGCGGCGCTGGCGCAGACGCTCCACGACAACGGCTTTCGGATTGTCGCCACACGCGGGACCGCCGAGGCGATCGCCCGCATGGGCGTACCTGTCGGACGGCTGAACAAGATCGCCGAAGGTTCGCCGCACGTGGTCGACTTCATCGAGAGCGGCGACGTCGGCCTCGTGGTCAACACCCCCAGCGGCTCCGGCGCCCGCATCGACGGTCACGAGATCCGCCGTGCCGCCGTGACCAAGGGGATCCCCTGCTTGACAACCCTTCACGCCGCGGCCTCGGCCGCCAGGGCGATTGCCTCCGCGCGCGCACAGGGCAGCGATGGCGCACAGGTGATCTCGCTGCAGGAGCTCCAGCGCGAGCGCGTTGCGGCGCCGTGAGCGCCCCCGCACCGTTTGGGCGTCGCCTCCTAGAGGTTGCCGGGACCGACGAGCTCGGTGCCTACCGGGTGCTGCGGGTCTTTGACCCCGACGGTCCGCAGCCGCAGCCGGGACAGTTCGCGATGATCGCTGCCGCCGAGCGCTGGGGCGGAGGTGAGGACGAGCGTCCCTACCTGCCGCGGGCCTTTTCCATCGCCCGCTTCCAGGACGGCGAAGCGCACTTCCTGCTCGAGGACGTCGGTCCCGGCTCGGCGCGCCTGTGCGAGCTTTCACCCGGCGAGCCGATGTGGATGCTCGGACCACTCGGTCACGGGTTCACCCGGCCGGACACTGACGACAGACGTCCTTTGCTCGTCGGCGGCGGCGCCGGGATCGCCCCGCTTGCGATCCTCCAGGATGAGCTCGAGCGCGATGGCGGGCCGCCGCCGGCGGTGCTCCTCGGCTTTCGCGATGCGATCCACGCCGCCGGCGCGGCACTGCTGCGCGACGCTGCAGTGGTCACCCAGGACGACTCCGGTGCTCGCCAAGGGCTGGCCACAGACCTGCTCTCGGAAGCCCTTGCAGAGGACGACAGCGCCCATGTCTATGCCTGCGGACCGGCGGG
>CAJCHW010000043.1 GCA_903970125.1 Chlamydiota bacterium
CCGCCGCGGGCAGTCCTTGATCGTGTGGGCGATCAACGAGGGGCGCCAGTGCGCACGCACGGTCGATCGCTACCTGGCGGGTCTGCGCGACGACGCCACAAGCGGGCAGGATGCTGCCGGCAACGGTGCTGCGCTGCCCGAAGACGGCGCGCTCGCGGGCCATGCCGACGCCGATCTGGGCCCCGAGGGCCCGCCGCTGCACGTCGGTCCCGGACTCGCCGCGGGCTAGTCCTCAACTTCGCTCAGCAGGCTGGGGTCACAGCCCGAGGGCTGCCGTCGGTGCAGGCCCTCGCGTGCGGCACAAATGCTGTCCACCCCGGGGCCTAAAGTCCCGATTCAAGGCTCACGGTATCGACCCCTAAGCCGCCGTCAACCGCCCACCCTCCGACCGCCGGGGAGGCACCTACGCCGCTCTGTTTCATCGAACCGCAGGACGCCATTCGGGTGATCGCCGATTCCATCGGGCGTGAGGCAAGGCGCCAGCTGGTGGGCGAGGTGATCCACGCGTGGATCGACGACCTGCCCGAGGAGGAGTTGCCGCGGCATTACGCCAACGCGATCGCCGACCTCGATCAGCAGGATCTGCACATGCTCGCCGCGTGGCATGCCTCGCTTGAGGTCGGTCCGCCGATACCCAATGCCGAGTTTCTGGCCGGAGTGTTTCCAACGCTGGGCGAGAATCGCCGTGAGGCGCTGAAGATCGCCGTGGGATTCAAGGGCGAGGAGCCCGCCCGCGAAGGCGTCACCGAGCAGCAGGCGCTCGATCGCGTGCTGCCGCGCCTGTCACGCCGGCGTGCCATCGAGCTCGCACACGAGTGCATCCAGCTGTACGCGTGGGACCGGCTGGGCTCAAGCAGCTGAGACCGCCCACTGCCCGCCGCCGCCGCGCGGCTACACTCGGTGGCGCCCCTAGCGATGACAGATCAAGACCCCACACCAGCCCTGGAAGAGGCCGGCGCGCCCGCGCCGATCGATGTCGGCCAGGTGATGGACGCGCTTGCCAGCGTGATCGATCCCGAGCTCGGGCTTGATTTCGTCGAACTGGGCCTGATCTACGGCGTCGAGATTGACGGCGCCCATGTGCACGTCAATTACACGCTGACCACACCTGGGTGCCCGATTGGCCCCGCCGTGGAGGAACAGATAGAAGAATTCGTGGGCGAAGTCGAGGGCGTTGACAGCGTCGATTCAGAGCTCACGTTCACGCCGGCGTGGTCGCCGGAGCGCATGACCGAGGACGCTAAGTTCGCGTTGGGGTTCTAGCGGACCGGCGACTGGGGCTCGCAAGCGGGCCCGGCGCTGTCGGATCGGTGGATCGTCCGGCTTCCTTGGCCAAAGCCACCAACGTCGCCAGCTCGGCGACCACGCTGCGACCGATCTGCTCGATGTCGTCGACCGCCTCGAAATCGCCGAGCAGGCCGAAGTTCATCTCGCCGTCGTAGGACATGATCGCGATCGCAAGCGCGTGACCGGATGGCAAGAACGCGACGGGATAGGCGTGCAGCAGGCGCCGACCCAGCACATACAGTGGCACCTGGGGACCGGGAACGTTGGTCACCAGCAGGTTGAACAGGCGCGTCGAGAAGTTGATGCGCGACGCCTGTGCGAGCACCGTGGGCGGAGCGAACTGCTGCGCCCCCGCGATCACCTTGGCCCCCAGCGCCTGCTTTGACTCCTTCAGGTCGGACATCTCGGCGCTGATGTAGCGCAGACGCTCAAGCGGGTCGGCGATGTAGACGGGCAGCGTGCCCCGGATCGCGACGATGCGGTTCCCCAGCTCGCGATGCTCGCCCGCGGTCCGCACGGATACGGGCACGAGCGCCCGCAGCTCCAAACCCGATGTGCGCACCCCGCGTGAGATCAGCATCGTGCGCAACGCGCCGGTGACCACGGAAAGCACGACGTCGTTGACCGTGCCCCCGAAAGCGTTCTTGACCTCTTTGAAGTCGTCCAGTCGGCTGGCCATGGCGACGAACCGCCTGTACGGGCCGATCTCCACGTTCAGTGGTGTCTCCGGCGCGGGGTTCAACAGCGCCCACACGATCTCGCCCAAGCCCTCGGCAGCTTCGCGCACCCGCGCCAGGGCGTGCTCGGGGTTGGAGACGGCATCGAGCACCGCTGTCGCCAGCTTGGCCTCGGTGCGAACGGCGCCGCGCAACGAGGTGACCAGGAGCTCGGTCGCGCTGGGCTCCGGCTGAGGTTTCCACGGGCGACCCGTGGAGTGGCGGACCGGGGGTGGCTGGCGCGACAGGTCAAATAGCGCTGTCGCCAAATCGATGCCCGCGATGCCGTCGATCAGAGCGTGATGGTTTTTGAAGATCAGCGCGAACCGGTTGTCCTGGAGGCCTTCGACCAGCCACATCTCCCACAGCGGCTTGCGGCGGTCAAGCGCCTGAGAGTAGATCCATGCAGTCAGGTTCTGCATCGCCTGCCAGTCGCCCGGCGAAGGCACGGCGGTGTGGCGCACGTGGTAGTCGAGGTTGAAGTTGGGGTCGTCGATCCACACGGGCC
>CAJCHW010000044.1 GCA_903970125.1 Chlamydiota bacterium
CCACCACGACGACCACCAGTCCCACTACCACGACCACCACCACGAGCTCGACGACTGGCTCGCCGACCACGACGACGACCACGAGCACCGCCGCTACGACAACGACCACGAGCGTTGCGTCGAGCTCCACGAGCAGCCCCACGACAACGACCACGACGAGCACCACCGCTACCACCGCCACCACCACCGCCACGACCACCGTGGCTGTGGCGACGAGTGTCGCTACGACCACGGCAGCAACAACCTCGACGACCGCTCAGGTGGCGTTGACGGAACTCAGCTCGCCAGCCCCGGGACCCGAACTCGGCGCTCCCGCTTTGAGCCCAGTGATCGGGCACAGTGCAGTCCTTGCGCCGACATCCGGCACGATCCTCTTCAGACCTCGGTTCTCTCGCGTGTTTCTTGCACTCGAGGGCGACGCGACCGTCCCTGTCGGCTCGGTAATAGACGCAGCTCACGGCGTCGTGCAGCTGACCACGGCGCTCGCCAAACCGGGCGCTACACAGACCGTGACCGTTTGGGACGGGACCTTCAAGGTTGGCCAGGGCCGGAGGGGCGGCGGCATTACCAAGCTGATCCTGCGCGGGCCACGGCTTCACTGCCAGCGACCGGGCTTGGCGCGTGCAAGCGCAGCCAAACCGCGCATACTGTGGGCGCGAGATCACCACGGGCGCTACACCACACACGGTGCCAACAGCGCTGCCACGGTGCTTGGCACCGAATGGGAGACGGTGGAAACCTGCGCAGGTACGATCACGCGCGTCCGCCGCGGCCGAGTGCGGGTTCGCGATTTGCACACCCACCGCACCGTGATCGTCACAGCTGGTCACAGCTTCCTCGCGAGACCCTAACGGGCGTCTGCTGTGTCGCGGACGTCTGCAGACACGGAGCACGGGGGACGCGCCGGTACCACGGCCTTGCGCACGCGCCTGCTCTGCGCAGTCGCGCTGCTTGCTCTCGGCGTCGGCTTGACGTCATACCTGACAGGCGTGTTGGCGGGCGTCGAGAACGACAGCACCGACGTGCGTTTTGATCTGCGCCCCGCGACACACCCCAAGAACCTGCTGATCGTCGGGGTCGACGAAAACACGCTCAACACGCTCCAAGTGCGTTGGCCGTTTCCACGCTCCCTTGACGCCCGTGCCATCGACGTCCTGCACGCCGATCATGCACGCACGATCGTCTACGACGTTCAGTTCACCCAACCGACCACCCCAGCCCAAGACCTCACGTTGTATGACGCGGTTGCCCGCGCGCCGGGGGTGATACTTGCCACCAGCGAAACAGGGCCGGACGGCGAAACGAGCGTGCTCGGTGGCAACGCCAACCTTGCAAAGGCCCACGCCCAGGCCGCAGCGGCGAACTTTCGAGCCAACTCCAGCGGGATCATCCAGAAGTACGCCTACTCCATCGGTGGCCTGAAGACGATCGCGGTGGCGACTGCCGAACAGCTATCGGGACGCCGCATCTCCCAACGCGACTTCGATCACGGGTCGGCCTGGATCGACTTTCCCGGGCCGCCCGGCACCGTCCCCGCCGTGTCTTTCTCAAGTCTCGTTCAGGGCCAGGTCAAACCGGCGCAGATCGCCGGCAAGATCGTGGTGATTGGCGCTACGAGCCCGGTGTTGCAGGACATCCACGCCACGTCGGTCAGCTCCACGCAAGGCATGTCGGGACCGGAAGTCCAGGCAGCCGCAATCATGACCGCACTCGCCGGCAATCCCCTGCGTGGGGCTCCCGGATGGCTCGCGCTGCTGACGATCGTACTCGCTGCAATAGCCACGCCGCTGAGCTGCATGAAAATGCGAGCGACAAGGGCACTGCTCTTGGGCTTGTCCTTGATTGGCGCCTACGCGGTGCTGGCACAGCTTGCTTTCGATCACGGGCTGATAATCGTCGTCACCTACCCGCTGATCGCTGCGCTACTCAGTGGTGTCGGAGCTCTACTGGTCTGCTACTTGGCCGAGTCCTGGGAGCACGAGTTCGCCAACCGCTACGGGATCACGCTTGAGGCCACCGTCCGCGAGCGCACCGCCGAACTGCAAAGTACGCAGCTCGGGGTCATCCGCCGACTCGCTCAAGCTGCCGAGCTTCGCGACGAAAACACAGGGCACCACATCGAGCGCGTGGGAACAGTCTGCGAGCTGCTTGCGCTCCAGGTCGGGATGACCGCCGAGCATGCCGAACGCCTACGGATCGCAAGCGCGCTGCACGATGTCGGCAAGATCGGGCTGCCAGACCGCATCCTGCTCAAGAGCGGCCCACTGGACGACCGCGAGCGGGAGCTGATGAAGACACACACGCTGACAGGATCGACACTGCTTGCCGGCTCAGATTCGCTGCTGCTCATGCTTGCCGAGACAATCGCGCGCACACACCACGAGCGCTGGGACGGAAGCGGCTACCCCAACGGCCTGCGCGGCGATGAGATCCCGCTCGCAGGACGAATCTGCGCGGTCGCCGACGTCTTCGATGCGCTCTCTTCAAGCCGGCTGTATAAGGATTCGTGGTCCTTTGATCGCGTGTTCGCCGAGATTGTGCGCGGGCGCGGTACGCAGTTTGACCCAGCGCTGGTGGACGCGTTCGTGGCGATCGAGTCTGATCTCCGCGAGGCCCATCATCTGGCCGCAGCCGACCCGCTGTTTGCCGAGACCAATGACTCGAGCGTGCTGCCCCTGTCTCTGCCTGAGTCCTCCACACGCGTTGACGATCAGAGTGATCGTGCCACGGCCGCCTGAGCTAGGACCGAAAGCGGACTCTGATGCTACAGCGGGCTCTTAGACCGCGTCTCACGCTCGAGCTTCCAGGTGGCCTCGACTGGATTGAGAAAGTGGGGGGGCTCACCGGCCTCAAGACGGGAGTCGTAGGAGTAAGCCTTGGTGTAACCCGGGCCGCCCTGATAGCCGACGATGCCGCGAAACTTCTGTGCGACAGCACCCACGATTGTGAGCGTGCCCACAAGGGGTCCCCCCGTCGGACATGTGAAGTTGTCGACCGAAAAGGAATGGTTCAAAGCTAGAATCGCGGCGTCAATGACGGGGTTGGCCATGGTCCCGCTTGTGCCCGGAAGAGGATTGGGGTTTTCAGTTTCTCCGTTGCCTTCCAGGTTCGGAGCATCGCACGTCGTTCCGCCGTTTTCGTATTCACACTTCTTGGTGGTCGCGTTTTCCGTCGTACCAGACGGGCAACTGGTCGCCTTGGGCGCATATCGCTTAACCGGGTGGTACAGCTGCACAAACCGTTCCGCGATTAAGCCCAACTGCGAAGTTCCAGTCGGCACGCCTGCGGAGTTGGGCACGGCTTCCACGTTCCCGTCGACTATGATGTCGTCGGCGGACGCGATGGTCAGCGAGTTTTCGTAGGTCCCGCGAACGTACGCGTTGCCGCAGCTGAGTTCACCCGGATAGAAGGTTGCATACTGATGGTATTCTTCCGAGCAGCTGCCATTGTTGGCAACGTATACCACGCCGTCGGCGGGCCAGGCGTATTCCTTTTCGGTGCCGCTTGTGCCGGGCGTCTTCGTGCGGATCGTCGTGCCATGCAGGATGACTTCGCTGGCGCCTTTTAGGACCAGCCCGCCATTTTCGCCCCACTTCTGCAGTTCCTTGTCAGTCGATGGCGGCTGGATCGGCTTGACTTCGTTGACCGGCACGTGCGTCCCCTTGAAGATCGGCGTCGGGCACGTCGTTTCGTTTGGGTTGGTTTCGGAGAAGCCTCCATCCGGAGTGCCGCACTTGTCGTTTGCCGCGGTGCCGAATTCGATCAGGTTCGAGCTTTCAGACCCGAACGTTGGTGAGCCGATCACCGACACGTGATCGCCGGTATGCATCGCCCCTTGGACGACGTCGAGCGGCCCGAAGTAGACGGTGTTGCACCACGACGGGCGAGTACCGTAAACCTGGCCACATTCCTTTTCGGCTGCTGTGATTTCCGTGGTGGTGGGGTACACGCCAGGATCCTTGGTTTCGTAGACGTCGTAAAACACGAAGCCAAGAAACCCTTCATTCTTAAACGTGGCCACGATCGAGCTCTTCTCGCGCCCGGAAAAGCCGACTGACTTGACGCGAAACGAGCCTGCCCAGTGTCCGCTCTTTTCAATCATGGTTTCGTACAGTCTGCCGGCATCGCACCATTCGTCACCGCTGGGTGCAGACTGCTCGGGAATGAGCTCCAACGCAAATTCCCCTTCGCCGCCAGTCGTGCCAGGCACGGCAATCTTCTTCAGTTCGGATGCCTTGAGTGGTTGACGCCCGCTGGCGCCCTTATAAAGCTGGTTGATCGGATTTTCCGTGGACGCGACTCCAGGCGGCGCGTTACAGTAGGTAAGAAAAGCGCCGTTTTGACTCAAATGGTTGAGGTAATAGCTGATGCCTGCTTGCGCCGCGTAATAAGCCTTTTTCTGTGCTGATGCCGTGCTGCTGAGGTGAACCTCTCCCACGGAGGCAATCAACGTGCTCGCGATCAATGTGCTTGTGATGAGCAGCAACGCAAGCGTGACAATGAGCGTCACCCCGTCCTCGCCGCGCAGGCTTTGCCGGGCGTTGCGTCGGGCGCGGCCGCCAGGTTTCAGATGACGCTTCATACGCAGGGGCGCGGAGTTGGTGTTTCGACCGTCGAGGCGGGGGTCAGGCGGTACACTGCGGAATCTTCGAGCGCGATCGGCGTAATGGCCTTTTCGTTGTGGTGCGTCGATTCCGGCGCGACACTGAAAGCGACGGTAACACGAGCGACCGATGCCGCGGAGGTCGCGGTCAGCGGTGTCGTCAGCGCGTTGGGGTTGAGGTGCCCGGCTTCATACCCGGAATCGCTGGGTTCGTAATAGCGGTAGTACTGGAACACCGGAATGCGCGCCGTATGTGCCGCGTTCCATGATTCTTCAACATGCTGTGCCAGTAGGTGGTTGACGGGTGTTGTGGAGAATGCAAGTTCTGTGCTTGAAAGTTCGGCGCTTTGGGCATAGGTCGTGTCGCGCAGGGTGTGCGCACTCACGCTGTAGACAACTTCATGCTTGATCGCTTTGGCATAGGCTTCTTCTCCGTGTTCGGTGATGGTCTGTGCAGCTTCGTTGGTGGCATCTATGTAAATCAGGTTCGCGTTTTCGCTGCCTGCGCGAATGGGCTTGATGGAGGGCGAGAAACAGGCGCTGTGTAGTTCAAGCATGATGTCCTCCAGGGCCACTCGTCCGGCCTGGTCGGCGTGGACTCGTTCAGCGGTCTCGGTGACGCTCGTTCTGGTCGCCAGCAGCACGGAGATGGCAATCGTGATCAGCAGGACGCTCATGGCTGTGGCGACCAACAGCTCTACCAGTGTGTATCCAGCGCTTTGGCGTCCAGCGCTTTGGCGTCCAGCACTCCGGTCTCCAGCACCCCGGTCTCCAGCGCTGGGGCCTTTTGACCGCACGGTCGCCGAATCGCGGCCAAAGCTGTGTCTGAGCCTCGAGATCGCGGCCGGCGCCCCTAGCACGTGCCCGCCTTGCGTTCGGTGGTGTTTCCGCGGAACATGTTCAGTTCCTGGACGGTCTGTGAGGCGGCAGGCACGCTCAATTGAGTCGCTTCCAGATGGTACGTCGTGTTTGGGGCTGTCACGGTCAGAAGCGCCGAGTTGGAGAGCCTCGACCCGTGCGAGTTGGTGAAGTTGTCCCGGAACAGGGCGTTGTTTTGCGCGAGGTAGGATCCGCCGAAGTTATACGGCGAGGAGGTTGCGCTGCCGAGCACTTGCCAGCTGGAGCCATTGTTGAACGAGGCTTCCCACTGTTGGGAGGTTGCGCCCGACGCTTCTGCGTTCTCGATGATCGCTTCGCCTTCGATGAGCGACTGCGCTACGGGCTGCTTGGTGACGACCGGTGCGGGACTTGTGGTCGTTACGTACAGAATCGCCGTGTTTGTAAGGGTCGACCCGTGCGTGTTCGTGAAGTTATCCCGGAACAGCGCGTTGTTTTGCGCGACGTAGGATCCGCCGAAGTTGTACGGCGAGGAGGTCGCGCCGTTGAGATTTGCCCAGCTCGAGCCGTTGTTGAACGAGATTTCCCATTGCTGGGAAACCGCACCAGATGCTTCTGCGGTCTCGATGATCGCTTCGCCTTCGACAAGTGCCTGTGGCTTGGGCTGCTTGGTGACGATCGGCGCGCCATTTGTCGTTGTCGTCGTGGTGGTCGTGGTCGTAGCTGCGCCTTCTGAGGATTCCCATTGCGTGCAGACGGCGTATTTGCCATACGGCACGCCCGGACTTGCCAGGGCACCTTGTTCGACGATGCGTTCGGTGTTGGCCAAGGTTTCCTGCAGCACACGGCCTTCTTCGCAGCTGGTGTTTGTGAGGTAAACCGTCGGGCTTGTGGCGAGTTCTGAGTTTTCACGATGGGTGCCCTTGTAGATTTTGAGCACGAGTGCCGGCAAAACGAGCGTGACTTCGCTTGATCCTCCGATCTGGGCGGTCGCTTCCGGGTTATGAGCGGCGCCGAACGCGGCCGGTTCGTCGGACTTGCAAGTGCCGACCCAGACCGCGTAGGTGAAGGGGTAGAGGCCCGGGGCGACGGAGCTGAATGGTCCTTCGCGCGCGGCAGAGGTGCTCAGCAGCGTCCGGAACGCTGGAGCCATGCCTTCGGCGGTCGCGATCACGATGTTGTTGGCGTTGGTCTTTGGCGCCCACGTCCCCGTGACGCCTGTGGGCTTTGCGGTCTGAAGGCTGACCGTCAGGCTCTCGGCGGCAGCGAGCTGATACGAGGCCTTGGTCGGCAGGTTGGTCAGAAGGTTCCAGCTGACACGGAGGCTCGGGTCTTCCTTGAGCTGGTAGTAGGAGTTCGGGTCGACGTAGCCTGCGCGATACGCGTTGACTGCATATTCCCCGCCTTCTTCATAAGGGCCGAACAGTGCGCAGCCTTCGGAGTTGGTGGTGGCGGTATGCACAGCGCCTGTCGTTCCCGGGCCGGTGGCGGTCACGGTCGCGTGTTCGACGCCTTCACCTTTGACCGGGCCTTCTATGCGCACCACGAGCGTGGCGCCCGCAGGGGGTGCGATCGAGCTGGAGATCGATACCGGAGCGTGCTTGCCGTTGGCAGCCCAGCTCACGTTGGAGGTGGCCTTGTAGAGTCCGGCCGTCGGTGTTTCCACGGTGCAGTCGTTGGTTCCCGATTCGGTGACGAAAAGCACACTTGACTTAATCGTGAACGTGGTTCCGTCCACGGCTACCGTGGGCCGTGTTTCAGTGGTCCCGTTGAGGGCCGCGAGGGTTGCAAGCGGTTCAGCGCGCACGCGCTCCTGGTCCTGTTCAGCCAGTGCTTGGGCCTCGCTGCGTGCACGGCCAAGCGCGCTCGCGCGATTGGAGGTGTTCAGTGCTGCGACCGTGGCGCTCACGATTGCGGCGATCAGCACAGCGCTGATCAGCACCTCGATGAGCGTGTCACCAGCTTGGCTGTGTAGTAGCCGGCGCGTCGCAAGGCGGGTCGAACTGGTCCACGACGGTGGGCCTGAACGCGGGCCTGGGGGCCCACATGGTTGGCTGCAATCAGGTGAATGCTCCATGAGGTCATCGGACCGCGCCGGCCGCGTCGTCGCGACCGCGCTGTCCAGAGTTCTTCGACACCTGATGGCTAAAGCATGAATTACTAGACAGGCACTGATGCGGCGCGGTTGGGGCAGGAGCGGTTCAACGCGCCCGGTGGGGGTCGCAATCGCTGGGCCTGCTCGGGCTTTGGCGCCTGTGGTGGTGCCGAGCCGCGCGCGGCTCGGGCGAGTAGGTGTACGGTCCGTGTATGCCCCGATCGCGACCTGTATACGCGCGTAACGCGGGCTTGCGCGTCACGGCGGCGTTCGTGCTGGGCGGCCTGGCGGGTCTCGGCTTGGTGACCACCTGCGCGGGCGCCGGCGCGCTGGCTGCGCGGTCCTCTCTCCCACTCGCGGGCAAGATCGTCGGAATCGACCCCGGGCATAACGGGCGCAACTACACCGATCCCAGCTATATCGACCACCCGATTTGGAATGGACGCGAACAGGAGGCATGCGACACGACGGGCACCGAGACGGACGGCGGCTATACCGAGGCCCAGTTCAACTTCAACGTCGCTGAGTACCTCGCCGGCGACCTTCGTGACGAGGGCGCCAAGGTCGTACTCACGCGCTCAAGCAACGACGGGGTGGGTCCGTGCGTCACCGAGCGTGCGCAGATCCTGAACCGGGCCCACGCAAACGTTGCGATCGACATCCACGGCGACGGTGGACCTGCCAATGGTCGCGGCTTCGCCGTGTTGGAGCCGGTTGCCGATGGACCCAACAGCCACGTGATCGATGCGTCCAGGGCATTCGGTCACATCGTGGTCGAACGCTTTAGAGCCCTCACGATGATGCCTGTGAGCAACTACGACGGTACCAGCGGGGTCGCGGATCGCGACAACCTTGCGGGATTGAACCTCACCACAGTGCCAAAGGTGCTGATCGAGTGCGGCAACATGCGCAACTCGACCGACGCGGCACTGCTCGTGCGCACCTCCTTCCAGCGGCTTGCTGCGCGCGCGCTGGCAGGCGCGATCACCTCGTATCTGGCACCGCCGCGCCACTGAGTCTAAGCACGCGCCGGGGGTACGTGGCCGACCTCGGCGGCTGTGCCGATCTCGATCACCGGATGATCGGCCGGCTCCAACCAGCGCAACGCCGCCAGCAGTTCGGGGATGTGCAGCGCCACACACCCCTCGGTCGGTTCTCCCATCCACGCGTGCAGGAAGATCCCAGATCCCGGGGCGTCAGGGCCGGAGATCGTCGGGTTGTCGTTGTAGTCGATCACCGCGAAGTAGGGATAGGCCCTGGTCTCGGTCCAGAGTGCCTCAGACCACGCCGCAAAGACCGGTGTCGAGTCGCACGACACATGCACGAAGCGGTTGTACGGGGCGCTGTACGGGTCCTCATCCCACCAGTCGCCGCACACGAGCCGGTGGTAGGCCTCGTGCAAGCCGCCCGGGTTCGGCTGGTTGCCGTACATCGTGACCCCAAACGGGTATACGCCCGTCGGGGTCGCGTGGTCGCCCTCGCGACGAACGTCGCGGAGCTCGCCGGAGCCGATCTCGGCCTGCCAGACTCCGAACACCGGCCGCCAGGGCGCCGAAGCACTGGCCCTTTGGAAGCTTTGAAGGCTCGCGAGGTAGTCCTGCGGGTCATATGTGGGGCTCGAGACGACAATCAGCTGCCGGGCCGACGCTGGAACCGAAAAGCGTGAGCCCACGGCCTGTGTGCCCGCCGCCACCGTGGGGCCCGCTACGTATGCGAGGCTCGCGACAGCAAACGCAATCGCAGCGCATGCTTGCGCGCCGCGAGCGCATCGACGAAGGGCTTCGGGCAAAAAGCTCACCGCCGAAGTCTTGCAGCGTAGTTCGGGCCTGGGCGCGGACCGGGGGAGGTGCGCTGACCCAAGCGCGCCCGCCCCGCCCTACAGTCGATGTGTGCCGCACGAGCTTGCACCCGCAATGCCGAGTGCCTGCGCCGTGGCCTCGTGGTGAGTCACGATGCAGCGGGGCCGGGCGGTCATCCCGCGGGGCTCTACTTCCACCATCGCTCAGGTCTTGAACACGATCCGGGCAAGCAGATTCCCGGGCACCCCGAGACGCCTGCGCGGCTTGAGGCGATCGAGAGTGCCCTGAGCGCCCAGGAGTGGCTCGGGTGGGCGCCGACGCAAGCGCCGCGGGCGCTTGAGAGCGAGCTTGAGCTGATCCATGGCGCCGGCCATGTGGAGCAGATCAGGCAAATGGCTTTGTCCGGCGGCGGCCTGATCGACTCCGACACGGTCGTCGGCGAGCGGTCCTATGAGGCCGCGCTGCGCGCTGCCGGTGGCGCATGCGCGATGGTGCGCGCACTGATGGCAAATCAGACCGCGGCCGGCTTCTGCGGGATGCGACCGCCCGGCCACCACGCCGAACGCGATCGCGCGATGGGCTTCTGCCTCTTTGACAACATCGCGATCGCCGCCGAGCTGGCGATTCGCGAGTGCGGCGCACGGCGGGTTTTCATCTTCGACTGGGACGTGCACCACGGCAACGGGACCGCTGGCGCCTTTAGACGGCGCTCCGACGTGCTCTTCGCGAGCATTCACCAGGAGCGCATCTTTCCCGGCACCGGCCTGCTCGGCGACGTCGGTTCGGGGCCCGGCGAGGGATACACGATCAACCTACCCGTCCCCGCCGGCTCTGAAGAGGATCTGTGGCTGTCCCTGGTCGAGCACATCGTGCTGCCCGCCGCATGTGCCTTTGAGCCCGACCTTGTTTTGATCTCGGCCGGGTTTGATGCCCACGTGGCGGACCCGCTGGCCGGCTGCCGGCTACAGACCGGCTCCTTTGCCGAGATGGCGCGCCACGTGCGCGACTTTGCCTCAGAGCGCCGCGTGCCCGTCGGCGCGTTGCTGGAGGGTGGTTATGAACCGGCTGCGCTTGCGCAGTCCGTGCTGGCGACGCTGACAGCGCTCGCCGGCGATCGGCCCGCGACATCCGTGGCACCCGAGGCGCTCTTGACCTCGCGCGCCGCCGCCCACATCGGCCGCTATTGGCCGCTGTGAGGCGACCGCGTAGTTATCACGCTGAGCTGACGGCCCAGCGCGGATAGCCGCGCGCCGGCGCTTCGCGATTGTTGACAGTCGTGAGGTCCGCGTTACTGGTATCGGCTGCTGTGCGCACGGATGAGGCGCACGTGCAGCCACAACGATCCGGCCCCCTGGGTTTTGGCGACGGCTCCCAGGTCACCGTACGCCCCGCGAATACGAGCGACGAGCCGGCACTGCTGACGTTTTTGTGCGGGCTCTGCCTGGAAGCAAGGCGGCTGCGTTTTTTTACCGGTGCCGCCGATATCGCCGCTGCGGCCCACCAGGACGCCGTCACCGCCGCCGACCGCTGCGGATTGATCGCATACGACCAGAACGGCGTGGTAGTCGGCCATGCCATGTGTGTCCAGCTCGACGCCGAGTGCGCGGAAATCGCCGTCGAGGTGGCCGATCACCTTCATGGCCGAGGCCTCGGAACGATCTTGGTTGCGCGTCTTGCACGCGTCGCCGAGAGGGGAGGGATCAAACACTTCGTGGCCGAGGTGCTCACTGAGAATCGGGCCATGCTCGACGTCTTTCGCGACGGCTTCGACGCGCATGTGGTGCGCGCGGAGGGTCCGCAAGAGACGATCGGGTTTCCCACCGCCAACTGGCGTCGTGCTCCGCGCGCCACCACTGGACGCTACGCTGTGGCCATGGATCCCGAGGGCGCGCGCCAACTGCTCGTGCGCGAGCGCGAGCGCGTCGAACTGGCGCGCGCGGCGCTTGGCGCTAACGGGTCCGGCACCGGTGCCGAGCAGGATGAACCCGGCGAACGCGGCTCCGAGAACCTTTACCAAAGCGAGTTCGACGCAGGTCTCGCAGAGGACCTCGCCGCGCAACTGGCTGCCGTGGAGCGGGCCGAGGCACGGCTGGCCGCCGGTACATATGGACTGTCGGTCGAGAGCGGCGAGCCGATCGGCGACGAGCGTCTGGCGGCCCTGCCCACTGCCGAGCTGACAGTGGCCGAGCAAGAGCGCCGCGAGCGCAGCTGAGCGCCCAATCGGCGCCTGTCAGCCAAAGAACAGCTCCGCGGTCTGATAAAGCGTCGGGTCGAGCAGCTTCGGTGACCGCAGCGCCTGCTCCAAATCGACCTCGACGATCTCGGTCGCCCGCAACGCGACCATCGTGCCGAAGCGACCCCCAATGACGGCCTCGACTGCGGCCACGCCGAAGCGGGTCGCAAGCACCCGGTCAAAGGCCACGGGAGTGCCACCACGCTGCACGTGTCCCAGGATGGTCACCCGGCTCTCGTAGCCTGTGCGCGCCTCGATCTCCTGCTCCAGCGTCACGCCGATGCCGCCAAGGCGACGGTGACCGAAGGCGTCGGTCGCAGTGCCCGCGACGGTCTGCAGCGTGCCCTGGAGCGGCACAGCGCCCTCGGCGACCACGACGATCGAGAAGGTGCGACCACGCTCGTGACGGCGGCGCAGGTGTGCACAGACCTCCTCGATGTCAAACGGGCGCTCCGGCACCAGGATCGCATCGGCTCCCCCGGCAATCCCGGCATGCGTTGCGATCCACCCCGCGTGACGGCCCATCACCTCGACGACCATCACCCGGTGGTGTGACTCCGCGGTGGTGTGCAGGCGGTCAATCGCGTCCGTGACGATCTGGACCGCGGTCTGGAAGCCGAAGGTGACGTCGGTGCCCCCGAGATCGTTGTCGATCGTCTTTGGCACCCCCACCACGGGGATGCCCTCGCGGTGAAGACGCAGGGCCACGCCGAGCGTGTCCTCGCCGCCGATCGGGATCAACGCGTCGACGCCATGGGCCGAGAGTGTGCGCCGGATCCGATCCAGGCCGTCGTTCCCTCCCGCGAATGGGTTGGTGCGCGAGGTGCCCAGAATCGTGCCACCTCGGGGCAGGATGCCCACGGTGCTCTGCAGCGTCAGCTCCGAAGCCTCGTCTTGCAACAGTCCCGCCCAGCCGTTGCGGAAGCCCACAAAGCTGTGGGTCTCGGCGGACAGGCCACGCCGGACCGCGGCGCGGATGACCGCGTTAAGGCCCGGGCAGTCGCCGCCGCCGGTCAGCAAACCAATTCGTGCCATCTGCTCCTTTCTGAGTAGCGCTCGCCCGATTGTCGCCTAAGCGCAGCGAGCCGGGCGTCGCCGCTACGCGTTGATCAGGCCGCGCTCGATCGCATAACCGACGAGCTCGGCGCGGCTCTGAAGCCTGAGCTTCTGCTGTATGTGCGAGCGGTGGGTCTCGACAGTGCGGACCGAGAGAAAGAGCTGGTCGGCGATCTCGGCGTTGGTGTGGCCGAGTGCGATCAGACGCAGCACGCCCACCTCGCGCTCCGACAGGTCGTCAGGCGGACCCGGTGGAGGCTCGGAGGCGATGCGGGCCCCCAGACGCGGGTTGAGGTAGCTCTCACCGACCGCAGCGCGGCGTACCGCTTCGACGAGCTCCTCATCGGCGGCCTCCTTGAGCACGTAGCCGAGCGCCCCCGCGCCCAGAGCCTCGCGCGCAAACGCCGGCTCCTGCTGCATCGTGAGCACGACGATCTGCGTGTCCGGTGACTCCCCGCGGATGGCAGGGATCGCCTCCAGGCTTGAGCCGCCGGGCATGTTCAGGTCGAGTACGAGCACGTCAGGGTGGTGGCCGCGCACGTAACGCCTGGCGGCGTCCACGTCGCCGGCCTCGGCAACGACCTCCAGGCCGTGCTCGCTCTCAAGCAGCAGGCGCAGCCCGCTGCGCACGACCGCGTGATCGTCAGCGAGCACGATCCGGATCGAATGCGCGTCTGAGAACTCGGCTGCAGCCTCGCGCTCGGTTTCGTCGCTCGGACTCATCGGCATTGACCGTATCGAGTTCGGCCCTTGCCCCCCGCAACAAGTTGTCCGTTCGCGCCGCCGGCTAGGCCACGCTTGCGACGCGGGGCAGTACGAGCAACGAAGAGCGTGCGTGACGCTCGAGGTAGTCCGACGTGCTTCCCAGCACAAGACGCATCATCGCGCCGTAGCTGCGCGAGCCGACCACGAGCAGATCAACGCCGGCGCTGAACACTGCGAGCTCCTCGCCCGCCATCCCAAAGACCGCGTGGCCTTCGACGCCGGGGAGTTGGCTCAAGCGGTCGTTTGCCTCCTTGACCATCGCCGGCACGGTCTCGCCGAGCGCGGGGGCGACAAATCCGGTGTAGGAGGTCATCGGGATCGAGACAACTTCCAGCGCAGCCACGGTAGCCCCCGTCAGCTCTGCCAGCCTGTGCGCTCGGGCAAGCGCAGCCGCGCTTTCGGGCGTCGAGTTGTAGGCGACACCGACTCTTGCCAGCGGTCCGGAGCGCTCCGCATAGCCGCGGGCCGCGATCGCGACCGCGCACGGAGCACCGTTGAGCGCCGCGCGCGTGTCATCGCCGAGCATCGCGCGGCCGAGAATGCCGCGGCTGCTGGAGCCGACCACGATCAGATCGGCCCCGTGCTCCTCGGCCTGCTCGTGCAGGCCGCGACCCGGGTTCAGCGCTTCAACGCTCAAGAGCTGCGCGTCGGAATCGGTTGCGGCGCGCTCTGCCGCAAGCAGTTTTTCGGAGGCCTCACGCTCCTCGGTGACCATGCCTCGAGTCATCGCGTGCGAGAGGTTCATCTGGCCGCCATAGGTGTGCACGAGTGTCAGCTCGCCATCCGGGTCAGTCAGCTGGCCGGCGAGTGCGATTGCGTCGCGGCCGTTGTGGGTGCCATCTACTCCCACGATCACGTTCTTAAACATCGAAGGCCTCCTTGTCGGCGTGACTCGGCCTGTCCGCGCCACTTGGGTCAGATACTTGCAGCCGACGGTGGCACGCACGGGTGGCCGTCCGTGCTTTGCCCCCGCGCCACGCGCTGTTTGCACCGATGGTGCGGGGCTCCGAGGTGCCTAGCGTGAAGATATGGACCTGAATCTGCGCTCGGCGCCGGGTCCGATCGACAGTGGCATCGGTGCCTCGGCGCCACCGGTTATCCGCGTCGTTGTAGCCGACGATCACGCTTTGATGCGCCACGGCCTGCGTCAGGTTCTGGATGGCGAGGACGGCGTTGAGGTGGTCGCCGAAGCGACGGACGTGGCCTCGGCCGTGGAAGCCGTACGAAGATCGGCGCCGCACGTGCTGGTGCTTGGCCTGTACCTGCCCGCAGGCTCACGGCGCGAGCTGATCACCAAGCTTCGCGGGCGCACGGGCCAAACGCAGATAGTGATCATGGCCATGCACCACCAGCCTGCCTTCGCCCGGCAGGCACTCGCGTCCGGGGCACTTGGATTCGTGCTCAAGGATCGAGCCGACAGCGACCTGCCGGCCGCCGTTAGCGCCGCCGCGCGCGGTCAGCAGTACCTCAGCCCGCCACTGGCTGAGCGTCTGGCTGCCGCACAGCCGGATGAGCATCGCTGACCGGCGGATGCGCTGCGGACGGTTCGGCAGCCATCCGCGGGAGCACGAGCAGTGGACACCGCGCGTGGCGCTGCAGGTAGTCCGAAGTGCTTCCCACCACCAGACGCAGCACCGGGCCATAGCCGCGCGAGCCCACAACGAGCAGGTCCAGGCGATCGCCGAACGCCGCGAGCTCCTCGCCGGCGAGTCCGTAGATTGCGCTCGACTGCACGTCCGGCAGTTCCGCCAGGTGAATCTGTGCGTCTTCGAGCAGCGCTTCGATGCTGTCTCCGATCGGGGGGGTCATGAATCCGGAGTACGCGGCCGTCGGGATCGAGACCACGTCGAGCACCTGCACGCTCGCGGCTGTGCGGGCGGCGAGCTCGCGGGCGACCGCAAGCGCGCCGGCGCTCTCCGCTGAGGAGTTGTAGCCGACGCCGATGGAGGCGATGGGGTTGGCGTGCTGGGCGTAGGAGCGCGGGGCGATCGCGACCGCACAGGGAGCGCCGTTGAGCGCGGCGCGGGTGTCGTCGCCGAGCATCACGCGTCCAACTGCGCCGCGGCGGCACGAACCGACCACGAGCAGATCGGCGCCGAGCTCCTCGGCGAGCTGGTGCAGACCGCGGCCGGGACTTACGGACTCCACGCTTTGCAGCCGGGCATCGACGCCTGCCGCTGTGCGTTCGTGCTCCAACAGGTCGTCCGGGGCCGCTTGGCCGCTGTGGATGCCGGCTGGAGTACCGATTGCGCGCGATAGGCCGAGCTCACCGCCGTGGACGTGCGCCAGCGTGAGCTTTGCGTCGGTGTCCTGAAGCCGGCGGGCGAGCGCGATCGCGTCGCGGCCGTTGCTCTTACCGTCGATTCCCACGAGCACGTTTGAGAACATCAGAGGCCTCCTTGTCCGGGTCCGGCGTGGTCGATCATCACGCTAGATCGCCTGCACAGGCCAACCATCCGGGAGGTCTCCTGGGGCGCCTTCGGGTTTTTACCGACTGTCGTCTGTCGATCGGCCTTGGACTGAGAGGTTGGCCCCTAAGATTGAGGCCGTGCCAAGCAAGCCGCCCAGTGAGCCTGAAGATGTGAGTGGCAAGCGGTCCGACGCTCACCCGCGCTTGCATCGCGACAAACGTGGCTGGCACGTGTCCCCGGCGCCCGACGGTCGTGGGATGCCAGATCAGGCACCCAAGGGTCCGCCCGCACACCGCACGCGCGGGTTTCTCTGGTTCGTCGTGGCGCTCGTGGCGCTGAACTGGATTTCGGTCTTTCTGTTTGCGCCGCAATCCGGCCAGCCGCGGGTGACGGTTGCGTTCAACCCCTACTTCTTGTCGCAGCTTCAGTACGGCCACGTCAAGTCGATCTCGGCCAAGGGCGACACGATCCAGGGCACCTTCACGACCAAGCTGCGCTACCCGGCCGGGGATAAGAAGGCGACACCGTCGACACTGTTTGCGACCCAGGTGCCGTCCTTCTGGAACGGCAGCGAGCTTTCGGCGCTGCTGCAGGCCAAGGGCGTTGAGGTCAACGCCAAGTCCACCGAAGCCACGACCTCGCTTTTGAGCGAGCTGCTGTTGGGCTTCGGACCCACGTTGCTCATCGTCGGCCTATTCGTCCTGCTTGCCCGCCGGATGGCAAAGGCCGGCGGTGGCATGGGGGCTCTGGGCAACTTTGGGCGCTCCCAGGCCAGGAAGGTCGATCCCGAAAAGATCCTTGTCACCTTCGCCGACGTGGCCGGCATCGACGAGGCCAAGGCCGAGCTGACCGAGATCGTGGATTTTCTGCGCAGTCCCGATCGCTACGGGCGTCTGGGTGGGCGCATGCCCCACGGGGTGCTGTTGTCCGGTGCGCCGGGCACGGGTAAGACCCTCTTGGCGCGCGCGGTCGCCGGCGAGGCGCACGCTGCGTTCTTCTCGATCTCGGCCTCGGAGTTCATCGAGGCGATCGTCGGCGTCGGCGCTTCGCGTGTGCGCGACCTCTTCGCCAAGGCCAAGGAGGCCGCGCCGTCGATCATCTTCATTGACGAGCTCGACGCAATCGGGCGCTCGCGGCAGGGCTCGGTCTCGGTCACGGGCTCAAACGACGAGCGCGAGCAGACCCTCGACCAGATCCTGACTGAAATGGACGGTTTTGAGAGCTCCGAGGCTGTGGTCGTGCTCGCGGCGACCAACCGGCCGGACGTGCTGGACTCGGCGCTGCTGCGTGCCGGGCGCTTTGACCGCCGCGTGGCCGTGCAGCCACCTGATCGCACGGGCAGACGCGAAATTTTGGAAGTGCACACGCGCTCGATTCCACTCGCGCCAAGCGTCGATCTGGATGCACTGGCTGCGAGCACTCCGGGAATGGTCGGTGCCGACCTGGCCAACCTTGCCAATGAGGCCGCGCTGCTGGCGGCGCGGCGCAACCACGACAAGGTCGAGATGTCCGATCTGACCGACTCGCTGGAGAAGATCATGCTCGGCTCGCCACGCGGGATCCTGCTGTCGGCGGCGGACCGCGAGCGCACCGCCTACCACGAGTCCGGGCACGCGCTCGTGGGCATGCTCACCCCAGGCGCCGACCCGGTCCGTAAGGTCTCGATCATCCCGCGCGGGATGGCCCTGGGCGTGACGTTGTCCACGCCGGACACCGATCGCGTCTCCTACTCGCTGGAGGATCTGCAGGCCAAGATCCGCGTGGCCTTGGGCGGGCGTGTCGCCGAGGAGGTTGTCTATGGCACGATCACGACGGGGGCAGAGTCCGATATCCAGCAGCTCACGATGATCGCGCGCCAGATGGTCGGCCGATGGGGCATGAGCGAGGCTGTCGGCCCGATCGCGGTGCTGCCCAGCGACGGCGAGGGGCCGTTCTTGCCCGGGGTCAGCGTGACCTCGGAGGCGACCCAGCGCCTCGTCGACGAGGAGGTCCGGCGGATGGTCGACACCGCGCATCAGGAGGTCACGCAGTTGTTGACCGACCATCGCGATCAGCTGGAGAGCCTTGCCCAGGCACTGCTGAAGTCAGAGACGCTGGACGCGCTGGACGCCTACACCGCCGCCGGTGCCCTCGCTGAGACCGCCACGCTCACCGAGACGCCCGACCACACCGGGCCCGCGACGCACTCGCACTCCGACCGCCACGGTACAGACCCCGACTTGCCCCGCGGCGCCTGACCAACCTTTGCGACCGCGCCCGAGCGCGCGGGTCAGCCGGCCGCGACGCTCACTACGAGCGTCTCGAAGTCGACTGGAGCCTACGTGCCGGCAGGCGTCCGTGCTGACATCCGTATAAACCCGCATCCTCGCGGCGGCGTAATGCGGATACGCCGGCTGCGTGTCATCGCGACAGTCACCACAGCGCAGCGAGGTCGCGACGGACAGCGCGCCCTCGCTTGCAAAGCCGACACATCGGACATGAGGACATGCCTCTTAGTGAAAAGGTCAGCGTGCTTCCCGTCGAGGATGTAATGCATCCAGGACTGATCGAGTGCCTGCCACAGACGCCTGTGGCTGAGGTTGCCGTGCTGATGGCCGAGTTGGGAATTCGCTGCGTGGTGGTTGGCGGACTCGCGTGCGGCGACGACGGCGAGGAGCGGTTTGTATGGGGCATCGTCTCCGACCTCGACCTGATGCGCGCCGTTGCCGCCGAGCGTCTCGCGGACCCCGCGGCGAAGCTCGCGGTCACCGAGATCGTCACGATTGCGCCGCATGAACCGGTCGCCCGCGCGGCGCAGTTAATGGGCGAGCACGACTGCGCACACCTGATCGTTGCCGCGCCAGAGTCACAGCGACCGCTCGGCGTCATTTCAAGCCTTGATGTGGCGCGTGCGATCGCGTGGGGCGCAAACCAAGCCTGATCTCGATACGTAGTTTTCCGCGCGTGATCGGGGATGGATCCCCTGCTCTAAGCGGCGTTCAGGGCATAGCCTCAGACCATGACCACTCCCACAACAGATCCCCACAAGCTGCGCGTGATCGTGGTCGGCGGTGGCGTCGCCGCGTTGGAGACGGCACTGGCGCTGCACGAGCTTGCACCACAGCAGACGGCTGTCAGCGTGATCGCCCCGAACGACGAGTTCATGTACCGGCCGATGACCGTGTGCGAACCCTTCGCCTACGGCACGGCTAAGCGCTATCCCTTGGCGCCGATCGTCGCCGGCGCCGGCGCCGAGCTGATCGTCGATCAGCTCGCCTCGATCGACCCCGACCGGCGCGTGGTGCACTTGGGCGACGGCGACGAGCGTGCCTACGACGCGCTCGTGCTCGCGCTTGGCGCCAAGACGCACGCGCGTTACGAGCACGCGACGACGATCGACGCGAGCTCCATGGACACGATGCTGCACGGGCTGATCCAGGACATCGAGGGTGGCTACGTTCACAGCCTCGCGCTGGTGGCGCCGGGGAGGATGGCATGGCCGCTGCCTCTCTATGAGCTTGCGCTGATGACCGCGGCGCGTGCCTACGACATGAACGTAGAGCTCCAGACCACGATCGTCACGCCCGAGGACACCCCGCTGGCAGTGTTCGGCGCCGAGGCGAGCGGCGCCGTCTCACGGTTGCTCGCAGCCGCCCGGGTAGAGACGATCACCTCGGCCTATGCCGAGATCCCGGCGATGGGACAGCTCGCGATCAACCCCGGCGACAGGCGTCTGGCCGTCGATCGCGTGATCGCCCTACCCGAACTCTTCGGCCCGGACGTGCGCGGGATCCCCCTGGGTGAGCACGGCTTCATACACGTTGACCGCTTCGGCGCCGTGTCCGACTGCGAACGCGTCTATGCCGCCGGCGATGCGACCGACTTCCCGATCAAGCAGGGTGGGCTGGCCGCCCAGCAGGCCGACGTCGTCGCGCAAGCCATCGCTGCCCTCGCCGGCGCGGCGGTGACGCCGGACCAGTTCGACCCCACGTTGCAAGGGATGTTGCTCACCGGCGCAAGCCCCATTTATCTGAGTGCGCGGATCACAGGTGGTCGCGGGTCGCATTCCCAGTTCAGCGATAAGCCGCTGTGGTCACCGCCAGTGAAGATCGCGGCCCGGTACCTGGCGCCTTACCTGGCTGGCGCCGACCGCGAGCCCAGCGCCAGCGCCGCGTAGCCGTCACGGCCACGGCGCACCGGCTGACGGTGGCGGTCCATAGGCAGCGCGCGCGTGCCTCGCGACGCGATCGCCTGACGGTAGGACGCCTCGTAACGCTCGGCCACGATGGCCACGCCGTAGCGGCCGGCGACGCTCTCGCGACAGCGGGCCGGGTCGATCTGGGAGAGCCGGGCGACGGCCTCTGCCATCTGCCACTCGTCGGCGGCGCAAAAGCCGTTGATGCCGTCGATCACTATCTCCGGAGCCGCCCCTTCGGGGAAGGCGATCACGGGAGTACCGCATGCGAGCGCCTCGATCATGACCATGCCGAACGGCTCTGCCCAGCGGATCGGCATCAAGAACCCCTTGGCGCGCGCGAAGAGCTCGCGCCGGCGGGTGCCCCCAACCTCGCCCGCGTAGATCACGCGGTCGCCGTCCAAGAAGGGCTCGATC
>CAJCHW010000045.1 GCA_903970125.1 Chlamydiota bacterium
CGTAGCGCGCGCGCCTGCGGGGGTTGACGTTTGCACGCTCGACATCGCCGCCGTAGTGCTCAAGCAGACGCCTGTCCATGACCCGGCGCCAGATCGCGGGCACCATCGCCAACACCATCATGCCCGCGTAGCCGGTGGGCAACTGGGGAGCCTCGTCGACATTGCGCAGCGCCTGATAGCGACGGGTGGGGTTGGCGTGGTGGTCGGAGTGGCGCTGGAGGTGGTAGAGCATCAAATTGGACGCGATGTTGTTGCTGTTCCAGCTGTGCTCCGGCGCGGTCCGCTCGTAGCGTCCGTCCTCGCGGCGCTGGCGCAACAGGCCGTAATGCTCGAGGTAGTTGACCGTCTCCAGCAGGGAGAACCCCCAGATGGCCTGCGCGACGAGATATGGAAGCACGGTGATTCCGAACACTGCAGTCAGCGTGGCGAACAGCACGACCGTCATCAGCCAGGCGTTGAGGATGTCGTTTGCGGGACTCCACGGCGAGCGGCCCATGCGGGCCAGGCGCGTGCGCTCAAGCCCCCACGCCGACCGCAGGCTGCCGATCACCGTGCGCGGAAGAAATTCCCAGAAGCTCTCGCCCAGGCGGGCGCTGGCGGGGTCATCCGGCGTGGCCACGCGGACGTGGTGGCCGCGGTTGTGCTCGATGAAGAAGTGGCCGTAGCCGCTCTGTGCGAGTGCCACCTTTGACAGCCAGCGCTCGACGCTGTCGCGCTTATGGCCAAGCTCGTGCGCGGTGTTGATCGCGATGCCGCTGACGATGGCCACCGTCAGCACCAGGCCGCAGCGCTCCGCGAACGACAGGCCCCCGTGGATCCACAGCCAGCATGCGAACGCCAAGCCGATGTACTGAAGTGGCAGAAACGCGTAGGTGCACCAGCGGTAGTAGCGAACTTCTTCCAGCTCCTTGATGATGCTGTCGGGCGGGTTTGACGGGTCAAGTCCGCGCAGCACGTCGATCACCGGGAAGATCCCGAACACCAGGATCGGGCCAAAGAACCAGAAGAAACCGAGGCCGGTGGCTTCGACGAGCCCGAACGCGATAAACGGTGCGCACGGCACGATCAGTCCCAGCAGCCAGAAAACGCGCTTGGAATCGTGCCAGGTGGCCGGCTGTGCCTCCGCAGGCGCAGGCGCCGACTCGTTGGCCGGGGTCGTGCCCTCCCAGGCGGTCCTGGAGTCATCCCAGGCGGTTGCGCTGCCCGCGAGGGCCTCTGCGCTCAGGGCGGCGTCGGCGGGCTGGGGCTCTTTCTCGGGCGCCGGCGCGTCGGTGGTGACCGGTGAAGTGTTGAACACGTGAACGAGCTCCTTGTCATGAGGCCTTAGGCCGTCTGTACAGTTGACAATATAGCGTAAGGCGTCAACCGGACGAACAGCAATGCTGCTGGTGTTCTGAATTCACACATCGGCGGCCTCCGTGCCACCCTTTAGCTCGGGCCGTGCCGGGTGGTACCCACCAGCGCCGCGCTCCGTCTGGGTCAGTCGCTGCTGGATGCCTTGCGCCGCTCGCGCTGTCGTCGCAGCTCCTGGCGCGCAAGCGACAGCTTGTGCACCTCGTCAGGGCCGTCGGCCAGGCGCAGCGTGCGCAGGTGCGCGTACATCGTGGCCAGCGGGAAGTCGTCGGAGACGCCGCCGCCGCCATGGACCTGGATGGCGCGGTCGATCACCTTGAGGCAGATTTCCGGCACTGCGAACTTGATGCCCGAGATCTCGATGCGTGCGTGTTGGTTGCCCACCTCGTCCATCAGCCATGCGGTCTTGAGTACAAGCAGCCTGGCCATCTCCAGCTCGATTCGGCTCTCAGCGATCCAGTCGCGGACGTTGGCGTTATGCGATATCGGCTTGCCGAATGTTTCGCGCGCGTCGGCCCGGTCGCAGAGGAGCTCAAGGGCGCGCTCGGCGGCGCCAATTGCGCGCATGCAGTGGTGGATCCTGCCGGGCCCGAGCCGCGCTTGGGCGATCATGAAGCCCATGCCCTCACCGGCGATGATGTTCTCGGCCCCGACGCGCGCGTCAGTGAACTGGACTTCGCCGTGGCCCTCGGGGTCGTGGTAACCGAACACAGGCAGGTTGCGCACGATCTCGACGCCCGGGGTGTCTATTGGCACGAGCACCATCGACTGCTGCTGGTATGTCGGCGCAGATGCGTCGGTCTTGCCCATCACGATCAGAATGCGCAGGTTGGGATGCATCGCGTTGGTGGTCCACCACTTGCGTCCGTTGAGCACATAGGAGTCGCCGTCGCGCTTGATCTCCATCGCGATGTTGGTGGCATCTGAGGAAGCCACGTCGGGCTCGGTCATCGCAAACGCCGACCGGATCTCGCCGGCAAGCAGGGGCGCGAGCCACTGCTCCTTCTGGGCCGGTGTGCCGAACTGGTGCAGCACCTCCATGTTGCCCGTGTCCGGGGCGCTGCAGTTGCACGCCTCGGCAGCGATCTGGGTGCGCCCCATGATCTCGGCCAGGGGCGCGTACTCGCAGTTGGTCAACCCCGCGCCGTACTCGGCGTCGGGCAGAAACAGATTCCACAGCCCGCGCCGCTTGGCCTCGGCTTTGAGCTGCTCCATCACGGGGGGGTGGATGTGGGGCGAGGGAGCGTTGCGGACCTGGGCGACCCACACCGGCTCTGCCGGGTAGACGTGCTCATCCATGAACGCGCCCAAGCGCTCCTGGAGCTCTGCGACGCGGTCAGATGAGTCGAACTGCACGCTTGAAATCTAGACTGCCAACCGATGGACACGGATTTCCCAAGGCCGGCGCTGACCGTGGACGTGGTCGTGTTCGCCACGCCCGACGCCGACGGGGTGCCGAGCGGTGGCACACTCAGCGTGCTTTTGGTGCAGCGTGCACACGACCCGTTCCAGGGCGGTTGGGCGCTGCCGGGCGGGTTTGTCGAGCAGGACGAGCGGGTGGCCGCTGCCGCTGCCCGCGAGCTCCAAGAGGAGACGGGGCTCGCGCTCGACACACGCGAGCTGCTTGGCGTCTACGACACCCCGGGCCGCGATCCGCGCGGCTGGACGGTCTCGGCGGTCTACGTGGCCGCGCTCGCATCCAAGCTTCCGGTAACCGGCGCCGATGACGCACGTGACGCGCGCTGGTTTTCAGTCGATGCGCTGCCTGACCTCGCCTTCGACCACGCCATGATCGTTGCTGACGCTTTGCAGTGGTACGCGGACCGGTCTGGGTCCGCCGCCCGGTCCGCCTGAACGTTGACCCGTCTCAGGAGGTCGCGCGCACGGCGTAGGCGTGCATGGCCTCGATGATCGGGCCGAGCCTGCGGCCCTTGGCGGTCAGCCGATATTCGACTGAGGGCGGGCTCGTGGGCAGCACGGTGCGTGTGAGCAGGCCGGCCTGCTCGAGCTCGCGCAGGCGCTCCGACAGCACTCGCGGCGAGATCCCCTGTACGACCTGTGCGAATTCGCCGAAGCGGACTGCGCCGGCGTGCGCGGCATAGATGATCGACAGCTGCCAGCGCCGCTCCAGCAGGCTCGCCGTCTGGCGAACCTCGGCCGGAACGGGCTGGCAGCGCGGGCTTCTACTTGGCAAGCGCGACATTGCGGGCCGGCTCAAGCGCGACGTCGATGACTTCCTGCACGTCCATGACGGGGTGGAATGTGAGCTGGTCGCGCACTTCCTGCGGTATCTCGTCCAGGTCACCGCGGTTTCGCTCCGGCAGGATCACGTCGGTCAGTCCCGCAGCGTGAGCTGCAAGCACCTTCTGCTTGAGCCCTCCGATCGGCAGTACGCGCCCTTGCAGGGTCACCTCGCCGGTCATTCCAACGGTGTGCTTGACCGGGCGTCCCGACAGCAGCGAGGCCATCGCGGTAACCATGGTCACGCCTGCGCTCGGGCCGTCCTTGGGGATGGCGCCTGCAGGAACGTGGACGTGGAACTCACGGTTCTCGAACGCGCTTGAATCGACGCCAAGGGCCTCGGCATGTCCACGCACGTATGAGAGCGCGATCCTCGCCGACTCCTTCATGACGTCCCCGAGCTGGCCCGTGAGCACCAGGTCTGAGCTCGTGGGGGAGTCGCGGTGCATCCCGGTCGCCTCGATGAACAGCACTTCGCCGCCCGTGCCGGTGACCGACAGTCCCGTGGCGACGCCTGGCACCGCCGTGCGGATCGCGGACTCCTGGAAGAAGCGCTGCCTACCGAGGGCATCACGCACGGTCTCGATGTCAATGGCGATCGGCGGCTTGGCCGCATCCGACGCGAGCTTGGTCGCGGTCTTGCGCAACAGCGTGCCCAGCTCGCGCTCGAGGTTGCGCACGCCGGCCTCGCGCGTGTACTCGGCGATGACCGTCTTGAGCACCTCGTCGGAGATCGTCACCTCTTTCTCGCGCAGGCCGTTGCGGTCGCGCTGGCGCGGCCACAGGTAACCCTTTGCGATCGCCAGCTTCTCGGCGCTGGTGTACCCGTCGAAACGGATCACCTCCATGCGGTCAAGCAGCGGGCCCGGGATCGTGTCCGTGACGTTCGCCGTTGCCAGAAAGACAACCTGGCTGAGATCCAGCTCGACGTCGAGGTAGTGGTCGCGGAAGGAGTGGTTCTGTGCCGGGTCAAGCACCTCCAGCAGTGCCGCCGAAGGATCTCCGCGCCAGTCCGCGCCGACCTTGTCGACCTCGTCGAGCACGATCACGGGGTTCATCGTGCCGGCGTCGCGCAACGCGCGCACCAGACGCCCTGGAAGCGCG
>CAJCHW010000046.1 GCA_903970125.1 Chlamydiota bacterium
ATCGTCGGAAAAAGCATCGGTCAGCAGCAAAGGCGCGGCCGGATCGACCTGCAGTCTCAGTTCCCTGGGATCGGCGTCACCGTCACATCGCAGGAGCACGGCGTCTGATCGTGGCTAACAAGAAACGCGGAACACTGGACATCAGCGCCGTGCCGATGCCCAGTGTCCACTCCGTCACAACTAATAGGCGACCGTGCCATCCACAATGCAATCGCCGGCAGACGACCTCGCGGCGAACCACTGCACAGTGGTTACCGCGCCCGACGCTGTCCGCACACCAACAAGTCCGGACGCTACCCCTGGGTCTTCGGGGAGGAGCACGATGCGTTCATTTCCGATATAGAAGGACGCGCCACGCTCCGCGGTTTCGGTTTCCGTGAAAGTTGTGGAGACGACGGTGTTGGTGGGGTTTTCGTTGCCCTCCGGCCGAACGACCAGCGTCGCGGCGCCGGCTTCTGAGCATGCGGCTTCGAGCACCGTCCCGTTTTGCGCCAAGATCACGGTGGAACCGGACCCCGCCCGCAGTGGGTAGCCAAACACACCGTCGCCGGGTGGGCCTTGTGCGCCGGGTGCGCCGGGTGCGCCGGGTGCGCCGGGCGCACCGGCGGGGCCGGCTGGCCCGGTGGAGCCCTTTGATCCATTAAGGCCGTTCACACCCTGACCTGCTTGCCGGCAATCTTGTAGGTGGTGCACCGTGATTGAGAAGCCTTGGTGGCGTGATGTCCGTGTGACCCAGTGGCGGCCCACGAGCTGCTGGCAAAAGCGGCGAACACCAGTGCTGTCGTTGCGATCGCGACGGTGCAGTTGGCCGCGAGCTGAATACGTTTCATGTTGCTCCCTTGAGCTTGAGTTTCCGCCGCACGGTCGCGGCTGGACGGGGCTTTCCCACGCGGCGCGCATACTAAACCCCCTGCTCGGGCCGCGCCAGCGGCCGGTTTTGCGCGACGGCCGCAGGTCCAGCGCAATCAAGCGCCGCGAAACCGCCGCAGCCTTGCAAGGAAGCTGGGACCGTTCGCGTGGACAGCACCTATTATTTGCGCCCGGCCCACACAGTCACGCGCAGACGGCGCTTGGTGGGAACAGGGTTATCGACAATTCAGGCAATCTGACTGGTGTCGCGCTGGTCGAGGGAGGCGAGGATGCGAAGCGGACGGGGTTTGGGGTTGTTTCCGGCAGGGGTGCTGTCGTTGGCGATGTCCGTTCGCCGACGGATCCTGCTGACGCTGATCGCGTGCCTGACCGTTGCCCTGTGCGCCGCCGCAGATGCCTCGGCGGCGCCGACGATCGAACTCACGCAGGGCAGCGTCGAACCGGTGGAGTCGATCACCACGCAACTTGGCGCAACGGTCCACGAAGGAACGGACGACTTGTTCTCATTGAGCGTTCAGCCCGCGGGAGGGGAAGCGTGTGGCGAGAATCCTGAGGCCGACAAGGGCGAGGAGCTTGTCAGAACTGAAGACATCGGAGATGCCGACCCGTTTGCCAGCACGAACAACTGGACCGCGCAGATCGCGGGCACCTACCGCCTCTGTGCCTGGGTGACGGGCCCTTCGGAGGAAGAAGTTCTCACTCACACGGAATCGACCTTCCACGTGCGCCAGCCCCACCTGACCGTCGCGATCAGCGTGCCCGCGGCGGTGACCCCGAACCAAACGTTCCAGGTTGTGACCACGGCCGAGGCGGAGACGGAGCGGTCTGTCTGGGAGTACGCCCTTCCGAACACCGGCGACGGCTGTCCGGCCAACGCGGCGGCGGCGGCCAACGCGTCGGGGTCCAACGCGATCCTCAACGTGTGGAATGTGATCGGCGGCCCGCTCACAGAATCCGCAAACGACTCGCTGCAAACGCTTGGGACCTACCTGTTTTGCGCCTACGTTGAGTATCCATCCGACGAATCCATACCGGAGCTGACCGCTAGCGCACAGACAGCCGTTGTCGCTCCCCCTGCCCCGTGTGTCGTGCCCGGCATTGCATCAGGGGCCACGCCCGCGAGCGTCGAAGCGGCCATCCGGTCCGGTTCATGCTCGGTCGGGAAGGTGAGCTACGAGTCCAGCGAGCATGTCTCCCGCGGCAGGGTGGTGGCCGTGGAGCCCGGGTCGGGCACAAAGCTTGGCAGTGGTGCAGCCGTGAACCTAGTCCTTTCCGCTGGCAAACCCTGCGTTGTTCCAGCGGTCGGGTCGGGCTGGGTGGTTGGGCGTGCCGAGCGTGCGCTTGCGGCAGCGGATTGCCGGCCGGTGATCGTCCACGCCCGCAGCAGACGTGTGCGACGTGGTCGCGTCATCGGGCTCTCTGCCCGAACTGGCTCGCGGCTTTCGCCGCAAGCATCCGTGCGAATTGTGGTTTCAGCTGGCCGCTGACCGCTCGTTGTGGTCCGGCGTAGCGTGCGATCTGCGCAGTTGCCGTGACTCGAGCCCGTTCAGTCCAGGCGGCACAGTGGCGCTTCAAGCAGGTGCGCCCGGCGGGAATCGAACCCGCGGCCTGCGGTTTGAAAGACCGCCGCTCTTCTCCACCCCGAAGGTTGGATTTGACCACTGAGCTACGGGCGCTCGTGTCAGGCGTATCGAGGCCCGACTGAATGCAAGATTACTATGGGTCGGGCACCATGGGTAAGCCTGCCAACACGCCAAGCAAGGAGACCGCCATCAGCGTTGGCGACTGCAGTCATGCCCGCGCAGCCAGGCCCGGCACCGGGCAGATCGTGATCTCGGGCGCGCGCGAGCACAACCTCAAGGACATCTCCCTGACCCTGGACCGGGACGCCATGATCGTGATCACCGGCCTTTCGGGATCCGGGAAGTCATCGCTCGCCTTCGACACCATCTATGCCGAGGGACAGCGCCGCTACGTGGAGTCCCTTTCCGCGTATGCGCGGCAGTTTCTGGGTCAGATGGACAAACCGGACGTGGACTCCATCGAGGGGCTGTCGCCGGCGATCTCGATCGATCAGAAGACCACTTCGCGCAACCCCCGTTCGACGGTGGGCACGGTCACGGAGATCTACGACTACCTGCGACTGCTGTGGGCGCGGGTCGGCAAGCCGCACTGCCATATCTGCGGCCGTCCAATCCAGGGACAGTCTGCGGAGCAGATCATCGATCAGGCGATGGAGCTCGCCGAAGAGACCCGCTTCATGGTGCTTGCTCCCGTCGTGCGCGGGCGAAAGGGTGAGTACGGCAAGCTGCTCGAGCAGTTCCGAGCCGACGGCTACGCGCGCGTGAAGGTCGATGGGGAGGTGCGCATGCTCGACGAGTCGTTTGCGCTCGACAAACGCTACAAGCACGACATCGCGGTTGTCGTGGACCGTCTGATCATGCGCCACGACGTGCGCAAGCGCCTGGCGGACTCGATCGAAACCGCGGTCGGCCTGGCCGATGGGCTGGTGGAGATAGAGATCGTCGCCGGCCGATCAGCTGCCTCTGGGTCCAAAGCGGAGGCCGATGGAGTCGCTGCGGGCGACGCACCGGGCGACGCCCGGCTCGCAGGCGTAGGCGCGCAGCAACTGGCCCCCGGCACGGTGCTCACGTTCTCCGAGCGCTTTGCGTGCCCCGTGCATGGGCCCTCGCTGGTGGAGCTCGAGCCGAGGATCTTCTCGTTCAACTCTCCCCACGGGGCCTGCCCGGAGTGCACCGGGCTCGGTGCACGCATGGAGATCGACCCCGAGCTCGTGATCGGCGATCCCACGCTGTCAGTTGCCGATGGCGCGATCCTGCCTTGGACAAGCGGCGCCTCGAACTACTACGAGCAGGTGGCGTTGGCACTCGCCGAGCGCCACTCCATCGACCTCGACGTGCCCTGGGAAACGCTTCCCCAGTCCCAGCGCGATCTGTTCCTCTACGGCGACGACGGTGAGCGGCTGCACATCAACTATCGCAACCGCTTCGGGCGCCGCCGCTCTTATTCCACCCGTTTTGAGGGTGTGATTGCGAACCTCGAACGTCGCTACCGCGAGACCGACTCGCAGTTGACCCGCGAGCGCATCGAGCAGTTCATGGCCCTGCGACCGTGTCCCGTGTGCGGCGGTGCGCGCCTGCGCGCCGAGTCCCGCTCCGTGCTCGTGGAGGGTATGCGGATAGAGGCGTTCTGCGCGCTGTCGGCCAAGCGCGCGCTCGCTTGGCTTGACGCGGTGGAGTTCTCCGAGGCCGATCGCCACGTTGCCCGCCTGATTTTGCGTGAGATCACCGAGCGTCTGCGCTTTTTGGAGAACGTCGGGATCGGCTACCTGTCGATGGATCGGGCCGCCGCCACGCTCTCCGGCGGCGAGGCTCAGCGCATTCGCCTGGCCACGCAGATCGGCTCCTCGCTGGTCGGGGTTCTCTACATCCTCGACGAGCCATCAATTGGATTGCATCCGCGCGACCACGCCAAGCTGATCGGGACGCTCGAACGGTTGCGCGACCTCGGCAACACCGTGATCGTGGTCGAGCACGACGAGCAGACCATGCGCGCAGCCGACCATCTTGTCGACCTCGGGCCCGGTGCCGGCGTGCACGGGGGCTTTGTCGTGGCGCAGGGGACCGCCGCCGAGGTCGAAGCCGTGCCGGACTCCCTCACCGGCCAGTTTCTGGCCGGCACGCGTTTCATCGAGGTGCCCGCGCGGCGACGCAAGCCCACAGGCCAGATCGAGATCGTCGGCGCCAGCCAGCACAACCTGCGCGACGTAGACGTGTCGATTCCCCTGGGAACCTTCACCTGTGTCACGGGGGTGTCCGGTTCCGGCAAGTCCACGCTTGTAAACGAGGTGCTGCACAAGGCCGCTGCCCACACCCTGCACCGCGCGCGCCAGCGGCCTGGGGCGCACAGGGCTCTGCATGGGCTCCAGCAGCTGGACAAGGTGATCGTGGTCGACCAGTCGCCGATCGGGCGCACGCCGCGGTCAAACCCTGCGACCTACACCGGCCTGCTTGACGTCATCCGCGATCTGTTCTCCCGCACCACCGAGGCGCGGGCCCGCGGCTACAAGGCCGGACGTTTCTCCTTCAACGTCAAGGGAGGGCGCTGCGAGGTCTGCAAGGGTGACGGCCAGATCAAGATCGAGATGCACTTCTTGCCCGACGTGTATGTGCCCTGCGAGCAGTGCCACGGCAAGCGCTACAACCGCGAGACCTTGGAAGTGCGCTTCAAGGGCAAGAACATCGCTGACGTTCTGGACTTCTCCGTCGAGCAGGCGCTGGAGTTTTTCTCGAGCATTCCGAAGGTCCGTCGGCGCCTGGAGACGCTGAATGCGGTCGGGCTCGGGTACATCCGCCTGGGGCAGCCCGCGACCACGCTCTCCGGCGGCGAGGCGCAGCGGGTCAAGCTCGCCACCGAGCTGTCCAAGGTCGCCACCGGGCGCACGCTCTACATCCTGGACGAGCCCACCACGGGACTTCACTTCGCCGACGTCGAGCGTCTGCTTGACGTGCTGCAACGGCTAGTCGATCAGGGCAACACCGTGGTCGTGATCGAGCACAACGCGGACATGATCAAGTCCGCTGATCACCTCGTCGACATGGGCCCCGAGGGTGGCGACGAGGGCGGCTCGGTCGTCGCCAGCGGCACGCCGGAGGAGGTTGCAGCCACGTGGACCGACACCGGCTCGCACACCGGTCGCTTCCTGGAATCGCTTTTGCCCGTGCGTGCATCGGCGGGGTCGTCGCGGGCAAGCAAGACCGGCGCAAAGAAGAAGATCACAGGGTCAAAGGCCACGACCGAGCGGCGCGCCCAGTCAGGTTCGGACACACCTCCGTCCAAGGTCGCTGCTTGAGCACAGCCGGCTCCGGCGGCCCCCGAGGATGGGACGGCAAGCGGGCTTCCTTGTGGCTGGCGAAATGGCGCTGGTATGAGCGCAACTCGCTGCCCTGGAACCGCGCGCGCATCCACTGGGAAATGATGCGACGTGAATCCTTCGTGCGTTGGCCCGTGCACGGCAACGTGCTCGAGGCGTTGCGCGACGGGCGTCTTGAGATCGGGCCTGGAGTGCTGCTCGAGCCCGGCGTCTGGATCACCGCCCCCGACGCCGCACGCGTTCGCATCGGCGGCGGAACATTTCTCAATCAGGGAGTGATGATCGCCTCGCAGCAGCTCGTGGAGATCGGCGCTCACTGCATGCTTGCCAACGGTTGTTTTGTCAGCGATGCAAGCCACCGCTACGACGATCGCAACCGGCCCGTGCCGTGGCAGGGCTTCGAGAGCAAGGGGCCTACATGCATCAGCGACAACTGCTGGTTGGGCGCCCATGTGGTGGTCAGCTCCGGCGTCACGATCGGTGAGCGCTGCGTGATCGGTGCCAACAGCGTGGTCACCAAGGACATCGAGCCCTACACCGTGGCCGCCGGCGCCCCGGCGCACGTGATTCGCAAGATCGAGTACGCCGACCCCGGCGGAGGCTAGTGTGGGCGCCACGGACCTCTACGAGATCATGCGCTGCGCGCCCACCACGCGCCGCTTCACAGGCGACCCGGTCCCGCGCGAGACGCTGCGGCGGGTGCTTGAGAGCGCCCGCTTTGCGCCCAGCGGCGGCAACCGCCAGGGCTGGAGGGTTGTGGCCGTGGAGGACCCCGGCACACGGCGAGCGCTCGGCGCGCTGTATCTGCCGCACTGGCGTCAGTATCTCCAGGACAACGGCGCCGCGGCTGTTCTGGCCAACCCGGGCGACCTCGATCCCGTGCTGGTGCGGCGGTTGCGCGCCGCCGACGACTTCGCTGAAAACCTGCACGAGGTGCCGCTGCACCTGGTCGTGTGCGTGTCGCTTGCAGATCTCACGATCACCGACGCGGCGCTGGAGCGACCGAGTGTCGTCGGTGGCGCCTCGGTCTACCCGTTTGTGCAGAACATCCTGTTGGGACTGCGCTTTGAGGGGCTGGGCGCTGCGCTGACGACGTTGCTTGCACCCGCCGAGCCGGAGGTCAAGCGGCTGCTGGGCATACCCGACGGGATCGCACTGGCCGCGTACGTGCTCGTGGGCGCGCGCGCAGATCCCTGGCCGGCGCGCCTGTCTCGGCGTTCCGTTGACGAGTTCGCGTTCGCCGAGCGCTACGGCGAGCCGCTGGGCTGAGCCGCGTCGCGCGCGCTGTCTGCCGCCGCGAGCCGCGCCTGTAGCTCGGCGAGCTCGTCGGGGTCGATCGAGTACGTGTACTCCGCCGACGGAAAGCGCCGGCCGCGTACCTCGCTCGCGTACGCCTCGATCGCCCGCAGGATCCGTGGGCGCAGCTCGGCGTAACGCTTGACGAAGCGGGGGGAACCCCACTCGAACAGGCCCAGGAGGTCGTGCCAGACGAGCACCTGACCGTCCGTGGCAGCGCCCGCGCCAATCCCGATAACGGGGATCTGCAGGTGTGCCATAGCGAGCGCAGCAACGGGGGCCGGGATCGCCTCGAACACGAGCAGGCAGCATCCGGCCTGCTCCAGTGCCCGGGCGTCTTCAATCACCTGCTGTGCGCGCTCGGCGGTGCGCGCTTGCGCCTTGAAGCCACCGACTGCGGTTGCCGTCTGGGGGGTCAGGCCGACGTGGCCGACGACCGGGATGCCCGTGGCCGCGATCGCGCGCGCGCGATCGATCATGACCCCGCCGCCCTCGAGCTTGACGGCATCGCACCCGCCCTCCTTGACGAAACGCTGCGCCGTGGCGATCGCCTGCTCGTTTGAGACCTCGTAGGAGCCGAAGGGCAGGTCGCCGACGAGCAGCGGGCTGCGCATACCGCGCCGCACCGCTTTAACGAGCACCAGCAGCTCATCGACGGTCACTGGGACTGTTGAGTCGTAGCCGAGCACAGTCATCGCCGCGGTGTCGCCGACAAGCACGAGATCCACGTTCGCCTCCTCGGCGATGCGGGCGCTGGGGTAGTCGTAACAGGTGATCATCACCAGCGGTTCGCCGCGCCGCTTGTGCTCGGCGAGCGCCGGGATCGTTACGGGCAGTCGCTCCACCGTCGGCGGGCGGGTGGACGCCGTGGTCGCGGCCGTCGGCTTGGTGGGAGTCGTGGACATCGTTGCCTCCTTGCTCGGTCTGGTTGAGGGCGGCGTGGGCTGGTTGGGACCGCTGCCTGTCGGCTGCGCCCCGTCCGGGCTATGCCAGTAGCGCCGCCACCTCCGCGTCGACAGTGACAATTGCGTTGCCTGCGTCAACGTGCACGACGCGTGGCTCATAGGTCTCAAGCTCCTGGCGGTCGTAGTGGGCGTAAGAGATGACGATCACCGTGTCGCCTCGATGCACCAGACGTGCCGCGGCCCCGTTGATCTTGATCTCGCCCGATCCCCTTTGCCCCGCGATCGTGTAGGTCTCAAAGCGGGCCCCGTTGTCGATGTCAACGACGTGGACCTGCTCGTACTCGAGCATGTCTGCCGCCTCGAGCAGCTCGGGGTCCACGGTGATCGAGCCGACGTAGTGCAGATCGCAATCGGTCACCGTCGCCCGGTGAATCTTTGACTTCAACATCACGCGCTGCATAGCGCGGCCTCCCTTTCTGTCGCGTGCGCCAGGCGCAACGGGACCGTGGGTGTGATTTCGGTGTTATCGATCAGACGCGTGTCGCCGAGACGAGCCGCCACTAAAAGCAACCCGGGCTGCTTTAGCTTGGTCACGGACGCGAGCGTCTCGGGGTCTACAAGCTCCAGGTACTCCGGCACGACATCGAACTCGGCCATGGCCGCACGCGCGCAGTCGAGCAGGTTCTCAGTGTCCGCCATGCCCGTCGCCGCGCGCTCGCGAGCGGCGACCAGTCCACGATGCAATGCGACCGCGCGCGCGCGCTCGGCGCTGCTGAGGCGGGCGTTGCGTGAAGACATCGCAAGCCCGTCGGACTCGCGCACGGTCGGACATGTCTCGATCCGGACCGCAACATTGAGATCGCGCACGAGCTTGCGAATCACGACGACCTGCTGAGCGTCCTTCTGGCCGAAGTACGCGACATCAGGGTTGGTGAGGTTCAACAGCTTCAGCACTACCGTGGCGACCCCACTGAAGTGGCCCGCGCCGCGGACCGCGCCCTCCAGCGCTTGAGTGATCTCACCCACAGCGACAGCCGTGTCAAAGCCCGGCGGATAGATCTCCTGTACGGCGGGCGCAAAGACAATGTCAGCGCCGGCCTTGGCCGCGAGCTTGCGGTCGCTGTCGGTGCGCCGCGGGTAGGCGTCGAGATCGGCACGCTCGTTGAACTGCGTGGGGTTGACGAATACCGACACCACCACCACGTCGCACTGCTCGCGCGCTTTGCGGATCAGCGACAGATGGCCCTCGTGCAGAGCGCCCATGGTTGGCACCAGGCCGATCGTTGCGCCCGCGCTACGTGCTGCCTGGAGCACCGCTCGGATGGCATCCACGGTTCGAACAAGCTGAGCGCCGCCTGTACCAGCCGAACGCGACTTCGCCGGCCGCGCTGAGGGGATGGCCGCCTGCGCCGTCGTGGTCGTTGCCTGGGCCGCGATGGTGGCCGACTGCTGCTGGTCGGAGAGCGCGCCGTGCCGCCCCGCGCCCTGTGTCGCGGGATCCGATCCAGTTCCTCCGGATACCGGTCGTCGCATCAAGTTCCTTGCTGGGTCCATCCCGGCTACGCCGGTGACAGCCCAGCTACAGATTACCATCCCCAAGCCCGTGCCGAACTCCCTGCAATCGTCCGCACAACCGCCGTCCGAGCGGCGTGAGGCGCTCAAGCTCGTATGGGCCGAGACGCAGCGATGCGTGCGTTGCCCGCAGCTCGCCAGCGGCCGCAAGCATGTGGTTTTCGGTGCCGGGGATGCCAACGCCGAGCTGATGTTCGTCGGTGAGGCGCCCGGGGCCAGCGAGGACGAGCAGGGCCTCCCGTTCGTTGGCCAAGCCGGAAAGCTGCTGGAGCGGCTGCTGGGTGAGATCGGCGTGGCGCGCTCGGAGGTGTTCATCGCCAACACGTTGAAATGCCGGCCTCCGGGCAACCGCAACCCCGAGCCGATCGAGATCGAGAACTGCCGCGACTACCTGTACCGCCAGGTTGAGCTGATCGAGCCCCGCGTGATCTGCACGCTTGGCAACTTCGCGACGAAGCTGCTGCGGGCCGATGCAACGGGAATCTCGCGGGTCCACGGCACTGCAGAGGTGATCATCCTGGGGCGCCGCGCCGTTCGGCTCTATCCGCTCTACCACCCCGCCGCTGCGCTGCGCGCAGGCGCCGCGCTTGCGGCATTGCGCGCGGATTTCGCACGGATCCCGGCGCTGCTTGCACTGCCGGTGCCCGAGCAGCCCCACCGCGCACCAGTGACCGACCCGGGCGAGGTGCCCGAGCTGGAAGTGGCTGTCGCGCAGTCCGCCGAGTTGCCTGCTGACGATCAGCTCGGCCTTTTTTAGGATCCTCTCGGGCCGCTCGCGCCCATTGCCGCGGCGTTGCAAAGCTAGAGTGCTTGGATGGGCCCCATCTCCATGTCCAACCGTTTTGCGCCAGCGCTACAGACGCGCATCGACCCGCAGGCCGACAAGAGCGCCGACAGCACATCGCGGCCCGTGCCGACGAGTTGCGAGACCGCTTCTGCCGCGGAGACAGAGGCGCTTGGCGCCACCCTTGCCGCAGGCCTGAGCGGTGGTGACGTGGTGCTCCTGCGCGGCGATCTCGGGGCCGGCAAGACGACGCTTGCACGCGGTATCGCACGCGCGCTCGGGGTCAAGGGTCCAATCTGCAGTCCCACCTTTACGATCGGCAATCGCTACGTGGGTACCACGGAGGTCGTGTCCCACCTCGATCTCTACCGCGTCGCCGAGCTCGCTGCCGAGGAGCCGGGGCTACTGGAGGACTATGCCGCGAGCGGCGAGATCGCGCTTGTCGAGTGGCCCCGTGACGCTGAGGCCGAGTTGCCCGACGCGACGCTTGCAATCACGATTAGCCACAGCGGCGGCGATCGGCGGTGCATCGAGGTCGAAGACCTGCGATGAACGTGATCGGACTCGACACGTCGATGCCATCCACCGCCGTGGGCCTGCTCGTCGCCGGCGACCAGCTCTTTGAGGCCTATGACGAGCGTCTTGGAGGCGAACGCCCGGGACACCAGCAGCGGCTGCTGGAGCTGGCCGATGAGGTGCTCGGGCGCGCCCATGTCACCTGGGCAGAGGTCGATCGCATCGCAGTTGGTCTGGGACCCGGCACGTACACTGGTATGCGCGTGGGGGTTGCCACAGCGCGCGCGCTCGCGCAGTCGCTGTCGGCCGAGATCGTCGGTGTGTCCAGCTCGATGGCGCTTGCCCATGCTGCGCTTGGAGCCGAGGAAAATGGTGACCGCGATCACGTCCTTACGGTGGTCGATGCGCGCCGCCGCGAGGTATTCGTGGCCGCGTATGCGCGTGTGGCCGCGGCACCACCGACGCTGTTGGCCGGTCCCCAGCCGATGGCACCCGCCGGGGTTGGCGCCTGGGTGGCCGCCGTCGGTTCGCAGCTGGTCGCAACCGGCGCTGCCGCCGGTTGCCACGCGAGCCCGGAAGTCGCCGGCTCAAGTTCGTGGGTTGCCGTGGGGGACGCCGCCGGCGCGCTCGTGGGCGACCTCAGCACGTTGGGGGTGACCGTGGCACCCGCGGACTCGGCGCTGAACAGGGTCGGCGCCCGTGCCCTCTGTGAACTGGGCAGCGCGATCGCCCCCGAGGACATCGCCGATGTGCTGCCGCAATACTGCCGCCGCCCCGATGCCGAAATCGCGCTGGCAGGCCGCGAGCTTGATGGCGACGCGGTAGGGAGCCTCACGGCCACCGGTGGGGGGGCCGTCTGAGCACCCCGGAAGTAACCCAGAGCTTTGCCAATCCCTCCTGGCTTGAGGTTCGCAGGCTCACCTACGCCGACCTGCCCAATGTGATGACGATCGAGCGGCGGTCGTTTCCCACGCCCTGGTCGCTTGGGATGTTCGTGCTGGAGCTGTCAAAGGCCAGCTCCATCTGCCTGGCCGCCATACGCGGGCCGCGTCAGGTCGGATATCTGATCTGCGCCCGCTATGAGACCATTTGGCACGTGATGAACGTGGCTGTCGCGCCCGAGTGGCGGCGGCAGGGTGTGGCCGGCGCCTTGCTGGGCGACCTTTACAGCCGCATCGCAGACCCCCAAGCACGCCTGACGCTGGAGGTCCGCTGCTCAAATCAGGCAGCCATCCGCCTGTATGAACGCGAGGGCTTCCGCGGCGTGGGATTGCGCAAGCGTTACTACCAGGACAACGGCGAGGACGCCGTGGTGATGTGGCGCACGCCCGCCACGCTCGCGGGCTCGCTCGCAGACGTGCCAAATCCCGAATGGAGCTGATCCTCGGGATCGAGACCAGCTGCGACGACACGTGCGCGGCGGTTGTGGATGTAGCCGGCGCAATGCTCTCGAACGTCGTCTCGTCCCAGGGCGTCCACGACCGCTTCGGGGGCGTGGTGCCCGAGGTGGCCTCGCGTCATCATCTACAGCTCGTCAATGCCGTCGTAGACGAGGCGCTCGCGCGGGCTGAAGTAGCGCTCGCCGACATCGGCCGGGTTGCGGTGACACAGGGACCGGGCTTGATCGGGGCGCTGTTGGTAGGGCTTTCGACGGCCAAGGCGCTCGCGGCGGCAAGGCGGCTGCCGTTGGCGGCCGTGGACCACCTGCACGGGCACGTGGCTGCAAATTTTTTAACGATTGCGCCGGATCTGCCATTGGCGCCGGCCGGAGGTTTGGAGCCCTTTGAGCCGCCGTTTTTGTGTCTGATCGCCAGCGGCGGACACACGCTGCTGACGCAGGTGACTAGTTACGACGGCTTCGAGGTCATGGGCACGACGCTCGACGATGCCGCGGGCGAGGCCTTTGACAAGGGCGCGCGCATGCTGGGTCTCGGATTCCCCGGCGGCGCGGCGCTTGAACGGCTTGCCTCGGGCGGTGACCCTGAAGCGTATGAGTTCCCAGTGGCCGGGCGCGGGGGGCGACCTGGAGCCGGCAAGAACGCCTTTGCGCAAAGCCTCGACTTCTCCTTTGCCGGTGTAAAGACGGCACTCTGGCAGCGTGTGCAGGCCATTCCAGAACAGCAGCGCAGCGAGCATGGCCCAGACCTCGCGGCCTCCTACCAGGCCGCGATCGTGGCCGCGCTGACAAACCGCGTCGAACAGGGGCTCGCGCTGACAGCAAGCGATCGTCTTGCTGTGGGCGGCGGCGTCGCCGCCAACGGCGTCCTGCGGCAAGCCTTGCAAGGGCTGGGGGTCGAAGTGCACATACCACCGCCGTCGCTATGCACAGACAATGCCGCTATGATCGCCGCCGCTGCACGGTTTTTGCCGGCCAAGCCTTATCCGGACTACCTGTCGCTTGACGCTTTCGCTGGAGGGGAACGGCCACCCCGTCGCTCCGGGTCAGGATTGCGACCTTGAGCACGATCACTGTTTACTCACACACGGACTGCCACCTGTGCGACACCGCGCTGGAGGTCCTGCGCGCCTTGCAGGCTGAGCACGTGTTTGAGCTGCGGGTGCTGGACATCCGCGCAGACGAGGCGCTGCACAGGGCGTATTTCGAGCGGGTTCCCGTGATCGCGCTGGATGGACAGGAGTTGTGCTCCTATGCCGTCGACGAGCCCCTCGTTCGTGCGCGTCTAGCGGCGGCAAACATGGCGGGACAAATCGCGGCACAAACAGCCCATGGTTCACACGGTGACCTGCCCCTGCGCCGTTCGCAAGCCATCGTTTAGAGTCAAGACGATCTTGAGAATGGCCAGGCTTACCCCTTGACAAGCGCCCACCGACACAGCTCGCCCGCCGGCGTGGATCGCCTCACGCTTGGGGTTGCGGCACGCCTCTCGCGCTACCTCCAGGTGCTCACGCAGGCCAAGAAGATGGGCAAGGACACGATCTCCTCGCAGGAGCTCTCCGAGTACACGCACGTCAACCCGACACAGATTCGACGTGATCTTTCAGGGTTTGGCAAGTTTGGCAAACGCGGCGTCGGCTACAACATCGACTCGCTTGTCGCTCAGATTCGCAAGATCCTGCGGACGTCCGACCAGCACAACATCGCGCTTGTCGGCGCGGGTAACCTGGGGTTGGCGATCGCCTCCTCGGACATCTTTGCCGACCATGGCTTTCGCATCGTTGCCATCCTCGACGTCTCCCCCAAGAAGGTCGGGACCAAGGTCGGCTCATTGGTGGTGCGCCACATCTCCGAGCTGAACAAGCTCGTGGAGGACAACGACATCGTGGTGGGCGTGCTTGCGGTGCCTCCAGAGGCCTCCCAGGAGCTCGCCGATCAACTCGTCGAGGCCGGGGTGAGGATCATCTTCAACTACTCTGGATCGCTGCTGACCGTTGCGCCCGACGTCACCGTGCATGCCTCAAGCCCCGCCGTTGATCTCCTCTACGCTCTCTATTTCTATTTGACCTAGGATCGCAGCTCAGACCGTGGCACGGGGGCCTCCAATGGCACCTGACCCGGTACGAGCGGTCCCCCGTCTGGTCCTGTGTGATGACAGGCATCGATCTCGACAACGCCGCCGAGACCTTCCAGCGGTCCGTGGACTTCACCGTCGGCCTGGAGGAGGAGTTCGCGATCCTCGATCCGACCACGCTGGAACTGGCGCCTCGCTTTGAAGATCTGCGCGAGGCTGCCAACCGGGACGACCCGGCTCTGGCCGCAAGCATCGCGGGCGAGCTCATCTGTTCTGAGATCGAGATCGTGTCGGGACCGGGGACGGGCATCGCCGACGCGCTCGAGCGCCAACGGCGATGGCGTCGCGGCCTGTTTGCGCTCGCCGAGGCCCACGGGCTGGCGCTGGGGGCGACGGGCACTCACCCCTGGGCCGACTACCGCGCCCAGCGCGTGATCGATACCGAGCACTACCGCATGGTCGAGCAGACCCTGCAGTACGTTGCATGGCGAAACAACACCTTCAGTTTGCACGTGCACGTTGGCATCCAGGACATCGACCGCGCGGTACGCGTGTGTGACCGTCTGCGGCCCGTACTGCCCCTGCTTTTGGCCGTGTCGGCCAACTCGCCCTACCTCGACGGCCGCGACTCGGGGCTGCACTCGGCGCGCACGCAGAGCTTTACGCGCAACTTCCCCCGCTGCGGCGTGCCGGATGCGTTCGGTGGCTGGGCGGCGTACCGTGGCTACCTGCAGTTCCTGCTCGACACCCAGTCGATCGTCGAGTTCACCCAGGTGTGGTGGTCGGTGCGGCCGCACCTGGGCTTTGGCACCGTGGAGGTACGGATCTGTGACGCACAGGCAAGTGCACATGAGTCAGGGACGCTCGCGGCCCTGATCACGGCCTGCGTGGCACAAGCCGCGCGGGACGTCGATGAAGGCGTCACCTTCGCAGACCCGGCGCCGCGACTGATCGAGGAGAACATGTGGCGCGCAATTCGTCACGGCCTCGACGGCCACTTGATCGATCTCGACCGCGGCGAGCAGTACCCGGCGCGCCAGGCCATCGAACGGCTGGCGGGCTGGTCTGCGCCGATGCGGAGCGAGCTTGGAATCGAGCTAGCCTTCCCCGAGCAAAACGGCGCGCAGCGCCAGCGGGCCATGATCGACGCCGGCCTGTCCGCAGCCGAGGTCTACGCGGCCTCGGTCAAGGAAACCCAGCAAACCTACACAGAGAAAGTCACCGCGTGAGCACTGCAGATCCAAGCGAGCAACCGTCTCCAGACCAGACAAGCGGGGAGCCGACCGCCGAGCCCCCGGCGCCGGCAGAACCTGCAGGCGGGCAGCCACCCTCTGCCGCAGCCGGCCAGCAGCCACCCACCGCTGCCACCGAGGAGGAACTGCGCGCGGCCTACGAGGCAGAGCTCAGCCGCGCGACCACCGGCGATCTGCTGGTTCAGGTGAGCGCATCGCTGATCAATCTCGGCGCGCGTCGGTTGGGCCTCACCGGCGCGCCCGAGTCCGAGCACGACCTTGACCAGGTCCGCGACGCGATCGATTCGGTCCGCGCGCTGCTGCCCGTATTGGAACGCACCGCGCCCGCTGAGCACCTGCGGCCACTGCGCGATGCGCTCGCGCAGCTGCAGATGGCATTTGCGCGCGAGGTTGGGCCTACGGCAGCGCCCAGCGGCGACGCCCAAGCGACGCCCTCGCCGCCCGCGCAGCCCCCGCCAAGCCAGCCCACGGAGACTCCATCTGGGCGCGGGCCCGCCGAGGCCAGCGGCCGTCTGTGGGTCCCCGGCCGCCCCTGAAGCCTCTGCGGCCGGCCTTTCTTGCGGCGCGCACGCTAAACTGCGCCGGCCTTGCCGCCGGATAGCACTATTGCGTCCAACGGCAAGGTTTCACACGTGCGCACGCTGAGCTACGCGTGCGCCCCTATCAAACGGCCTGCGGAGGATTTCAGTTGAGCAGCTTTCTGATCAATCATGGCGTGGTGGTGGCGCTGGTTTGCGCCGGATGCGCGCTTGTCTACGGGGTCGTTAGCACTCGCGCCCTGCTTGCTCTTTCGCCCGGCAACGAGCGGATGCAGCAGATCTCGCTGGCGGTGCAGCAGGGCGCGCGCGCGTACCTCAACCGCCAGTACACGACCATCGGCGGCGTCGGCGTCGTGGTGTTCATCGGGCTGATCTTCGTCCAGAACATCGCCGTCGCAGGCGGGTTTGCACTGGGTGGCCTGCTCTCTGGCTCGGCCGGGTACATCGGCATGAACGTCTCCGTTCGCTCCAACGCACGTGTGGCTGAGTCGGCGCGCTCAGGCGTCTCCAAGGCGCTGGGCGTCGCGTTCCGCGGCGGCGCGATCACGGGCCTGCTCGTGGCGGGCCTGGCGCTGATCGGACTCGCCGGCTACTACGGCTTTCTGACCGCAATCTGCAACGAAACCCCCAAGAGCGCCGTGGACGCGCTCGTCGGGCTCGGCTTCGGGGGCTCGCTGATCTCCGTGTTCGCCCGGCTTGGCGGGGGCATCTTTACGAAGGCCGCTGACGTGGGCGCCGATCTGGTTGGGAAGGTTGAGGCCGGCATCCCCGAGGACGACCCGCGCAACCCAGCGGTGATCGCCGACAACGTCGGCGACAACGTG
>CAJCHW010000047.1 GCA_903970125.1 Chlamydiota bacterium
GTAGAGGTTGATGAAGGTCGGGCCCTTGCCGTTGACCAGTTCGCCGATGTGCTGCATCTCGGCCAACCGGTCTCGCGGGGCGATGGTGACGTTGTTGTATGCGAGTGCGTTGGACCACAGCACGCCGAACGCGATCGCCACAAGCGCAGCTGTTCCGCCCGCGATCGCGGGCAATCGTTTCGCTGACCTAACCGGGCCAGCCTCGGTGTCTTGGCTGCCGCGTCCAAAGCCTGCGAGCAGCGCCGCGCCGGTGAGGGCGGCGGTCAAGAGCGCCGGCGACGAGGACGAGAGCGCCTTGCCTATGACCCAGGGCGACGCGCCCGTCAGGTAGAAGATGGCGCAGCTCGTCAGTGACACGATCACGTACAGCGCGATGCCGAGCTCGCGTCGGCGGCCGGCCCAGACGATGCCCACGACTGCCGCCAGCACCACAAGGCCGATCAGCAAGACGCTGGGCAGTGTGGGCGCGGTGAAGCGGAAGTCGCCCACGGGCCAGATCCCGGCGAGCTGCCAGCCCGAGAGCGGCTGGATCAGGTTGCCAAGCCTTTCGGCCTGGGACTGCCCTTCGGAGAACAGACCGGCATCGTGGCCGAGGAAGGTTGAGAGCACGGTCCATACGGGGATCACGAACAACGCGGTCATCGCCCCCAGGCCGCCAAGCGCAGCCACTCGCGGCCACGGCGTGACGATCCGCTTGGCCTTGGCGGCCCCGTCGCGCGCCAGCCAAGGCACGAACCAGGCTACCGCGAGCAGCGCTATCGCGGGCGCAACCCAGCCGCCGGCACCGATGCTGAACGTCTGGATCAACGCGCCTGCGGCGATCGCCAGCGGCAAGAGCGCGCGCGTGTCGCGTATGCGCTCAGGAGCGTCGCGCAGATGCCGGGAGGCAAGCGCCACGCCGGTCACGAGCAAGAACGCCGCTGTCATTTCCTTGATGCCGCCCCACAGCGAGTAGCCGTAAAGCAGCGCCGGCTGGGCGGCCAGGAAGGCGATCAGCGCGCAGATCCGGCGCGAGCCGATGACGGGTCGCACCAGCGCGTATACGCTCAGCGCGATCGCCGCGCCACAGCAGGCCTCATATGGTTGAAAGATCCAGGCGCTGTTGATCCCTGTCAACCCGTGGCCGATGCCTAGGAGCATGAACGCGCCGAGTGGATAGGAGGGACCGACGTCGCCTTCGAACAGGAGCCTGAAGGTGGACGCGGGCAGGGAGGTGACCGAGCGCCCGTGGTGCATCACGATGTCGGTCACGTTCAGCCAGGTCGCCGTGTCGTCGAGCTTCACGAACCCCGTGAACGTGGCCTGGCCTGTGAGCAGCACGGGTGCGCCGTAGAACACCAGCGCGCCCACCGCCGCAAGCAAGGGCCAGCGTCCTACCAGCGCCCAGCGTGGCCCGGGCTCCGCAGCGCCCACGCGCGCGCCGAACGCGACTACGAGCAGGCCCGCAACCGCCCCGACTCCGATTACCGGCACCGCCGCCGGGGCGCTGCCCGCAAAAGCCGTCAGCGTGCCCGTCACGACGAGCGCCGCCGCCAGCCCGGTGGGGATCAGCAGCGCGCCGCCCAGCGATCTGCCGCAGGCGTGCTCGACGAGCACCCCCCAGCCGGCGCCGACGGCGCCGAGCACCACGGGGAAGAAGACCCAGGCAAGCAGCAGCGAGATCATGTTGTCGGCCTTGGTGACCCCGGACGCGTCGCTTGGCTGCCGCTAGAACTGCAACGACAGCCAAGCGCGAGGGTCGGAACCGCTCCGGTCAGGAGTGGTAGTAGACGTAGCCCTTGTTGTTGACCTGTTCGACCGTGAACGGAGTCGAAAACGGGATCGTCTTGCCGCCCTTGACGACGGTGCCCGTGGCGGTGCATGTAAAGGTCACGCCCTGCTTCTGTTCGACAGCCGGACACGTGACCGTCGCGTGCATGTGCTTCTCGCCGACGATGCTCTGTTCGATCGACTTCTCCACGCGCGCGATTTCAAGCTTCTTGCCGGTGGTTTCCGTGGTGGTGTTGGTGGTGGAGCCGCAGGCGCTCACAAGCGCAGCGGCGGCAAGCGCGGCAACGGCCAGCGCAGCAGCGCGTCGCCTGGGGTTGATATTTGAGATCTCGTTCGTCATGCGCGCAGCATAGTGGTCACTTCGACAGCGTGCGTGGCAACTACGCACAGCCGCGACGCGTTACAGCGGCCCCGTCCGTGCCGCCTATCTCCAACCAGCGGGCGCGCACCGGGAGCTGCGGGCGCGCTTGACAGCGCCAGAGTCATTCGCTAGGGTGCCTCTCACCTGTAGGACCGTAGGTACGCCATACATCGGCGTTTTCAACCGATTCAGACCCAGGAGGAGACCAATGCGCCACCGCAGGGAAGCCAAGTCGAGTTCGCATGCCAGAAGGAGCAGCGCAGCCGCCAAGTTGAGGGCGGTTACACGCGTACGTACGTACGCACTTGCGCTGACCGGAACGCTTGCCGCGCTCTCAATCATGTTGATCAGCAGCGCCTCACCGGCCGCTGCTGCGTCAAGGACAACTTGCATCAACCTTTTGCTTTTTGAAATTTGTGGCCCGACCGGCCCAGCTGGCCCGCAGGGTCCAGCCGGCCCAGCCGGCCCAGCCGGTAACAACGGTCCTGCGGGACCGACCGGCGCGGGTTCCGGTGGAACCGGAAGCGTTGGCCCGACCGGCGCCGCCGGCCCTACCGGCCCTGCCGGTAAGGAAGGCCCCGCGGGAGCGACCGGCGCTGCCGGAGCGACCGGTGCCGAAGGTAAGCAGGGCAACGCCGGCGCGACAGGCGCGCAGGGCCCCGCAGGCGCACAGGGACCCCAGGGGGTCACGGGCGCGACCGGCCCAGCCGGCGCGACAGGCCCGCAAGGCCCAGCAGGTTCGGCTGGAGCGACCGGCCCGACCGGCGCCCCGGGTACACAAGGACCGCAAGGCCCCGCAGGCGGTAGCGGCCCGACCGGCGTGACCGGCGCGGCTGGCCCGCAGGGTGCCGAAGGTGCCAAGGGTGCAACCGGCTCCGAAGGCCCCAAGGGTGCAACCGGAC
>CAJCHW010000048.1 GCA_903970125.1 Chlamydiota bacterium
TCGGCAGCGCCGAGCCGGAGCCCGATCCGGACTCAGGGTCGATCGCCGCGCGCCGCAAGCCAAGCCCGCCGCGCCTGGCACAGGAGATAGCACTCAAGTAGCGGCGCTCGTCGGGTGCGGCGGCGTCCAGGCGCTACTTGACCGGGTCGGGCCGCGCCCCCTTCGGTGCTTCGGATTCGAGCAGGCTCTTTGCGTCCTGTAAACCGTTGCGCACGTCGGGGTCGACCTCGGGGTATTGCGGATCGATCTCCGCGAGCGCCTGCACCAGCGCGGCGCTGACCGCAATGCGCGCAAACCATTTGTGATCGGCTCCAATGACGTGCCATGGCGCCCATTTGGTGCTCGTGTTGGAGAGCATCTCTGAAAACGCGCGCTGATAATCGTCCCAGTAGGCGCGCTCGGCGATGTCCGAGGGCGAGAACTTCCAGTTTTTCTCGGGATCGTCGATGCGGGCCAGAAAGCGCGTGCGCTGCTGCTCGCGGGAGAGGTTCAACAGCACCTTGACAACGCGGATGCCGTTATCGACGAGATAACGCTCCCAGTTGTTGATCTCGGTGTAGCGACGCTTCCAGACGTTTGCACCATGCGTCTTGGGCGGTAGTTTCTGGCGCTCGAGCAGCTCGCGGTGAACGCGGACCACGAGCACCTCCTCGTAGTGGGAGCGGTTGAAGATGCCTATCTGTCCGCGGGCCGGCAGCCGCTGGGCGTAGCGCCAGAGATAGTCGTGGGCCAACTCTTCGGAGGAGGGAACCTTGAAGCTGTGCACGACCACCCCCTGCGGGTTGACCCCGCTCATGACGTGCCGGATCGTGCCGTCCTTGCCGCCCGCGTCGATCGCCTGCAGCACCAGTAGCACCCCATAGGTCTCCTGCGCGGCAAGTCGTGCCTGGTACTCGGCGAGCTGGGCCACGCTCTCGCGCAGCAGCTCGTCGCTGTCCTTGCGAGCGACCGATGGGTCGATGAACCCGGTGTCAAAATCCTTCGCCAGGTTCACCTTGGAGCCGGGCGGGACGCGCAGCTTGCCGCTGATCTCGATCAGACGCTTGTTGGTGGACATCGTGCCTTCACCGTAACAAGGCGCGCGCCCGGCGATAATCGCGCGAGCATGGCGAAGGCGCGTGGTCAGTCATTCACGGGGCGCACCGCGTGGGCGCGGAACCTGGCTGCGCCTGTGCGTGCGTTCATGAGCACCGAGACCGGCGGCGCTGCGGCGCTATTGGCAGCCGCAATCGTGGCGCTGATCTGGGCCAACTCGCCATGGCCGCACTCCTACGAATCCTTTTGGACCACGCGGCTGTCGATACGGATAGGCGGCACGGGCCTCTCGGCGGACCTGCGCCACTGGGTCAACCAGGGGCTGATGACGCTGTTCTTCCTGGTGGCCGGGCTGGAGGCCAAGCGCGAGCTCGACATGGGCGAGATGCGCGAGCGTCGGCGGCTGGCGGTGCCGGTGCTGGCGGCCCTGGGCGGCATGACGGTGCCGGTGGCGATCTACCTTGCGTTCAACGCCGGCGGCGCCGGTGCGCACGGATGGGGAGCCGCGATGTCGACCGACACGGCCTTTGCCCTCGGCGCGCTGGCCCTGCTTGCACCGAGCGGGGCCGGCCGCCTGCGTGTCTTCCTGCTCACGCTTGCCGTCGTCGACGACCTGGTAGCGCTCGTCGTAATCGCCGTCGCATACTCGGGCCACATCTCACTCGTTGCGCTTGGGGCCGCCGCCGGCCTGCTAGCACTGCTGGTGGCGCTGCGCTACGCACGCGACGCCTGGCGCACCCAGCTGTCGGTGGTCGCAGCGGTGGCGCTCTGGGTAGCGCTGTTTGAGTCTGGTGTCGATCCCGTGGTCGCCGGGCTGGCCATCGGACTTGCCACGAGCGCGTACACGCCCGCGCGCGCGGACCTTGAGCGTGCGACCGCGCTGACGCGCTCGTTTCGCGAGCAGCCTACGCCCGAGCTTTCGCGCTCAGCCCAGCGCAGTCTGCAGGCGGCGATCTCCCCCAACGACCGCTTGCAGTACTCGCTGCATCCGTGGACCAGTTACATCGTGGTGCCGTTGTTCGGGCTTGCCAACGCAGGCATCCACGTCACATCGGGTCTGCTCGGCGACGCAACCGCCTCGCCGATCACGCTCGGCATCCTCGTTGGCTACGTCGTGGGTAAACCGGTCGGGGTGGTCGGTGCATCCTGGATCGCCACGCGGCCACGGCTGCGCGGACCGCGTCCGAGTGTGGGCTGGCCGTTCGCAGCCGCCGGCGGCGCGGTCGCGGGCATCGGCTTCACGGTCTCGCTGCTGATCTCAAGCCTCGCCTTCAGCGGACTGCATCTGCGCGAGGCCAAGCTCGGGGTGCTGGCGTCGGCTGTGCTGGCGCCGGTGGTGGCCGCAACGGTGTTTGCAGCCGGTAAGAAGCTGCCTACGCGCTTGGTGGCACGCCAGGTCGCCGGCACCTCCAGCGAGATCCTCGACCTCTCCGAGGACGTCGATCCCGCGCGCGACCACGTCCGCGGCCCCGACGATGCGCTGGTCACACTCGTGGAGTACGGGGACTTCGAATGTCCGTATTGCGGTCAGGCGGAGACGGTGGTGCGCGAGCTTTTGTCCTCGTTTGGCCACGAGCTGCGCTACGTCTGGCGCCATCTGCCCCTCAGCGACGTCCACCTCCGCGCACAGCTCGCCGCAGAGGCCTCGGAGGCGGCTGCTGACCAGGGCGCGTTCTGGGAGATTTACGACCGGCTGCTCGACCATCAGGACGCACTCGATCCTCCGGACCTGCGCGCTCACGCTGCGGCCCTGGGGCTGGACGTTGAGCGCTTCTGGAATCAGCTCAGCCACCACGAATACGCGGCGCGCGTAGCCGAAGACGTGGCCAGCGCCGACTCAAGCGGCGTCGCCGGGACGCCCGCGTTCTTCATCAACGGCCGCCGCCATAACGGCGCCTATGACGTGGACACGCTCACCGACGCGGTGCGCGCGGCGGCCAGACGCGCGCGGCTTTTGGCCGCCGCCTGATCAACCGCCGCGCTGCTCCACCAGCACCCTTGAGCTGATGGTCGCCCACGCCACCAGCCCTCCCAAAGCCGCGAGGCCCGCACAGCTGAACATCGCGAGATGAAACCCGTGGGTCATCGCGACGGGGTTATAGAAGCGGCGACCCTGGAGCCCTGCGACCAGCGGCAAGACCGCCACCGCGAGCAGACCGGCCACACGCGAGACGGCGTTGTTGATGCCCGAGGCGATGCCCGCATGACGCGCCTCGGCGGCGGCGAGCACAGTCGCTGTCACCGGAGCCACCACCAGCGTCAGACCCACCCCGAAGACGACCACCGCGGGCAACACGCTTGACAGATAGCTGTCGCCCGGCTCAATCCGGGTCATCAACAACAGCCCCACGGCGATGATCATCGGCCCCGCGGTCAGGGGGATGCGTGGGCCGATGCGTTGCGCGAGCGCCCCCGCGCGCGCCGACAGCGTGAGCATCAGTGCGGTGATCGGCAGCGAAGCTGCGCCGGACTCCAGCGGCGTGTAGCCGAGTGCAATCTGCAGGAAGGCCACGAACAGAAACAGCACGCCGCCCAGCGCCGCATAGACGACAAAGGTGACGGCGTTGGCCGCGCTGAACTGCCGAGAGGCAAACATCGCAAGGGGCATCATCGGACCGGCCGAGCGTCGCTCCCAGAACAGGAAGGCGACCAGCGCGACAACGCCGCCAACCGCGGTGGCGACGATCACAGCGGATACCCCCTTGCCGGGGGCCTCGATCAACGCGTAGGTGATGCAGGCCAGCGCGAGTGCCGCGAGCGTGGCGCCGACGACATCGAGGCTCCGAACGGCTTCGGCGTCACGCGTCTCGGGCACATGGCGGCCGGCCATGGCAACCACGAATGCGCCCAGCGGCAGGTTGATCACGAAAATCGCGCGCCAGGACACGGCTCCCACGAGGTAGCCGCCGAGCAGCGGTCCAAGCGCAGCGGCGACGCCACCGAGGCCCGACCACGCGCCGATCGCGCGCGCTCGGTCGGCGGGAGCGAAACTGGCCTCGATCATCGACAAGCTCCCCGGCGTCAAGAGCGCGCCACCGACGCCCTGCAGCAGCCGTGCCGCGACGAGCGCGCTCGCTGTCGGGGCAAGCGCGCACAGAAGCGACGCGCCTGTAAAGAGCACGGTTCCAATCACAAAGATGCGCCTGCGCCCGAACAGGTCGCCAAGCGAGCCGCCAAGCAGAATCAACGACGCGAGCGTCAGCAGATAGCCATCCAAAATCCATTGCAACGTTCCAGTGGACGCCTTCAGATCGCGGCCGATATGCGGTAGCGCAACGTTCACCACAGTGCCGTCCAGGGCGGTCATCCCCGAACCGAGCACGGCGATAGCGAGCACCCAGCGACCGGTGGCACTGGAAAAGCGGATGCCGCCCTCCGGTGGCTGCGCGCTCATCGGCGCCGTACGCGCGAGCCGGCCGTCATCACAGTGGTCTTGTAGATGCCGTCATGAATGCAGTTGGCGTCGTGATGTTGGCGCTGGATCAGAGACTCACCGGCGGTCCGGCACACACGGCCACACCACGCAGGCCCACAGTTCTGTCATGCCGGCCCGGTAGCTTCCGGCGGTCGGGTCACCGCCTGTCTGCGTCAGCAGGCCGGCTTACAGCTGCAAACCTTCACCATGGTACGTCCACCTCATAGACGCCACCACACAGCGCCTCCTATGGGAGACGCTCGGCGTTGCTGACGGCGGACACAGTCGACACGCCCACCTGCGATGGCGTGCTCCTGACCGGGGCGACCGGGTTCATCGGCATGCAGGTGCTCGCCCGTTACCTGGAGCGGACCACTCGCCCGGTGTACGTGCTCGTGCGAGGGCGCGACCGCCGCGAGGCGTCGGCACGCCTCGAGCTCACGCTCTCCCGCCTGTACGGACCCGTCCATCCCTTTGCCGGGCGTGCTATTGCCGTTCGCGGCGACATCACTCGGCCCGCGCTCGGACTGGGACCAAAGGTCGACGATCTGGCCGAGCGGGTCTCCGAGATCGTGCACGGAGCAGCTTCCGTCTCGTTCTCGCTCGGGCTGCACGAGTCGCGGGCAATTAACGTTTCGGGCACCCGCACGGTGCTCAGGTTTGCCGAACGCTGTCAGATGCGCGGGGGCCTGCGGCGAATGTCCTATGTGTCAACGGCGTTTGTCTGCGGCGAACACGACGGCTGCTTCTCCGAGGACGACCTCTGCGTGGGCCAGAGCTTCCGCAACCCCTACGAGCGTTCAAAGTTCGAGGCTGAGCGCATGGTGGGTTCAGCGCGCGAGCGGGTGCCCGTCACGGTGCTGCGCCCGAGCATCGTCGTGGGCGAGCGCGAGTCCGGGTTCACCACCTCGTTCAACGTGCTCTACTGGCCGCTGCGTGCGCTCGCGGGCGGCGCCTATTCCGCGCTGCCCGCCCGCGCCGATACGCCGGTGGACGTGGTGCCCGTCGACTACGTCGCCGACGCCATCTTCGCGCTCACTGGGGCACGCGAGGCCGAGGGCACGACGTTCAACCTGACTGCGGGGTCACACACCTCCAGCGTGGGCGAGATCGTCGAGCTCGCATGCCGCTTCTTTGGACGTCCGCCTCCGCGACTCGTGGATCCGCGGCTCTACCAGCGCCTCGTGCACCCCGTCTTGATGAGCCTTAGCCGCGATGAGCGGCTCCGTCGCACGCTCAAGCGTTCGGAGGTGTTCTTCCCCTACTTTGCCGCCAAGGGCACCTTCGACGATCGCCGTACGCGGGTGGCGCTGCGGTCAACCGGGATCACGTGCTCGCCGCTGAAGAGCTACTTCGACCGCCTGATCGAGTACGCATTGGCCACCGACTGGGGGCGAGAGCAGCCGTGGCGCGACAGCACCGTAGCGGCGCGCGCGGCAACGTCGCCGTCCCGCAGGGCCACGGCTACAGCAGGGGCGGGTGGATTGCGGTTCGCTCCCGAGTTGGTGCCGGCACTGTGAGCAACGCACGCCTCTCGGGTCTCGACGCGTCCTTTCTGGCGGTCGAGACACCGGCGGCACACATGCACGTCGGTTGGGTGGCGCGTTTCGTGGCGCCGGCGGGATTGCAGGCACCAACCTTTGCCGCTCTGCGCGCCCACATCGGCTCGCGCCTTACGCACGCCCCGCGCTACCGCCAGAAGCTCGCACCCGTGCCCTTTGCGGTGCACGCGCCGGAGTGGGTAGACGACGCCGCGTTCTCGGTCGAACGGCATGTGTACTGGGCTCCGGGTCCGCTTGAGTGTCTGGTCGACGAGGTCATGTCAGTGCCGCTGCGGCGAGACCGGCCGCTGTGGGAGATGTGGATCTGCCATGACGCAGACCAGCAGGGCTTTGCGCTCGTGGGCAAGCTGCATCACTGCATGGTCGATGGCATGGCGGCGCTTGAACTTGGCTCGCTGCTGCTTGACGCCACGCCCGAGGTTCCGGGATCAGAGTCCGATGACTGGGGCGCGGCGCCGGAGCCGCGCTCTGAGCTGCTGCTGGCGCGCGCGTTGCGCGATCGCGCTGCCGACGGCTTGGACCTCCTGAGCGCCTCGGCGCGCTTGCTGGCGTCGCCGGCGCGCGCGGGACAGCAGACCGCAGCAGGCGCGGTGCGCGTGGCCCGAGCGCTTGGCAACGCATTGCGCCCTGCGCCCGAGAGCGCTCTGAACGCGCCGCTGTCGCCGCTGCGGCGGCTGGCGTGGGTGGAGCGGCCCTTCGAAGACCTGCGGGCAGTCAAGCGCGCATTTGGTACCACTGTCAACGACGTCATGCTCGCGGCTGTGGCCGGAGGGATGCGAAGTTACCTGATGCGCCGCGGCGAGGACCCGACTGCGCTCAAGGCGATGATCCCTGTGAGCGTGCGCACATCCGACGAGCTACTCGGCAACCGCATTTCGTTTGTCTTCGTGGACCTGCCCTGCGACGAGCCCAATCCGCTGCGGCGGCTCTACAGCGTCCATGCCGCGATGGGACAGCGCAAGCGCGACGGCGAGCCGGAGGGCGCAGATGTCGCGCTGCGGGCAGCCCAGCGCACACCGGCGCTGGTGCAGAAGGCGATCTCCCGCATTGTCGCCAGCCCGCGCACGTTCAACCTCACGCTCTCAAGCATCCCTGGCCCACCAGGTCCGCTCTTTTTGATGGGCAGCCCGCTTCAGGCCGTGTACCCGGTCGTTCCGCTTTCAGAACATCATGCGCTGTCGATCGGGATGATCACGGTGGGCGACAAGGCGTGTTTCGGTGTCTATGCCGACCGCGAGATGTTGCCCGATGTGGACTTGCTGGCCGGCGACATCGATGACGCGCTGGATGAGCTCATTGCTCGTGCGCGCACGAGCCCGCCACGGTTGTTCATCCGGCGCTCACCTCCCCACGACCCACCCCTGGCGGAGATCTGGACGGCGCTCAGCGAGCAGCGGGCCAGGGGCGAGTCGCCGCGCGCGATCTAGCCACCGTTGACGCCTGCCCTGCGGCGCCGTAGCCGAGGGCTTTAGCCTTTATAGAACCTCACCATGCCCAGAGCCCGCACGGATCCCTTGGCTGACAAACGGCTCTACGCCGGCGCGACGACCCCGGCCGAGCGTGAAGCCCGCGGCGAGCTCCTGCGCTACTGCTTCGCCCACGGCGCCTCGGTCGAACAGCTGCTTGAGGCGGTACGCGAGGACAGGCTCTCCACGCTGCCGCTGGAGTTCGCGATGACCAGCCAGCGGCGCTACACACTCACCGCACTGGCGCGGGAGTCGGGCGTGCCGGCGCCTTATCTGCGGGCGGTGCTGCTCGCATTTGGCTATCCCAATCCCCACCCTCGCGAGCGGGCGTTCTCCGAGGAGGACCTGCACACAGCTCAAGCGCTGGCGATCTTTCTAACCGCCGGGCTGCCGCGCCGCGAGCTGCTGGATGTCGCGCGCGTGATCGGCCAATCGCTTGCCCAGACGGCGAGCGTGATCCGCTCGTTTATCGGCGATGCGCTGATGCAGCCTGGCGACAGCGAGCACGAGCTGGGCATGCGCTACGTTGCCGCCGTCGAGGAGCTCGCGCCGCAGCTTGCGCCACTGCTCGAGCAGGCCCTTCGGATTCATATCCGCGAGCAGGCCACACGCGATGTGATCGGCCGCGCCGAGCGCGAAGCCGGAACGCTCAGCCATCCGCGCGAGGTCGGCGTGTGCTTCGCTGATCTCTCCGGCTTCACCAAGCTCGGCGAGCGCGTGGGGACCGAGCACGTGGGCGCCTTGGGTACGCGTATGGCGACACTGTGCATCGAGGTCGCCCAGCCGCCGGTCGAACTGGTTAAGACGATTGGTGACGCCGGCATGTTCGTATCCACCGATCTGGACGCATTGCTGGATGCCGAGCGCGAGCTAGCCGAGAAGGTTGAGGGCGAGGGCGAGGAGTTCCCGACCCTGCGCGCCGGCACCGCTTATGGGCCGGCCGTGTTCCGTATGGGTGATTGGTTCGGCGCCACGGTCAACCGCGCCAGCCGTATCGCGGACATAGCCAAACCGCGCGCGATCCTTGCCGACGCGCCGACACGAGCCAAATCCGCAAGCCGCTTTACGTGGACTCGCGAGCGCCGGCGCAGCCTCAAGGGGATCGACGGACGGATGCCGTTATACCGGCTTTCAATCGCGGGCGAGGTCCGTCGTCGCCGGCTGCCGCTGTCGCGTTAGTGTCGCCGAGACGCCGCTCGGGGCCGCGTAGCCGTGCCCTGTGCAGCGAGACGCGGCCACTGACGTTCTTGAAGCTGTGCGAGCCGGCGCGTGACCACGAGTACTGCTCGCCGGCAGCTTCGCGCACGGCCTTGGTCACGAGCACGCTCGCCGGCAACGCGTGCTCGGTCACCCGGCTTGCGAGGTTGACAGCCCCCCCGTACCAATCGCCCCAGCGATTGATCACCGGCCCCACAGCCACGCCGGCGCGCAGCGAAGGGAGATCATCCTCGGCCTCCACGACATCGACAAGCTCGAGCATCGCTCCCACGAGCGGGCCGACTTCGGGCGAAACCAGCATCACGGCGTCACCAATCGTCTTGACGAATCGCACCGGTGGCCGGGCCACGCCACGGCTGAGCGTCGAAAGCTGCGCGGCCATGCGCGCCAGCTCCGCGCCGGAGACCCGCTCGCCGAGGCTCGTGAAGCCCACAAGATCGGCGAACGCCACCGCCATCTCGACTGTGCCGGGCAGCTGGCCCGACGCTCGCTCGGCACCGCCGACAACGTCATGGCGGACCTGCTCGCGCAACTGCACGCTGAGTACATACTGCGGTAGGGATCCCAGCAGCGGCAACAGCTCAAGCGCTGCGCGCTCGTAACGCACGCCGAGCTCCTGCTCGGTGTCGCCGGCATGCAACAGGGACTCACCCACAAGCCTGCGGATCCCCTCGGTGACGGGGATCATCGCGTCGCCCAGGATCATCGCGAGCTCAAGCAGCCCGGCGTCGGGAAGGCCTGCCTGCCTGAAGCGCGCCGCGGCACGCGCCGCATCGACGGCTTCCTCGTCAAAGGCCACGTCGTCGGCGGCCGGAACGGGGAGCCCAAGCGCCGTGGTCAAGGACAAAAGAAACGGCTCGTCAACGCCGGCGCGCTCGGCTGCCTGCGCGAGCGTGTAGCGCGGGTCTCCCGTCAGCACACGCTCGACGGGCAGCAGCGCAAGCCTGTCCTCGGTGGCCGCCCGGGTCAGATCCTCAAGACTGAACCCCGAGGAGTGCAGTAGATCGAGCATCTCGATGCGCTCGGCGCGGGCGTCGCCCTCCAGCCCGTCCAGCATGCCCTCCGCGTTCCAATCGGTTGTCATGCGCTCCTAGTCGGTCCACCAATCCACCACCATCTCGCCATCGCCACCCTCCGGCCGCGTGCCGCCGATCGCGATCAGCTCAAGGCCTTCCGGCCCACCCTCAAAGCCCCGCACGGCCTCGGGCGCCACCCTGACGACATCCCACTGGCGCAGGTCGATGATCTCGTCGTCGATCTTGATGCGGCCGGAGCCGCCGACGACCACGTACGCCTCCTCCTGCTCGCTGTGGCTATGGCCAACGCCCGGGCGAACACCCGGCGCGTAGCGAAAGTAACTGACGCCAAGTTCGCGCGAGTCCAGGTACTCGCGTGCGAAACGCCCCTCAAGCCCAGGCATCCGGGCGCCGGCAAGGTCCTCCACGTCCTTCAGGTTCTTCATGCTGTAGACGGACATCTATCTCCCACTTTCGGTTGTCGTGACGGCGTGCCCGCAAACGACACTACACGCCCTCCTCCAAGGCGGGCACGGTGCCGGTGCCGCGGTCGATGGCAATGTGCGGCAGCCGCGTGCCCAACCAGCCGGGAAGCGCCCAGGTGAACCCGCCAAGTATCTGCAGGGTGGCGGGCAACAGCAAGCAGCGGACGACGAAGGCGTCGAGAAAGACTGCGCTTGCGAGGCTTAGGCCAAACAGCTCGAGCACGCGTTCGCCGCCTGCGACGAACGAAAGAAACACGCAGATCATGATCGTCGCCGCGGCCGTTATCACCCGGCCCGTTGAAGCCAGTGCGAGTGACGCGGCCCGGCGCGCATCGTGCGTGCGGGTCCACTCCTCGTGCACGCGGGAGATCAGGAAGACCTCGTAGTCCATCGACAGGCCGAAGACGATCGCGAACAACATCACAGGGATAAACGCCTGGATCGGCGCGCCCTTTACATTGAAGAAACCGCCCAGCCACCCCCACTGGAAGATCGCCACCACGATGCCCAGTGAGGCGCCAATCGAGAGCAGGTTCATGAACGCCGCCTGCAGCGGGATCACCAGCGAGCGGAAGACCACGAGCAAGAGCAGCGCCGACAGCAGCACTACCACGCCGATGAACAGCGGCAGCTTGCTGGAAAGCACATGTGTGAAGTCGATTGTCAGTGCCGTGGTGCCACCTACGAGCAGCGTCGTGTTCGTGGCCGCGGCCAGCGGCGGCAGCTTGGTGTCGCGCAGCAGATGCACAAGGGTGCTTGTCGCGAGCGCCTGCGGCGCCGAACGTGGATAAACGTTGAAGACGGCGGTCAAGCCGACGGGACTCACGCGTGGGGGGGCGACGGAGGCCACGTCCGCGGTCCCCCGCAGCGAGCTCGCGATCGCCGCCAGCGCGCCGGTGTCGCCCGCGCGCGGCAGGCTTGCGACCACCTGCAGAGGCCCGTTGAAGCCCGGACCAAAGCCCTTGGCGAGCAGGTCAAATGCTTGACGTGTGGTCTGGTCCGGTGGGTTGTTGCCGGCATCGCTGTTACCCAGACGAAGCGCCAGTACCGGCGAGGCGAGTGCAAGCATGATCGCTATGCCCACGATCGCCCCGGGCCAAGGGTGACGTTCGATGGCCCCCGCCCAGCGCGCCCAAAATCCGCTCGTCGAGCCGGCAACGGCAGGGGTCGGCTGGCCGGGCGCAGCGCTTGCGCGGCGGGCATGGCGCCGCGAGGCACGAGTGCTACCGATGCGCTCGCCGAAGCGGGACAACAGAGCGGGCAGCACGCTGAGCGCCGCGAGCATGGTCATAAGGACGGCCAGCACGGACGCCACCGCCAGCCCGTAAAGAAACTCGACGCCCAAAGCGAACTGGCCCAGCAACGCGATGATCACAGTCGTGCCGGCGAACAGGACCGCGCGGCCGGCGGTGTCCATGGCGCCCGCGATCGCGTTCTGCACATCACGTTCGGCGATGAAGTTCTCGCGAAAACGGGTGACGATGAAGAGCGCGTAGTCGATCCCCACGCCCAGGCCGATCATGGCCGCGAGCTCCGTTGAGAAGTCCGGCATGCCGATCAGATGCGAGGCCAATCCCGCCAGGCCGATGCCCGTCCCCAGCCCCAGCAGCGCCGTGATGATCGGCAGCCCCATCGCCAAAAAGGATCCGAACGTGATCACGAGGACGACGATTGCTGCCAGCAACCCGATGCCCGTCGCCGCTCCCAATGACGGCTTCTGCACCTGTTCGATCGCCTGGCCGCCAAGCGCCACACGCAGCCGCGGCGAGGCGATGCTTTTGGCGGTCGAGACGACCTTTTCGACGGACGTCGTCGGCAGCAGGTTTGCGCGCTCGTTGAAGGTGACCGTGGCGAACGCGATCTTGGCATCGGGAGAGATTGCGTTGGCCCCCTTGGCGGAGTAGGGACTGACCACGCCGGTCACATGCGGCAGCGCAGCGACCTTGGTCAACATCGCGGTCACGGGCCCGCGGATCGCCGCTTCACTGACCAGTCCGCGCGCGGCAGCGACAACGATCTGGTCGGAATCACCGGCTTGCGCGGGGAAGTTGCGCTTGAGCAGGTTGGCGGCACGCTGCGATTCGGTCCCCGGCAACGAGAAGTTGTTGGAGAATTCAGTGCCGACCGCGCCTGATGCGCCCAGCGCGGCTACCAGCACCATCAGCCAGCCGATCACGGCGGCGCGGCGGTGCTTGGCGGTCACGCGGGCTACGCGCCCCACCAACCCCGGCTGCTGGGGCGTCTGGTCTGGGCCGCTCACCGGTTGCTCCCGCACCCAGCGATATGCTCTATGTGCAAACTGTTACGCACTAACAAGGGTTCGAGATCAAACGTAGCATCGCGCCTGAGGACGGCACGGCCGTGTTCGTGTTGCAACACATCGACTGCGAGCCGGCGGCGGCGTACGGAGACGAGTTGCGTGCGCGTGACATCGCGTTTGAGGACGTGTGCCTTTATGCGGGCGACCCGCTGCCGGAGCTGCGCGAGGTCGGCGCTCTGATCGTGATGGGGGGTCCCATGGGCACATCAGACGAGAGCCAACACCCGTGGCTGCGCCCAGAGAAGGAACTGATCTCGCGTGCCGTCCAGAACAACGTGCCCTATTGGGGGGTCTGTCTGGGCGCGCAGCTTTTGGCGGCAAGCCTTGGCGGCGCGGTGGCGCCCGGGCCGGCACCCGAGGTGGGGGTGCTGTCGATCGAGCTCACCGCTGCCGCCGCGAGCGATCCCGTCTTTGCCGGCGCGCCGGCCCGCTTTGAGGCGCTGCAATGGCACGGCGACACCTGGGAGCTGCCTGCAGGCGCGGTGCGGCTGGCCTCCTCAGGGCAGTACCCCGAGCAGGCATTTGTCTTCAAGCGTGCATACGGACTCCAGTTTCACCTCGAGGTCGACGCTGGTCTCGTGACTGACTGGGGTGATGTCTCGGCGTACGCCGAAAGCCTGGCGCAGCTGCGCGGCGACGAGGCGCTGCCGGCGCTGATCGACGCCGTCTCAAACGCGCAGGCGGAGATGGTCGGCCTCGCACGTTCGCTCTTCGGTCGCTGGCTGGACCGCGTCGCTGTTGTGCGCTCCCCGGTGGCGGAGACGTGAGCACCGATCGCTACCTCAAGGAAGCGATCGTCGATCTGATCGATCGGCGTGTCGTCTATCCCGCCGAGGACTTCCAGGATCCAAACCAGGAGTGGCGGCGGCTTTTCTCGGAGCTTTACGGAACATTTTTACTGGTGCTCGTGGCCGCAGGCGGGGGCATGATCGGCCACGCGTTCCCGGACACGATCAGCCGCACCGCCGCGGTGGTCGCTCCCGGGCTGATGGTGATGGCAATCATCCTGTTCATGGGGAAGGTGTCGGGCGCCCACCTGAACCCCGTCGTCAGCGTCGCCTTCGCACTGCGCCAGGACTTCCCCTGGCGCCGGGTCCCCGGCTACATCGTCGTGCAGCTGGTGGGCGCGACCCTGGCAGCGCTCTTTCTGCGAGCGGTCGTCGACGTATCGACCACATTTGGCTCCAACTACCCCGCCGCCACCTATTCCAGCGCGGCCGCATTTGCGATGGAGGCGGTGCTCACAATGGGGCTGGTGAGCGTGATCCTCGGCACCGCGTCAGGCGCGCAGAACGTGGGGATCATCGGGGCCCTCGGTGTGGGCGCGTACATCGCACTTGCCGGCCTGTGGGGAAGCCCGATCTCGGGAGCCTCGATGAACCCCGCGCGCACGTTCGGCCCCGATCTCATAGGCGGGTGCTTCAATGATTACTGGGCTTACGTCGCCGGGCCGCTTGTCGGCGCCATCATCGCTGTGGGCCTCGCATTCATCCTGCGTGGGCGCGGCGGCGGCGCGGCGGCGTCGGGAGCCGCGCAGGGAGCGCTCGACACCGTGGTCGCCGACCCGGTCGACGGCCGTTAGCGCAACCCGCGCGCGCTGCCGGCAGCCAGACCAACAGCCGGACTCCAAGCCGGACCGGCCGCGGCGGATATCGTCGTTGTATGGCTGTCGCTTCCAAGGGCCAACCGGCGGCGGTAAAGCACCTGGCCAAGACTGAGCGCGAAGCGCGCGGCAAGGCCGCTCGACACGAGTGCCCGCGCTCAAGCCATGGACCCTTTGAGCCGGCGGCGGACCGCGGCGACCCGATCGCGCTGCTGGAACGCCAGGCGCAGACGCGCGTGCCGGAGCTGGTTCCGATCCGCTACGGCCGTATGCTCACTTCGCCCTTTGCCTTCTATCGTGGCGCCGCGTTGATCATGGCCGCAGACCTGGCAAACACGCCGCGTACGGGGCTGACGGTGCAGTGCTGTGGCGATGCGCACCTATCGAACTTCGGCGTGTTCGCCTCGCCCGAGCGCCGGCTTGTCTTTGACATCAACGACTTCGACGAGACCCTGCCGGGGCCCTGGGAGTGGGACGTCAAGCGGCTCGCGGTCAGCATGCTGATCGCGGCGCAACAGAACGGTTTCTCCGTCAAGGACCAGGAGCAGGTTGTGCTGGCCACAGTCGAGGAGTACCGCACCGCGATGGCGCACTTTGCCTCGATGAAGAACCTCGACGTCTGGTACGCGCACCTCGACGTAAAAAGCGCCATGACCAAGTTGGGGTCGGTACTGAACACGCAGGCTGTCAAACGCACCGAGAAGAGCGTCGCCAAGGCACGCACGCGTGGCAGCTCCTCGGTGTTTGCCAAGCTCACGCATGAGGTCAACGGGCACGCACGCATCGTCGCTCAGCCGCCGCTGGTGGTGCCGATCGATGATCTGGTCAAAGGCACAGAACGCGACGAAATGTTCGACGGCGTGCACGCGATTCTGCGCTCCTACCGCGCGACGCTGCAATATGACCGGCGCCTGCTTCTCGAGCAGTTCCAGCTCACCGACCTCGCGCGCAAGGTCGTCGGAGTCGGCAGTGTTGGCACGCGCGCGTGGATCGCGCTGCTGATGGGCTCCGACGGGCAGGATCCACTGTTCCTGCAACTCAAGGAGGCAGAGGCTTCGGTGCTGGAGCAGTTCATCGCGCCAAGCGAATTCCAAAATCACGGCGAGCGCGTCGTCACAGGACAGCATCTGATGCAAGCCAGCAGCGACATCTTCCTCGGATGGCTTCACGTCCCCTCCGGCGTTGACGGCGACCAGCGCGACTTCTACGGCCGCCAGCTCAAGGACTCCAAGGGCGCTGTGGAAGTCGAACAGATGCTGCCAAAGGAAATGGCCACCTACGGTCAGCTCTGTGGCTGGACGCTGGCGCGCGCGCATGCACGCACGGGGGATCGCATCGCGATCGCCTCCTACCTCGGCAGTGGAAACGTCTTTGACCGGGCGATACTCGCCTTCTCGGAGGCCTACGCCAAGCAGAACAGGCGCGACTTCCACGCGCTTGCTGAGGCGGTCAACGCCGGGAGGATCACAGCCGAGGTCGGCGTCTGAAGGCGGGTCGGGTCTCGCACGCGGCACCGGCCGGACCTGTTGATACGGTCACGCTCGGTGCCCAAGGACAACGACCACCAGAGCGCGCAGAAGGAGCCGGGCGCACAGTTGGCGGCGGACGCGCCACACGACGTCTGGGGCTACCGCATCGCTGTCGCAGGGATCAGCCTGGGACTGTTCGCGTTTCTGCTCGGTGCCGCGATCGTGGGGGCATCCGGACACACGCTGACCCAGGAATACTGGACCATCGGAGCGGGGCTCAGCGGCGCGCTCGTGGGCATCCTCGTGCCGTCCCCGATCCAGAAGCAGGTGGCCAGTGACAACCGGGCCGAAGCAAAGGCCGCGCGTACGGGGCACGCGGCCACGCCGACCGACAAGACTTCAGTCAGCTACTGGGCGTCATTTGTGGCGCCGGCTCTGCTTGCCGTAATGCTCGTGGCGTCGTTGGTGGTGGCGGCCGTCACACACGGCGCCACCGCCGAGCAGCTGCGCGCGCTCGCCGCGGCAAGCGGGGGGGCGCTTGTGGGCATGCTCGCCCGCAGCCCCAGCCCATCCAAGACGACGCGCTGAGGATCACCGGTGCACCTCTACTGCAACGGCCAGCCGTGAGCAACGACCCACAGAACGCTGAGCGCGTGATGCTGATTACTGGCGCCTCCTCGGGAATCGGCGCGGCGACGGCACGCGCCGCTCGCGCCGAGGGCTGGCGCGTGGTCCTGGCTGCGCGATCGGCAGTCCGCTTGCAGGGGCTGGCCGATGAGCTCGGCGGGTCACAGCAGGCGCTTGCCATCACCTGCGATGTGACCGAGTGGGCCGACCAGGAGCGCATGGTCGCCGACGCACTGGAAGCGTTCGGCCACATCGACGTCGCCTTTGCCAACGCCGGTTTCGGCGGTCCCCGCGGCTTTCTTTCAGACACGCCGGAGCACTGGCGCGAGATGGTTCTCACAAACGTCTACGGCGCCGCCCTGACGATCCGCGCGACGCTTGAGGCGCTCAAGGACTCACGCGGGCACATGCTGCTGACCTCCAGTGTCGCCGGGCGCCGCGCGTTGCCCGGCTCGATGTACTCGTGCACCAAGCACGCGGTGACGGCCATGGGCGAGGCTCTGCGCCAGGATGTGGAAGGTACGGGCATCCGCGTGACGCTAATCGAGCCCGGCATGACTGACACGCCGTTCTTCGACAAGCGGCCGACCGTCGCACTCCAGGACGATGACATTGCACGCGCAGTTATTTACGCCGTCTCACAGCCGCCGCACGTGGACGTCAACGAGATCCTCGTGCGGCCGACGGCTCAGCAGGGATAGCGCCAGCCGGCGCAGGAATGGACGCGGGCAAGCGCATCGCGAAAACGGCGGCGAGAGTCGGCACGGAGAAGTCGACGGCCGAGAACTAAGACGGACCGGTCAGGCCAAGGCCGGGCACACCGAAGGCCCCCTTGCTTGGGCAGGCCTTCGGTTGTGGCCTTGGAAGTCGCGCATTCCCCGAACGCCCAGGCTTGGTCCTCGGCGTTCGGGGGGCCCCGCTGGCCGCGGGCTTCCTTTGCTACGCGTCGAGCGTGACCGTCGAGGTCGAGGTCGAACTCTTGCCCTTCTTCGGCTTGAACTCGCACGCGACAGTCACCGGGATCGCCTTCCCATTGTCGCGTTCCAGCAGGGCGATGCCGCTCGCGCTGAACTTCACGGTCAGCGAGAGGGTGCCCGCCTTTTTCGCCGTGCCCGACGCGGAGCCTAGGGACGTGCCGCCGCTGCTGGTCTTGCACTCCAGGACTCCAGCCGTCGGGACCTTCACCTTAACGGTGAACGAGCCCTTGTTGGCAAGCTCGCTCCCGGTGTTACCCGCAATTTCGAGGGCTACGTCGGCGGCGCCGCTTTTGGAGGTGCCGGAGCCGCCCTTCGGCTTCGTCGGCTTGCCGCCCGGGCTCCCGGGGCTGCCGGGAACCGAGTACGCTCCCGCAATGGCCGGCGCGAGCGCCAATGCTCCGATCGTGCCGATGATTACCAGCTTCGCAATCCGCGTTCCCATGATGTTTTTCCTTTCGGTGTCCGGTGCCACACGGAATGCCTGGGCGGCGACACAGGCACCACGCAACCCGGCCCGGTGAAGTTTTAATGAGGGTACCGTAGCATGGCGTCAGGCACGTATGGCGTCAGGCGAGCAGGGCGCGCTTCGCCCCGTCGATCGCCGCTGTAACGTGCGCCTGCTGCAACTCGCTGATGCCCTCAAACAGCGGGATCGTCACGGTCCGGCGCGCGTACTCCTCGGTGTGGGGCAAAGGGTGGCGAGCGTATCTGGCGAACGCCTTTGTCAGATGCAGCGGCTTGTAGTGGATCGCCGTTTGCACGCCGGACGCCCGTAGCAGCGCGCGGAACGCCCCCCGGTCGAGCCGCCGGTCGAGCACGAGCGGGTAGATGTGCACCGCGTAGGAGCTGTGTGCACCCCACGCGATCGCGGGCGTGAGCCCCTCAATCGACTAGAGCTCCCGTGTGTAGACCGCGGCGGCGGCGGCGCGGAGGTCGTTGCCGGCCCCGAGGCGTCGTAGCCGGAGCGCTCCCAGGGCGGCGCGGGCCTCGTCCAGGCGGTAGTTGAACCCGGGCTGGAGCACTTCGTAGTCGACCTCGGCCCCGGCGTGACGCGCCCATGTGTCCGTGCTCAGCCCGTGCGAGCGCGCCAGCCGCGCCACTACTGCGAGCTCGGGGTCGCTCGTCACGAGCATCCCCCCCTCGCCCAAGGCCATGTTTTTGTTCGCGAAGAAGCTGAACGCCCCGGCAACCCCAATCGTTCCCACGTGCAGCCCACCCTCGCGCGTCCCGAGCGCGTGCGCGGCGTCCTCGATGAAGGCGAGGCCGCGAGAGTGCGCGAGCTCCTTGAGCGCGAGCGACTCGCCGGGGTGCCCGGCATAGGCGACGTTGAGGATCGCGCGCGTCCTCGGGCTGAGCACCCCTTCGACCTCATCGACGGATAGCCACGGGCGCTGGACCGCGCCGATGTCCGCGAAGACCGGCGTGGCGCCCGTGTGGACCACGGCGGCGGCGCTCGCCGCGAACGTCAGCGACGGGACCACGACCTCGTCCCCCACGCCCAAGCCGAGCCCCGAGCAGATCAGCTGCAGCGCCGCGGTCCCACTGGCCACCGCGACCGCGTGGCGAGCGCCCACGTGCTCGGCGAACGCCGCCTCAAACGCCATCACCTTGGGGCCCTGCGACAGCCAGCCCGAGCGGTAGGTGTCTGCCACGGCCTCCACCTCCTCGGGGGTGAAGCTCAGATCGCTCAGCGGTACGACCCACTCGGCCATCGCCTGGACGGTACGTGATCGCCGGGAGCGGGGGCGGCCGGCGCGACCGGAGGGCGCCGAGTATCGTGAGCGCGCGTGTACAAATGGGACAGTCGGCACACGCTCGTGACGGGAGCCGGCGGCTTCATCGGGGGCCATCTCGCCGTAGCGCTGAACAGGGCGGGGGCGCGCGTGCGCGCCCTGTGCCGCTACAACTCGCGAGGCGACCGGGGCACACTCGGCTGGTTCGACGACGCAGACACGGACGCGATCGAGGTCCTTTACGGCGACCTGCGCGATCGCGAGTCGGTCGACGCGGCGCTCGCGGGAGTCGAGGTCGCCTTCCATCTGGGCGCCCAGATCGCGATCCCCTACTCGTTCGTGAATCCGCGCAGCTTCTTCGAGACCAACGTCGGCGGCTCGCTGAACCTCGCGCTTGGGGCGCGCGACGCCGGGGTGGAGCGGATCGTCCACGTCTCCACAAGCGAGGTGTACGGCGTGGCGCAGACCTTTCCCATCACGCCAGAATGTCCGCTCGCGCCCCGCTCTCCATACGCAGCGAGCAAGGCCGGCGCGGACATGCTGATGCAGAGCTACGCCAGCTCCTTCGCGCTGCCCGTCGTGATCGCCCGCCCGTTCAACGCGTACGGCCCGCATCAGTCTGCGCGTGCGATCGTGCCGACGATCCTCTCGCAGGCGCTCAACGGCGGCCGCGTGCGCCTTGGGCTGCTGACTCCCAGGCGCGACCTCACGTTCGTCGGCGACACCGTCGCGGGCCTGATCGCGATCGCCGGCGCCAGCACCGAGCCTGGATCGACGCTGCACATCGGCTCCGGCGAGGACATTTCCGTCGGCGCCTTGGTCGAGCTGGTGGGCGAGCTCGTCGGCCGCGAGCTGGAGGTCGAGCCCGATACGGAGCGCGTGCGCCCACCCGCTAGCGAGGTGCCGCGGCTGCTCTGCGACTACGCGAGCACCACCGCGCTCACCGGCTGGGCGCCTGAGGTGGCCCTGCGAACGGGGCTGTCTGCGACACTCGACTGGGTCCAGGCAAACCCCGACCGCTGCGCCCCGGGCCGCTACGCCACGTGAGGACCGCTCCGCGCAACGGCTCGGCGAGGCTCACGTGAGGGCGGCCGTGCTCGCCGGCGGCCTCGGCACGAGGCTGCGCCCGTACACGACGATCCTGCCCAAGCCGCTGGTCCCAGTCGGGGACCGCCCGATCCTCGAGCTGACGCTCGCGTGGCTCGCTCGCGGCGGCGTCAGCCTCGTCGACGTCTGCATCGGCCATCTCGGCGAGCTGATCCAGACCTACTTCTCGCAGGCGCAGACCATCCCCGCGGGGCTGGAGGTACGCTGGCAGTGGGAGAACGAGCAGATGGGCACCGCGGGGGCGCTTGCGCTTGTGCCGGAGCCAACCGAGACGCTGCTCGTGGTCAATGGCGACATCCTCACCGATCTCGATCTCGCCGACATGCTGGGTTTTCACCGCTCGGTCGATGCCGCGCTGACGATCGCCACGCGTCGGTCCCGAGTCGCGACTGACCTCGGCGTGATCGAGCACGAGGCCGGGATCGTGCACGCATACCGCGAGAAGCCCGTGCTCGAGTACAGCGCGAGCATGGGCGTGTACCTCTATGAGCCTGCGGCACTGAAGCGCCTGCCCCAGGGTCCCTGCCAGTTTCCCGATCTCGTCGGCAAGCTGCTCGAGTGTGGGGATCGCGTGGCGGCCTTCGAGACCGATGCACGGTGGCGCCACATCGGCACGCCCGAGCAGCACGCCGAGGCGACGCTCGGGCTCGGCGACGACTGAGGTTCGACCAGACACGACGGGCATCCAGCGGCCCAAGGCCCGTCGCAAGACGTGATACTCTGCGCGGTGCTCTCGCAGGGATTCGGGTGGCGTGGGGAACGCAGCACCGATGCCACCGGTAACGGCCGGCGTTTAACGGGAACGAAGGGCGAACGACACTTGAGTGCACCGGGGAACGAGTTGGCGGTGCCCGCGAGCCTCGCGGCGCGCGTCCGTGGAGACGTGGAACTCTCGAGGAGGGAGCGGATCTTCGATCTTGCGCTGGCGATCCTCATGCTGCCAGTGGTCCTGGCCGCGTGTGCGGTGATCTCGATCGCGCTGTACCTCGACTCGCCGGGGCCCGTCATCTTCAGGTCCACCCGCGTCGGACGCGACGGCCATCTGTTCTCAATGCTCAAGTTCCGCAAAATGCGGCCCGAAGCCACCGGTCCCGCGATCACGGTCGCAGACGACGAGCGCTTCACCCCGATCGGGCGGTTCCTGGCGGCGGCTCGGCTCGACGAGCTACCCCAGATCTGGAACGTCCTGCGCGGCGACATGCGCTTCGTGGGACCGCGGCCCGAGCTAGAGTGCTTCGTCGCGGAGTTCGCTGACGCATATGCCGAGATTCTCACGGTCACCCCCGGCATCACCGGCGTGGCCCAGCTCCAGTTCCTCAGGGAGAGTGCGCTGGTGAACGGCGACGATCCCGTCTCAAAGTACACCGACCACGTGCTGCCCCAGAAGATCGAGATCGACGTCGAATACGTCCGCTCGCGGTCGCTGCGCGGAGATCTGTTGATCCTGGCGCGCACCGTCGTGGCCCCGCTCGTGCTTCTCGCCGAGGGCGCGCGCTCGCGGATCGGCAACGTGCGAGCTTGGCTTCCCGCGGCGGGATTGGGGCTCGTGCTGGCGCTGCTGCTCGCGCTGTCGGCAGGAAACATCTCCTGAGCAGCTGGAAAGCAGGTCACATGCAGCCGCTGATCCAGCGCGTCCCAGCGCCGCTCGCGCTGGCTGTTGCCGCAATCGTCGCCGGAGCGGCGCTGTCCGCCGCAGGCACGCTCACGGCCCGCGC
>CAJCHW010000049.1 GCA_903970125.1 Chlamydiota bacterium
GGAGTGTTCACGATGTCCGGCGGCATGGTGACCCTGACGGTGGCTCACTACCTGTCGTGGCATGTACCGTGGGAGCCACTGACTCTCGCGCTGACCGCCGCTGCAATCTGGCTGACGGCGCGCGGCGTCAAGCTCTCCACCACTGCGGTTGGCTTGGCGGTGCTCGCTCAGGTGGCCGTGATGCTTGTGGTGTGCGCGGTGATCCTGGTGGACCGGCGCAATCACCTCTCCAGCGCGCCCTTCTCCTGGTCTCATCTCCGCGGCGGGCTCGCGGGCCTTTCGGCGGGTTTTCCGCTTGCCCTCTACATGCTCATCGGCTGGGAAAACGGTCCGGCACTCGCCGAGGAGTGCCGCGATCCGACGCGCACCGTTCCGAGGGCTCTGTTCATGTCGATCGCGATCGGCGCCGCCCTGTTTGTTGTCTTTGCATATGCGACCGTGTCGGGCTTCAACTACGACGTCTCGTCGATCGGGCGCTCATCGGTCCCGTTTCTTTCGGTCGCCGACCGCTATCTGGGCGGCCTGGCAATCGTGGCATGGATCGCCGGGATCGTCTCGGTGCTAGCGACGCTTGTGTCCGCCGCGAACTCCCAAGCACGCATGCTGTTCGGCGGTGGACGGTCGGGGCTGCTACCCGCGCGGCTCGGGCACTTGCGCCGCGGGCACGACACCCCGGTCAACGCCTTGCTGGTCATGACTACGGGAGGACTCGCGATCATCGGAGTCTGGTGGGCACTGCACGTCACCGGCATTGACAAGGGATCGACCAGCCCTGTGGACCTGTACGCCGAGTGCTCAACCATGGGCACGATCGTGATCCTGTTCGTCTACCTCCTGACAACACTCGGACTCCCGGTCTTCATGTGGCGCCGCCACCGGCAGTCTTTTTCGGGCCTGCGCCACGTTGCCATCCCGCTCCTCGGCGCGCTCACGCTGGTCGTGCCGTTCATCGAGCTGTGCAAGCCGGGACAGCCCGCGCCTTACAGCGACTTTCCCTACATCGCCCTGGCCATCGCGGCTGTCGCGGGCGCCATCGGCTGCGTCGTCGTGCACCGCCACCCGTCGACCGGGTCGGGCGAGGGCGCGGCCTTTTCGCAAGCCTAGAACGTCGTCGCGGCGCTGCTGGCTACCGTCCCCATCGAGCCGCGCGCGCCCGTCGCCCAGGCCTCCCTCGCTGCGGTCAGGTCGCGCCGAACGGGTCCTTGAAGTCCCGATCCCTGATCTTTCCAGGCTGCGGCCGCAAAGGTTCAACGCCGTCTGCCCACACCTGCGACCGGCCCAGATGGCGGTCGGCGCCGTCGGTCGGCCCGCCCGTCCCACGGCGACGACGGATGCGCGTTCGCGACGTCTGCCAAAGCGCGATGACCAGGGTGAGCGCTACGCAGACTCCGATCATCGTGAAGAACGCCGCGGCCGTGTGCCACGGGTAGATGAAGTAATGGCTTGCGCCCGACGTCTTCCAAGAAACCCAGCCGACGACTAGGGCGACTGACAGGATCAGGACCGCCACCAACGTTGCGGCGCGCCCGCGCGTGGCCGGCAGCGCAGCGTTGGTGTTCGCTCCCGCTCCGGACTCCTCGGCCTCACGCCTGGCACGCTCGAGTGCTGCGTTGAGCTCCTCGGCCGTGGGTTGGAGCGCAGCGGTCGCCCGCGCCCTCGATGACAGGAAGGTGCCTCGGCTGAGCGCCCATACCCCGACGTCGAGCACCTGGTGTTTGCGGCGCAACGTGATCGTAGGCTGCGGATTCTGGCCGTCCCCGCGGTCCTCGACCAGGAAGGCGGCAGCGTCGTCGAGCATCACGCGCCTCGTCAGATACGGATTCACGATGATCACCGCGTCGGAGCCGATCGACACTCCCGAGCGCGGGATGCGGATCGCCGCGCGGCCAGCGAGGTATGTAGCGGGTGCCGTCAACGAAAGCACGATCAACAGTCGTGTGACCCCAAGGTTCCCGACGATTGCGCCATAGGTCGCTGCGATTCCTACACACACGCAAATGATCGCGAAGACCACGGCGAGAGCACACCACCGCACTCTCGTCCTGGTTGGTGCCGTCCAACGTCCATACTCGGCCGGGCGCCCTGCTGCGGTGACCGCATCCACCGGCAACGCGGCGATTGCGTTGATGGAAGTCGCCACTGCTGGTCTCGTGACATGTGAAGTCCAGTCGTCAGACACCGCCGGATTCCATCGGCCACAACTGCGATGCGCTTGAGCGGTACACCCCTTTTTGAGACCCGCGTTTGAGCGGTCGTGCGATGACGGGCCTGATCAGGCGGCAGGGTAAGGCGTTGTCGCTGTAGACCGCGCTCGCCGCGCTATTGTCGCTTCGGTTTGACCGCCGCCGGCCGCGGCACCGCAGATCGTGTCCAGATTTGCGGCCGGGGCCGCATCCATCAACGCAGTCTTTAAGGCCATGAGCGAGCACAAGCATTACAGCGAGCAAGAATTTGAGGAACTCGTCAGTTCAGCGCTGGACGAGTTGCCGATCGAGTTCCAACGTGCGCTGGAGCAGGTGGCTATCGTCGTTTCCGACCGCGGGGCCGAGAACCACGCCTACGGCTTGTACATCGGCTCCAAGCTGCGTGGCACCCCGTACTTCGGCGGCGGTGGTTTGGCAGACGAGATCATGATTTTTCGCGACACACTCGTACGCGACTTCGGAGATGATCCCGAGCGCCTTCGGCTGCATGTCACCCAGACGGTGCGTCATGAGGTTGGCCACCACCTCGGGTTCGACGAGGCAGGCGTTCGCAAACTCAGGCTCTGATGGCTGCACAGCCCGCGGTGTGAGGTCAGCTTGGCCCAAGCAGCAGTCAGATCTGCTGTGCCCCGACCTGCCGGCTCTGTATAGGCGTCGGCGGATAGCGGTGGCCCATTCGTCGGCCAAGCAATCGCGGCAGACCACGATAGGCTCGCAGGATGAGGCGACTGATCCCACTCTCGGCTTGCGGTTCCGCGCTGGCGGCGATGCTCCTGCCTGCTGCGGTGACCGCGTCAAGATCGGACACGCTGAACTGGTCGACCCAAGGCGACGCCGTTGTATGCGGGGTCGCCGAAGGGGTTGAAGGGACCCAGCTGGATCCCAGCACAGGAGCCCCGCTCAACGGGATGTGGCCGGGGCTGCAGTGCCAGGCCGCGGGCATCCCCCGTGGCCAGGGGATCGGTGACCCCGCCGTTCAGCTGGGACAGGGTCGCGCCGGTCGCGCGCGGCTCGTTGACATCAGCCAGGACGACCTCGTCTCTGACACGCCTTATCTCGCGCTCGCTCCGGGCTCGGCGTGGAAGCGCGAGGGCATCGGCTGCACAGTCAACGTCACATCGATTCGCTGCACGAATGAACCCGGTTACGGCTTCACCATGTCACCCGGTCATGTTCACCTCATCTCGCCTGCGGTCCCGCCAGCGCCAAAGGACTGTGGCTCCGTGAGCTACACATACCCGCATACCGGCGGTCACGGTCACGCCGCGCTGAACAACCTGACTGCGGTCGGCGTCTCCTGTTTGACCGCCCGCGCTGTCGCGAACGAGTTCCTGGTCACCGGGAAGCCGCCGAGCGAATGGCACGCGACCCTCAAGGTGAGTGCCGGCAAGGAGATCCTTACGCGCGGCAACGCCCGCGTGACCGGCGACGTCGACAACTGACCCCGCCTCGTCCGCTTTGGCGAGCCTGAATGCGATCGCGATCTCCCTGCTGATGCTCCCCCAACACGCCGACCGACACTCCGATTAGTCGCGCTTGTACGCGGCCGGCGGACCCTCCTGCGACGCTACGCTCACGGTCGCGCCCACAAACCGGAGGACGAAGATGACCGAGAAGCCGAGACTGTTCGTTTGCCACGGCGATGATGGCGGCCCGCGGGGCCATCCGTGTCGCCGCGTGCAAGAGGCGCTCCGCGCCGCAGGCATCGAGTACGACAAGGTGATCGCCGCCCACGGCGCTCCCATTCCCTTCCTGCGCAAAGGCTCGCGAGAGGAGTTGCGCAAGGCGACCGGAGCAACGAAGCTGCCGACGCTCAAGCTGCCCGACGGGACGGTCATAACCCACACCCGCGCCATCCGCTCCTGGATTGATCAGCACAGGTGATCGGCTCGGGTCGGCGCAGGCGCCGGGCCTGATCACGCGTAAGCAGTTGCTTTGACACCCGTCAGCCTCGCAGGGCGGTCCGGATGAACAACGTCTTCAGGTTCTACGCGCATCTCGGCGACGACAGGGCATCCTCGTCTGGAGGCAACAGTACGTTGCGGGTATGGCAACGGCTGCCGCACGCCGCCACGGCGGGGTCTTCGATGAGGTGGCGGCTGAGTATGACCGCAGCCGCCCGACGTATCCCGACGAGCTGATCGATCATGCCTGTCGGGTCGCGGGGATCGGGAGCGATGACCGGGTGCTCGAGCTCGGGTGCGGGAGCGGTCAGCTCACACGCAGTCTCCTCGCTCGGGGCCTTCACGTAGCGGCACTGGACCCCGGCAAGCACCTGATCGCGCTCGCCGAGCAAAACCTCAAAGGCGCTCGAGATCTCGAGTTCGTGAACGCGCGCTTTGAGGACGCGCGGCTTCCCCAAAACCACTACCCGGCCGTGTTCTCGGCGTCCGCGTTTCACTGGATCGACCCCGAGGTCAGTTGGCAGAACGCCGCTCGCGTACTCGTTCCCGGGGGAACGCTCGCACTCATTCAGTACTGCGGACTGACGGAGCGGTACAGCATCGGCGACCAAGAAGCGTTGCTGTCGGCGCTGACAACGATTGCACCGGAGGTCGCCGCAGATTGGCCCTCATACAGGGACCTCGCCGCCACTGTCGCGGGAGCTGAGCAGCGCAGCGACAACGTCTCGGAGGTATGGTCGTGGCTCGCAAGCCACGACCTGGTGTGGCCCCACGCCAGCCGCCTGTTCGGCGACGTGCAGATCGCGGTCGTGCCGATTCGCGTCAAGCACACCGCCGACGAGCTGAACGCCCTGCTTGGCACGTTGTCGTTCTACCACCGGATCACCCCGGACCAGCGTGCAGCCCTCCAGGCCGAGAACGTTGCGATCTATGAGCGACTTGGGCGGCCGATCCGCTCGAGCACGGTGGCGGTGCTCGTCACAGCACGACGCAGTACCCACGTCTGAGCCGAGCAGGGAGCGCGCTTGCCGGGCCACTGCTGCCAAGCGGACAGCCGCGTGGAAATCGGCAGGCGCCGGTCAGGGCAGCCTGTTGGCGCCGCCCAGGTAGCTGAACAGGCGCGGCGCGGCGGCTTCGGGAAATTCGGCCGCGTTGATGAGCCTGTACGGAGCGCCTGGTTCGGAGCCCGCCACGGGTTGGCCTTCAACCAGCTGGGCCTGTTCGATCGCGCGCAGGTAGTGGATGTTGAGCAGATGACCCCACGCGCCGGAGTGTTCGTAACGTGGCCCGTCGATGGCGATTTCGCGCTTCGCGGGACTGGGTGCGAGCATCCCGAGCCTGGCGACGATGTCGTGCTCGTTGCCGTAGCTCTCGATCCACGGCAGTCGCTTGCCCGAGGCGGTGCGCACGTAGCGCATGTGGCTTGCACAGTTGGCAAAGCAGTAGAGCTCGAGCTTGCCGAGCTCGCGCGCGCTCAGCGGCTTGATCTCGTCGCGGCGCACGCGCACGCCTTCGGCGTGCGCCTTTGCGTGGATGGCGTCGGCGTGTGCCCCTGAAAGCCGGTTTGCCTTCGTGTGTTCGTGGACGTGGCCCAGAAGCTCAAGCAGCACCGCGGTGATCAGCGTCCCCTGCGAGTGGCAGACCACGATCACGCGGCGCTTTGTCGGATCCTTCAGTGCCGTCATCAAGCGCACGAAGGCCGCGTGGACGTGCTCAGACGAGGCCCCGAAACGCTCGATGGCGCACTCCAACAGGTCCACGGGCGCACTGTCTGTGAGGTTCTCAAGCAGCGTGACTGGGCGGCCAAACAGGTGTGTCAGGTAGGCGCCATTGAGCCTGGCGACCGCGTCGTCGGTGAGGATGCCGTTGATGAAAAACCAGGCCTCGTGCGGGTGCTCTGCGGCCTGACTGCGCTTGGGTGTCGGTGCGACCACGCGCAGCGGATGCCAGAGCAACGACGCCAGCCGGCGGGGGACCCACCGCGGCGCGCGCCCGGGCACGGAGGGAACGCCTATGTCCAGCAGGTAGCCGGCCAGCCGCTGTGCGTTGCCGGACCAGACCAGCTCGTACTCGGAATACGGGACAGAACCCCACGAGGAGGGCAGGCCCAGCACGGACGGGACCCACGAGGTCGGCGCAATCGCGAGCGCTTCGGCTATGCCCCCGAGCTGGTCAGACAGGTCGCGCTCGTCGCGGAACACAAGAGCGCGCGCGTGCGAGGGCGCCTTGCCTGCGGATTTGCGTGCGTCTGGTCTGGCGGTAGCGATGCGGCAGTTGTACAACATGGACACACGGGGGAGGATCGACCGCCCACGGGTGCACAGCCGTCCGCGCCTGAACCGTCTTGAACTTTCGCCGAGCCGTGTACCCCTTTTCGGCGAAAAATGGGATGGCAGGGTCAAAGGATTGACGCCAGTGTGCTTCTCGGAGTTCACCTCGGTGTGGTGTGTCTACGCCGCGCTCGTCAGCTTCCTCGTCCTGGAGCACTTCCGCCGACAACGACGGCTCGAGGAAACCCACAGGCATGCCTCAGGGCTACTGAGCGATCACGGGTTTGACAAAGGCTTTGATCTACCCTCGGTTCCGTGGAATCCCGGGCGCCTCATCCCCGGCGATAGCGTGCCCGTGACGTCGATCGAAGCGCGCGCACCGTCCCCGCCTCAAACGTGAAACCTGGGGCGCTCCACGACGTTCGCCGGTGCGCACTTGCTGGGTGCTCGTGACCTCATCGGCTCCGCGGCAGGCCGCTAACGAGGTCGGCCTAGCGCCAACGCGCGCTGCAGTCCCGCGTCAACCTGCGCCATCACCCAATCGGGCATCGCGCCGATGCGCTCCTCCAGGACTCCACGATCCACCGTGGCGACTTGGGTGACGTTGGCCACGGAGTCCGCCTCGACACCAACCATCTCCGCAGATATGGCGACGTTGCCCGGAACTGCAGCGAGGCGCATATTGCTCGTGAGAACCACCACCGTCACCGTGTGCAGGTGTGAGCGGTTGTACTGATCTGCGCTGACGATGAGCACAGGACGCCGCAGCGCGGGCGCGGAGCCCCGGGGCAGGCCCGAGTCCGCCCACCACAACTCCCCCCGCAACATCAGGCGGGTAAGTCGTCGCCGAATACAGCGGCCGCGGCAGCAGAGATGAACTCATCGTCGGCCGGGACGCCACGAAGAGCCACATTGATCGCCTGTGTGGTGCCTTCGTCATCGATGGCCGCGAGCCAGTTCTCAGCGGCACGAGCGAAGAACTCGCTGCGCGAGACGCCGAGTTGCTTGGCCGCGCGATCAACGCGGTGGAACGTATCGTCTGGAAGCGAGATAGCCGTCTTCATCGGTATAACCAGGTTATACCACGAGCTGGAGGTCGGTTGCGGCCGCTCGCCAAGTCCTTCGCGCCGGCCGAGCCGAGTGCAGCTGCTGCAACCGCCGTGCGACAGCCAAGCTCAAGCGATGGTGATGGTCCGCGCTACTTGCTCGTGGTGGCGCTCGATGGTGAGCGTGTACCGGCCAGCAGGCAGCCTGCGGCTCGACGTCAACACCAGATGAACGCTTCGACCGGATGCGATCGCGAAGCCCCTGCCATAGACGATGCCACTCTTGGAGATCGTCGCCGCGAGCTTTGCCGCTGTGCCTGCGAACCTCAGCGGAGCACCGTCGGCGTGGACGGTGCAGTGCTGGCGGATGTGACGAGCCTTGTCGCGCGTGCGCTCGCACGTGACCAACTCGACACGACCAGGCCGTCCCCGCGGGCCGCGGCGCCCGGCGGCCCCGGTTTCCCCAGTGGACCCCTTGGCACCCGTCGCGCCGGCTTCCCCAGTCGCGCCCTTGGCACCTGTGGGCCCTGTTTCACCTGTGACACCCCGCGCTCCCGTTGTTCCCGCCGCGCCCGCGGCCCCCGTTACTCCCGTCGCTCCGGTAACTCCAGTAGCGCCCGAGTTGGCTGTGACGCCAGTGCCGCTGAGCGCCAGTTCTGTGGGCGATGGTTCGTTGTCTGAAAGCGCGATGCTCGCTGTTAGTGGCCCGACCGTCGTCGGCGTAAACCGCGCCGCGATCGTGCAACCCTGCTCGTAGGCCAACCGGCGTCCGGCACACCCATCGTCAGTTATTGCAAAGTTTGCTGCCCCAGAGCCTTTCACCGCGGCGGCGCTGACGGTGAGTTCCTGCGCGCCGACGTTTGTCAGCGTCAAAACCGATTCTGGCGACGGCTCGCCGACGGTCTGATCGCCGAAGTTGCCTCCTGCGTACGTGACCTGCGGCGCGGAGTAGAACAGTTCGGCACTTCGCAGTGCCTGCCCTTTCTCATCACCGCCGGCCCCGCCGCCGGCCACCAGCACCGCGCCATCCGGCAGCGCCGCACCGACTGCCGCCCGGCGGGCCGCGGTCGGCGGAGCGACAAGGGCAAAGCTTTCGGTGACTGGGTCGAACATTTCTGCGGTATCGAGCACCGCCGAATAGTGGACGCTGTAATAAGCGCCACCAGCCACGAGTACCTGTCCGTCTGGGAGCAACTCTGCCACGGCTTCTGTTCGCGCTTCCCGCATTTCGCCCGGCCCCTTCGCAAGCAGATCAAAGCTGCCTTCGGTGGGGTTGAACACTTCCGCGCTGCTCTCGGTGTAGTTGCCCCCGCTGCCACCGGCTAGGAGCACCCGACCATCTGGCAGTGAGGCGGCCACGGCGCCTCCCACTCTCACCCTCTGAGCAGGTAGTTCTGTGTCGGCTAGCCCCGCAAGCGGCGTGAACGTTTCGCTCACCGGGTTGAACAGTTCCCGGCCGCGCGAGGCAACATATTCGGGGCTGCCTTCCCATCCGTAGGCGACGAGCACTTCCCCGTCGGGCAGTGACGCAGCCACCGCCGCCGCTCGGGGTACGCGCAACTCGTGTTCGCTTCCTTCGGGCAGGGCGGTGAACGTGTCCGTGGCGGGGTCGAACAGTTCGGCGCTACGGAGGTAGCCGGCTTCTTCGTTGTAACCGCCAGCGATGAGCACCTCTCCATCCGTGAGTGGGGCTGCCACGGCGCCTTCTCGCGCGACGTGCAGCTCCTGTTCGGTTGTTTCGGGGAGCGCGGTGAAAGTGTCGGTGGCGGCGTCAAATAGTTCTGCGCTCCGCAAAAAGTCGGCAGCCTGAACCCGAGGGCCGGGTAGGCTCGTGAATCCGCCGGCGATGAGTACGTCTCCGTCAGGCAGCGAAGCTGCCACGGCGCCTTCTCGTGCGGTGAGCATCTGTGTCTGTCCCGAGGCGGGCAGCGCAACGAAAGCACCAGTGGACGCAGATGCCGTCGGCTCCAAAGGCCCAGCCAGCAGTCCAGTAGCGATCGCCCCTGCGACGCCAAACCACAGCGAGACACGCCGGGTGAGCACACCGGGGTTGGGTCGGGCCGACGCTTTTCGGATCTCGGAACGCTGGCGACTACGGAGCGTTGTGCGTGGCACGCAACTCATGCAGCATTGCGTCGCGACGACCGCGTCTGCGTTCGGCCTTCTTCGTCGACGGCAGCTTGTGCGGCTTGCACAGCAGACAGCCGGCGCGACGCTGCTTGGGTCGCTCTCGCTTGTGATTGGCCATACATGCAGGATGGTAGACCCTGAACCCGCTGCCGTTGAACTGGGCTGAGACGACAGATCTCGTAGGGGTCACGTCCGCAGAGGTGCAGGGGCACTACCGGCTGAGGCTCAGCTTCAGCGATGGCAGCTCGTGCGATGTCGGTTGCCACCAGCTTCGAACGATGGGCCTCGGAGTGTCCCGACGGACTGCCCGGCAGCGTTACGCCGACAGGGCGAAGGCCTGACGGCTCAGCGCCGCAACACGTCGACGCGATCGGTCTGCGCGACCGGGGCGCCAGCGGTGTCGCTCCTTAGGGCGAGCGTCCAACGGCTTCGGGGTGTTCCTGGCCCATCCAGTGCGGCTCTCCCTGCCGCTGTGAGCTCAATCGGGACCCGCTCGGTGCTGTCTGCGGCGATCAAGAATGCCGCGGCGCCAAACGGGCGAGAAGCGTGGCGCTTCCTACCGCTCAATGCCAGGGTCCCTGAGCACGCCAGGCTTCCGCTACAGCGCAGTACCGCAATCGCAGTTTTGCCACCGCGGACCGCGATCCGCCGGGTGGCAAGCGACACGTCGCCGGGCGTCAGCGGGCCGGTCAGCGCGCTGTCGGGTCGGTCGGTGCTCCCCGACACCGGCGTGAGGCCTACGACGCTACCCAGAACACCAGCTTCCACGAGGGCGGAATGCACAGATGATCCCGTGGGAGCGGGCTGCACCGTGACGGCCTGGGTCGTCGAGGTCGAGCCCAGGAAGTTCGGCTGCACTGCGCCGTCGCGGTACGGCGGCGTGCTTTCTGCCAGATAGGTGTAGGTCGCACTGATGGCGTGCTCGCCGGCGATGCCGTATGTCACGCTGCACGTCGCAGACGACGCGCCCAGTTCGGTGGCAGCGATCAGCGGCTGTGCGCTACACCCTTCGATGGCGTGGGTGCCATCACGAAATTCAACGGTTCCAGTCGGTAGGACCGCACCGAGGTATTCGGGGGTCACTGTCGCGGTATATGAGACCGGTTCACCGAACAGCGGGGTCTGGGTGGATACGCTCACGCTCGTCGCGGTGGGCACCGGCTTGGCGTCAAACCGGATATTTCCCGATGACCCCTCGAGCCGGACCCCAGGTGCTGGCTGGAATTCGACATCGTCGAACTGCTCCGGACCGTCATAGCACCCAGGGTCGGGGACTTCAAAGCACGGGTCTTCGTCTGCCGCAAACACGGTGTCACATACCGCCCCGTATCCGCCTTCGATTTCCGTCACCGGCTGCAGTCCGCAGCCGGAGGTCGGAGTTCCACCAAGCCATGTACCGAAGGCGAGCGTGCCCGAAGGCACGCCGGTGCTTGCTTCCACGGTGGCGGTGAGCGTAACCGGCTGGTTGGTCACGGGGCGTTCAGAACTCGACGAGACCCTCACCGCGGACACGCGTTCGGTGGATCCCTTAACGACGGTCCCGGTCACCGTCTGAGGCTCGCCGGTCTCGTTGTATTCGATGCGCAGCGCGGGTTCGTACGACTCCCATGCCCCGCCGCATTCGTGCAGGCCAAGTCCTTGGTACACCGGGATAGTGCCGCCTTGAGGCACGCTCTCGTACGGTTCATACCCATTGATGCCGGTTCCCTTATCGAGTTCGCCGGAGAGACCGCCGGTCGTTGAGAACAGCGTGTAGACCTGTCCGTCTTCGAGCTCGACCGGGGTACAGGTGTGCCCCGCCCCCATGACCACTCGGATATCGGTGCCGTTGAGGTCGATCGGTTCCGTGGAGGTCACCGGTTCATAGTTGACCCCGGGGACACCGCCAACGCCCGCCATATCGAAGGATGCCCCGCCAGGCGCGTTTGTCGTCCCGACCCCCGGCAATGTACCCGTGGCCCCAGCTGACGCGCCGCAGGTCAGGAGGCACGCTACCGCACCTAGCAGTCCGTACGCCACTGAACGGGCGCGGATGCGTCCGCGACGCTGCAACCCATGTCGCGATCAGTGCGACGGCATCAACGGCCTAATTTCACCGCCACCTCCCTCCATCCACCGATGTTAACAGTAGGCCGACGCGGGTTCACGGCGTGGCATCCCAGACCGATGCCTGGGATGCGCCGGAATATGGAGACGGTGGGAGTCGAACC
>CAJCHW010000050.1 GCA_903970125.1 Chlamydiota bacterium
GAGAACCGCACCGCGCTCGTGCTGCGAACGCGGTGGGGCAAGATCGTTGAGCAGAATGACTTCTACGTCGACACGGCGCCTATCGCTGAGCTGGATCGCAAGCTGACCGAACTTGGGATCCAGGCGATACCAAAGCCGTCGTGAGGGCCCTACGGGAGCATGTCGTAGTCGCCCGGTTCCCAGGCGAGCGCCGCGTATAGCTCAAGCAGCGCGCCCTGGTCGAGCAGCCGGTAGGAGGAGCCAGGCGAGGACGGCAGATGGAAAAGGTTCTGGCCGTTGCGGTAGTTGTTCCAGGCGTCGTCGGCGTAGGTCTGGGCGGCTTTGAGGATCTTCGCCTGCAAGGTGGTGTCGCTCGTCGCCGCGTAGAGGATCAGCAGGTCGCGGAAGTAGATGGCCACGAACGGTGCGGGTTGGGTTTCGAGGTAGTCCGCCTCGGTGAAGTGTTCGAGGGATGCGTTGGCGAGCGCTTCCGCGTTCACCAAGTAGTCGCCTTCGCTCGTAGCTTCGTGGGCGGCCACGTTGGCCGCGATCATCGCTCCCTGGTTGTAGGTCCAAAACGTCCTGTGGACCTGCCCTTCGCTGACCTTGTCAAAGACCAGGGCAGGCTTGCTGGAGTCATAGTTGGGATTCGGCGCGTTGGGGTCGGTCGGGCTGGTTTCGACGTTGTAGAGGTAGTGGTTGACCCAGCCGTACAGCCTCATCGCCGAGGTTTCGTAGGCGGCCTTGCCGCTGGGGTCGAGTTGCGCGAGACGGAACGCCAGCTCGGCGTTGGGCGCGTTGGATGTGGTCGTGCGGTCGTGGTTGGTCAGACCCAGACCCGCTCCCTGCTGGACCCAGAACGTGCCGCCCGGGTCAAATTCGCCGGAGTTTTCGTCCCAGCCGCCCGGGCTCACAAACGAGAACACGTTCTCCGCGTCGCTCAGGGCACTGGCGTTCTGGGTGAGGCGGTAGTCCTGGGCCGCCGCCAGCCCGACCCACGCTGCGTCGTCGTAGTACTTGTCGCCGCCTTCACCGAACGGCGCGGTCGGATAGGAGTCGTATCCCGGCGGTTCGGCCGCTTCGTCCCAGTAGTGGGAGAGCCCGGTCAGGCGATCGTTGACATCGGACTGGAATTCGAGGCCGGCGTCGATACTCGGGGGAATCCCGGCCAGGGTGATGGTGCCCACAAGCGCCCGCGAGAACGGCCACAGATAGGAGTAGCGGTTTCCGCTCTGGGGGGAGTCTTCGACGTACAGGCTGCTGGTGTCGCCTGGGTCAACGTTCGGGGCGTAGAAGTACTGCTGCATCGCCGCGTATGCAGCGATGGCATGGTCGCCGTCTTCCTGCTGCGTGCTCGTCGGCGACTGTGTCGTAAACGTCTCATCGGCGCCGTAGGAGGTGCCAAGGCTGTTGGTGGCCACGAGACGGTAGTGGTAGGTCTGGGCGTCGGCCAGGCCCATCAGCGACGCGGACACGCCGGTCGTGCCGACGGCGCCGGACTGCGGCGGCGTTTGCGAGACGTAGGCGCTCGTCGGCCCATATTCGAAGTGCCACGTGGTGGCAAGCCCGTCGGCCGCCACCGTGCCGGTGACCGTCGCCGAGATCTGGGTGATCGCGGTCGCGGCACCCGTGCTGGCAAGGGGAGCCGCCGGGGGTGGCGGGGGCGGGGGTGGCGGTGCGGCCGTCGTGAACGTGTGGTCGACACCGTAGCCGGTGCCCGTACTGCAGCCCCCGCAGTTGGTCGCGACTATCCGAAAGTGGTAGGTCGTGGACGGTCGCAGGCCAGCGAGCGTCACCAATGTCGCGAGTGCCTTCGGCTGCCTGCCCGCGTGCCTGGAGGCGCTGCGGGAGCCGTAGCGCGTGGTGGTCCCGTAGCTGAAGACGTAGGACGTGCTCGCGTTCGGCCAGACCCGGCCGGCGACGATCGCTGAGATGGTTGTGACCGCGCTGGCCGCACCGGTCTGAGCGCCCGGGGGGCAGGGCGACAACGACTTGCGCCGCCCGTCGCGGCGTCGGCCGCGCGACCAATGCGCACACAGACGCGGGGGTGTGGAGCGCTGCCGACGCGACTGCGAGCCTTGGACCTGCGGGCGAGGCGAGGCGCGCGCGCTGACGATGGGCGCGAGGACCGCCAAGCACGCGGCGGCGACCAGGACTGCGACCAGCCAGATCGTCGCTCGTGGTGAGCTGGATATCGCGCGGGTCTTCATCTGCGCGTGAAACTATCGCTCGCCGGGCGCTGCTGGGGGCGCCACCATTGCGTCGCAGCCGTCTGCAAGTAAGCCTGAGCCGTGCCGGCACCGTTGAGCCGCCAACCCACCCGACGGCTGTGTATCACGCGTGATACACAGTGGGGGTGGCCGATGTCAGCATCCGGGATCTGCGAAATCATGGTGGTGAGGTTGTCGAACGCGCGGCCCGCGGAGAGCGGATCACGATTACGCGGTCAGGGCGAGCCGTAGCTGAACTTCGGGCGCTTTCGCGGCCGCCGCTTGCCATGCAGGCGCTGCTTGAGCGCTGGCACCGGTTGCCGCCATTGGACGCCGTCTCGCTGCGCGCGGACATCGACCGGACACTCGACCCAGGCCTATGAGCCAAGAGCTGCTGAGGACAGGGGCGCCACCGGCCGCGCGCGCGATCCTTGATACGTCCATTGTCATTTTGCTGCAGCGCCTACCGGACGCGAGTGTGCTGCCGGCTGAACCGCTTATCACCGCTGTGACCTTGGCCGAGCTGTCGGTCGGCCCGCTCGTGGCCACTGACCAGCGCGACCGCATGGCGCGACAGGCTCATCTTCAGCAGGCTGAGGCGGACTTCGAGGCGCTGCCGTTCGACTCCGCCGCCGCCCGCGCGTTTGGCCGCGTCGCTGCGGCGCTCGGGCGCTCCGGTCGCAAGGCCACCGCGCGAGCGTATGACGCGATGATCGCTGCGATTGCCATAGCCAACGAGCTCCCGCTCTACACAAGCAATCCAGCCGACTTCACGGTCATCGACGCGCTTGAGGTTGTGGCCGTGCCGTCGCCGGAGGCGGTCTGATGCCCTCCGTAGCGGTCCTCGGAACAGGCCGCATGGGCGCGCCGATCGCACGCAATCTCAAGCGCGCGGGCTTCCCCGTGACCGTCTGGAACCGCACGGTTGCCAAGGCGCGAGCGCTGCAGGATGACGGGATCGAGGTCGCGCTTACGCCGGCGCAGGCGGCATCCGGCGCTGACGTGCTGGTGACGATGCTCGCCGATGGCCCAAGCACCGAGCAGGCGATGCTCGGTGACGCCGGCGCACTTGACGCTTTGCCCGCCGAGGCCGTATGGATTCAGATGGGCACGATCGGGATCGACTGGACCCAGCGTTTGGCTGCCCGCGCCGCCGAGCGCACACTGGCGTTTGTCGATGCGCCCGTGTCCGGCAGCGATGGCCCCGCGCGCGACGCGCAGCTTTTGATCCTCGCTTCAGGGGCCGACGAGTTGCAGGAGCGCGTCGAGCCGCTGTTCGGTGCAGTGGGCAGGCGCACCCTCTGGGTCGGGCCCGCAGGTGGCGGCTCGGCATTGAAGCTTGTTCTCAACGCGTGGCTGGCGGCGATCACACAGGCGGCCGCCGAGGGCGTGGCGCTGGCCGAGACCCTTGGCCTTGACCCGCAAGTGTTCACGCAGACGCTCGCGGACCTGCCGCTGGGGGCGCCGTATGCCGTGGCCAAGGCCAACGCAATGATCGAGCGGCAGTTTGAGCCGGGGTTTGCGCTCGCGCTTGCCCACAAGGACGTTGCCCTTGCCGTCGCGGCGGCGACCGAAAGGGGCCTTCGGCTGCCGCTGGCGGGCGTGATCGATGGAATCTGGGGCGAAATCATCGCCCAAGGACACGGCGGCCAGGACGTCGCCGCCGCGGTGATGACTGTCGAGCGTGACGGCGCGGAGACAGGGGCATGACGGCGCGGACGAAGGGGCGTGACGGCGCGGAGGCAGGAGTGTCACGGCGCGGACGGATGTCGCTAACGGTTTGAGTCCGCGATGTCGATACCAAAGATGATCAGGCGAGCAGATCTATGGCTTTCACGGACGACACCCATGTTCCCTTCGGCGGCGACGTATTTGCCGGGCTTAGCGCCGCGGATGTCTCAGAGCCGGAGCTCTGGCGCAAGGCGCAAACGTTGGCCTTCTACGCCAATGAGCTCGAATTGACCGAAGATGTTCGACACGGGGCCGGCGCAGGCAGGCCGGCTGCCCCGGTTATGCCCCGCGGCGAGGTTGACAGCGGGCAGCACAACGTCTGACTGCCGCGGGCAGCCTATGCCGCAGCGAGCACGCCTTCGGGCGGCTGGCGCACGTGCTGTCGCACGGCCACGCGGCCACCGTCGCCTGGCGCCCAGACGACGCCACGAAACGCCCACGGCTCGTCGGGGGCGCTGGTTGGCATGAGCTCGGCACGCTGAAGTAGCACGCGCAGCACGACATCCATCTCCATGTGCGCGAAGCTTGCGCCGATGCAGCGGCGGATGCCGCCGCCGAAGGGGATCCAGGAGTAGGTGTCCGGCACCACGCCCATGAAGCGATCCGGGTCAAAGCGGTCGGGGTGGGCAAAGAGCGCGGGGTCGTAATGGGTCAGGCACGCCGCCAAAAGCACGCGTGTATGCGGCTGCAGCTGGTAGCCGCCCAGCTCAAAGGGCTTGCGCACGACGCGTCCGGCGAACGCGATCACGGGCCGGGAGCGCTGGACCTCGCGGATGGTGGCCTCGCGGTAGGCCTTGCCGCCTTCGGCGGCCTCCTGGACCAGGCGGGCGAGCACCGCGGGGTGGCGCCGTATGCGCTCGATTGCCCACGCGAGCGTGTGCGCCGTGGTCTCATGCCCCGCCGCGAGCAGCGTCACGAGCTCATCGCGAATCTCGGCGTTTGACATCGGCGTGTCGTCCTCGTGGCGCGCCTGCACGAGCAGCGCGAGCACGTCGGTGCGCTGATTCAGTTCCGGGTCCGCCTTTGCGACCGCGATCAGCTCGTCGAAGATTGCGTCCAGCTGGCCTCGCAGTGCCAGAAAGCGCGACCACGGCGAACGGCTGCCGAGGCTGCGTTGCAACCACGGCGCGAGCACGAGCCGCGACCCCAGCGCTGTCCAGCGCGGGATCATCGCTTCAAGCGTATGCAAGCGTTCGCCCTCGGCCCCGAAGACTGCGCGCAGGATCGCGCGCAGGGTGATCCGTTGCATCGGCTTGTCGCTGGCCAACTCGGTCCCGTCGGGCCAATGCGAGATCTCCTCGGCTGCGATCTCGGCCACAACGGACTCGTACTGCTGCATGCGCTGGCCCTTGAAGGGCGGCAACAGCAGCTTGCGCTGGCGCATGTGCTCGTCCTCGTCGATGCCCAACAGCGAGTGGTCGCCGAGCATGACCCGCAGTGGGCTGCCCGTGCCGGCGTGCAACACATCGGGGTCCGCCCGGAAGGTCTGCTTGATCAGCTCGGGATCCGACACGATCACGGTCTTTCCCAGGCCGACGACCTCGGCGGAGAAGATCGAGCCGTAGCGGCGACGCGCGCGCTCCAAAAACGGGCGCTGGCGTGTGCGCATTGCAAGGGTCTGCAGGCCGATGGGCATCCGCGGGCCCGGCGGCAGCTCGCCGCTCCTGCGCGCGCGTGCCGTGGCGCTCATCGCCTAGGCCGCCACGGGGACGGACTCTGGCCCGACCGAGCCGGAGCTCTCCGGTCTCCGCGTTGTGGAGAAGTCGATCGCGTCGTCGATCGGGCCGTGCTTGAGCAGGCGCAGGTCCTTGACGTAGTTCTGGTTGATCCGCCACGGCGCCGTTATCCCCTGCTTGGGAAAGACTTCAAGCGAACGCTGCACGTAGCCCGAGGTCAGATCCAGGAAGGGCTCGGTGGGCAGGGAGGGGTCCGGCGCTTGCGGCGTTGCCACGGTGAAGCCGTTGGCGTCCATGTGCTTGAGCAGGCGGCATACGTATTCGGCCACCAGATCGGCGCGCAGGGTCCACGAAGCGTTGGTGTAGCCAAACGTGAACGCCATGTTCGGGACGCCGCCGAGCATCATGCTCTTGTAGACCACGGCCTTGCCGGAGTCCACGGCGACGGCGTCCACGGTCATCTCCAGGCCGCCCAGCACGAGCAGGTTCAGCCCCGTGGCGGTGACCACGACATCGGCGTCGAGGTGCGCGCCGGAGCGCAGCGCGATGCCAGTCTCGGTGAAAGCCTCGATTTCGTCGGTCACGATCGAGGCACGGTCGCCGCGCAGGGTCTCAAAGAGGTC
>CAJCHW010000051.1 GCA_903970125.1 Chlamydiota bacterium
TTGCCGCCCAGCTCCACGGTGACCTCGGTGCCCCGCGACACACATGCCCGCGCGACAGCGCGACCAACCGCCGGCGAGCCGGTGAAAAGGACCTTGTCCACGGCCGCCTGGGCGAGTGCCACGCCACCGTCTGAGCCTCCGTGCACGATCCTGACCAAGCCCTCCGGGAGCCCCGCCCGCCCGAGCACGGCGGCGATCCGCTCGCCTGCCAGGCATGCCCGCAACGCGGGCTTGAAGACGACGCCGTTGCCCGCCAGCAGCGCTCCTGCGATCTGGCCCAGTGGCTGCACGAAGGGCGCGCTGCCGGCACCGATCACTCCCACGACGCCGAAGGGCTCAAAGGCCACGCGTGCGCGTTTGAGCGGGAACATCGCCCGTGGGACGCCGACGCGGCGCAGCGCAAGCGCCTGTGCCCCCTGCGCGGCGATCCACTCCAGCGCGTCGATTGCGGGCAAAAGCTCGAGTGCGAGCACCTCCCGCTGCGGTCGGCCCTGCTCGGCGGCAATCGTCTCGGCCAGCGCGTCACGCTGGTCGATGATCGCCTGGGCCACGCGGTGCATGTAGCGCGCACGATCCTGGACCCGCAGCAGCGCCCACAACGGCTGCACTGCACCGACCGCTGCCACCACGTCGGGGATCGCGGCGGGCGCGGTCACCGCGACGCTGCCCAGGGGCTCGCCCGTGGCGGGGTTGCGAGAGATCACGGCGTACTCCCCGACGCACGACCGCGCGCGAGACGCACGCGCTCAAGGCGCGCGGCCAGCTCGGTCTCGGCTTCGCCGGGGTCATAGAAGCGCGTCCCGGCGACGCCTTCGGGCAACAGCTCTTGGGGTGAGACGTGGCCGGGACGATCGTGGGGGTAGTCGTAAGCCGGCGTCGGCTGATCGCGGCCGTCGTGGTGCCCGGGCCGCGGTCCGGAGATCAGCCAGGGCGGCACGGGCGCCGCACCGTGATCGCGCACGTGTTGCTGGGCGGCTGAAAGGGCCGTGCCGGCGGCGTTTGACTTGGGCGCCAAGGAGAGGTAGACGGCGGCCTGCGCCAACGCGTAGCGCGCCTCGGGCATGCCCACGTGCTCGACGGCGCCCGCAGCGGCGACCGCCACCGAGAGCGCGCCGGGATCGGCGTTGCCAATGTCCTCCGAGGCGAGGATGACCATGCGGCGGACGATGAAGCGCGGGTCCTCGCCGCCCTCGAGCATGATGGCCAGGTAGTAGAGCGAGGCGTCAGGATCCGATCCCCGCGTGGCCTTGATCCAAGCCGAGATGTAGTCGTAATGCCGGTCGCCCGCGCGGTCGTAAAGGATCGTCCGCTGCTGCAGCGCATCGGCGCACAGAGCGGCGGTGACTGTGGTCGCGCCGGCCCGCGACGCGGTCGCTTGAGCCAGTTGCAGCGCGTTCAGGGCCACGCGAGCGTCACCTTCGACGGCGGCGGCCAGAAGCTCCAAAGCCGCCTCGTCGACGGCCTGCGGGCCGTGCTCGCCCGTGGCGACCGCGCGTTGCAGGATCGCTTCGATCTCCGCCGTCGACAGCCGCTCGAGTGCGTATACGCGCAGGCGTGACAACAGCGCGCCGTTGACCTCGAATGCGGGGTTCTCCGTGGTCGCCCCGATCAGCGTCAGCAGTCCCTCCTCGACGACGGGAAGCAGGGCATCTTGCTGGGTCGAGTTGAAGCGGTGAATCTCGTCCAAGAACAGGACCGTGCGCCTGGTGGCCCCAGCAGCGCCGGCAGCCTGGGCTCGCTCGCGCGCCCGCTGACAGACAGCGCGGATCTCCGCCAACCCCACCTGTACCGCGCTGCGCTCCTCAAAGACCCAGCCCGGACTGGACGCGAACATGCGTGCCAGCGTGGTCTTACCCGAGCCGGGAGGGCCGTAGAGGATCATCGAATGGGGCTCGCCCCGCTCCAGGGCAACCCGCAACGAGGACCCAGGCGCCAGTACGCGCTCCTGGCCGACGAAGTCCCGCAGCTGCTGCGGTCGAACCCGCGCGGCCAACGGCGCGTCTGCGGGCTGGGTGACGGCGCCGACGACGGCGTCGAAGCCCACACCTCCCTCCGGCTCAAAAAGCGTGTCCACGTTGCCAGTATTCCGCGCCGTCCGGCGTGCGCCGGCGGTCCGGCTCGCTCCGACCGGTGACGCTGCGCGCCGCGTGGCGCCGGCGGGCTGCGTTGGTCAAAGCAGGTGGCGCCTGCGGTCGCGACGAACAGGTTCCGATCACCACCGACGGCCGAGCGCAAGCGACAGCCAGCCAAGAAGTGCAAGACTGAGCCTTCGGCCCCCGTCACCAGCAGGAGGACCGCGATGGAAAGCGACGAGGATTGCGAAAGTGAGCTGGGCGCCCGCAGCGCCGTTGGGCGCAGACGTGTTGGTGCCGCCGAGCGCAGACGTGGAGGCGCGCTCGCCGCTGCAGCTGTTCTGGCGGCGCTTCCGGCGCGACCGCCTCGCCGTGGCCTCACTGTTCGTGGTCGTCGCGCTGATTGTGGTCGCGATCGCCGCGCCACTGATCGTGGACGTGCTCGGGCTTCCGGGCCCGGACGTGCAGAACCTCAACCTCACGAACTACTTTGGTGGTCCGTTGGGCCCGAGCTGGTCGCACCCGTTCGGCGTGGACAAGCTGGGCGAGGACGTGATGTCGCGTGTCATCTATGGCGCGCGCGTATCGCTGGAGGTCGGGATCATCGGCACGCTGGTCTCAACCGTCATCGGGGTGACGCTCGGCATGCTGGCGGGCTTTTATCGCGGCTGGGTGGACACACTGCTCGCACGCACGATGGACGTCTTCTTGTCAATCCCGATCCTTTTGCTCGGACTCGGGATCGGCGCCGCATGCGCCGTCCGGGGCTGCGCCGCCGGCCTGATCCAGCCCGGACTCGGAGTGATCATCTTCCTGATCGCAATCGCCACCTGGCCGTTTCAGGCGCGGATCGTGCGGGGCCTGGTGCTGTCCCTGCGCGAGCAGGAGTTCATCGATGCCTCGAGGGCGCTCGGGGCCTCGGACATGCGCTTGATGTTTCGCGAGATCCTGCCCAACCTCTCGGCGCCGATCATCGTCTACGCGACGCTGCAGATTCCGCTGAACATCCTCTTCGAGGCGGCCCTGTCTTACCTGGGGATCGGCATCCGCCCGCCGACGCCCAGTTGGGGCCAGATGATCGCCGACGCCACGCCGATTTTCAACACGGCATGGTGGTACATGGTGTTTCCGGGCGCAGCGCTGCTGGTGACCGTGCTGGCCTTCAACCTGCTCGGCGATGGGCTGCGCGACGCGCTCAATCCGCGCGGCGCCAGATGATCGCCACGGTTGACCAAAGCGTGCACCACAATGAGACTTGATCACCACTATCGATGCATTACACAGGAGGCACATCATGAGGTCGCTTAAGCCATTTGGATTTGCCATCGTCCTCGCGACAGTCTCCCTGGTGGTGGCCGCGTGCGGGTCGAACTCATCGACGTCATCGACCTCCTCCAGCGCCGGCGCCGGCACGGTCGGCACGAGCGGCTTTCAGAGTCCACTGACCGAGCCCGAGACCGGCGGCAAGCGTGGTGGCACGCTCGTCATCCTCAACGAACAGGACTTCGAACACCTCGATCCCGGTGACTCCTACTACGACATCGACTACGAGGTGGTCTACGCGACCCAACGGCCGCTTTATTCAGTCAAGCCCGACAGCGCCTATGAAGCGGTTCCCGATCTTGCTGAAGGTCAGCCTGAAATCTCTTCTGATCAGAAGACGATCACGGTCCACATCAAGCATGGCATCCACTTCAGCCCTCCGGTCGACCGTGAAGTCACCTCCGAAGATGTTGCGTACGCGATGGAGCGCGGCGCCAACCCCAACATTGAAAACCCATACTTCCACACCTATTTCGAATCGATCGAAGGAGCGCCCAAGGCCGATGGTGGTCCGATCATGGGCATCCAGACGCCGAACAAGTACACGATCGTCTTCCACCTGACCGAACCGAAGGCCGCAATCGTGGTGGATGCAATGAGGTTGCCGCTGACGGCGCCTGTGCCAAAGGAGTACGCCGAAAAGTTCGACAAGAACAAGCCCTCGGACTACGCCAACTACGAGGTTGCGACGGGGCCCTACATGCTCAAGAACAACGCCCAAGGCAAGGTGCTGGGGATCGGTTACGTCCCGGGCAAGTCGGCGACGCTGGTGCGCAATCCGAACTGGAGTTCCGCCACCGACTACAGGCCCGCGTACCTGAACGAAATCCAGTACAAGATCGGCGGCACCGAGTCGGTGATCGGGCGTCAGGTGCTTGAAAGCGCCGACGACGTCCAAAACGAACCACCGGTCCCGTCTGATGTGCAGCTGGCCGCCGAAAGCCACAAGAGCCAGCTGGAGATATCACCGGGAGCCGGCGATCACTACATCGCCGTCGACAACAAGGTCGGTCCGTTCTCCAACATCGATCTTCGCAAAGCGTTCTGGGCGGCGCTCGACCGCAAGGCCATGGACAAGGCTCTCGGGGGCGAACTGGTTACGAACGTCATGACCCACTTCCTCTATCCCACGGTGCCCGGCTTTGAACAGGCCGGCGGACTGGCTGGGCCCAAGGGCCCTCAGTTTGACTTCGACGAACACCCCGAAGGCGACATGGCGGTGGCCGAAAAGTACATGAAGCTCGCGGGGTACCCCACGGGCAAGTACACCGGGACCAAAACCGTTCAGATCGTTGGCGCCACCGGCAACAGGGAACCGGCTGCCGAGATTGCCAACCAGACGCTCAAGAACCTCGGCTTTCCCACCAAGCTCACGCTTGTGGAAACCGCGACAATGTATTCCAAATATTGCAACGTGCCCAAGGAAGAGATCGAAGTCTGCCCGACCGTCGGTTGGGCCGCCGACTTCGGCGACGGGCAGGCGGTTCTCGATGCCACCTTCAACGGCAGGCTGATCAACCCCACCAACAACGAGAACTGGAGCCAGACCGACGTTCCCAAGATCAATGCCGCGATGGACGCCGCCGAATCGATCGTCGGCATAGCGGCGCGCGCGAGCGCGTGGGCGAAGATCGACGACGAGCTGGTCGAAGACGCGGCGGCAATTCCTTACGATTATGAAAAGGAGGCGAGCCTCGAGGGCTCGCAGGTTGCGGGGGTCGGCGACCTCTGGAACTCCGGCCTGTGGAACCTGAGCTTTACCTCTTTGAAGTAGCCGGCGGCGGGGCTCCAGCGCAGCCGCGATGACCGCGTACATCGTTCGCAGGATCCTCTGGGGTATCGCGACCCTGGTGATTGTGTGCGCGCTCACGTTTCTGCTCTTCCGGGTGCTGCCGAGCGCCAACCCGGCGGTGCTGCGTGCGGGGCGCAATCCGAACCCCCACGCGATCGCGAACATCGAAAAGGTGCTCGGGCTCAACAGACCCTTAACGGTGCAGTTCTGGGACTACATGAAGGACGTCGTGCTGCACTTCAACCTGGGCTACAGCTTCTACAGCGACGAGGCTGTGCGCACTTTGATCGGCGAACGTCTCCCCGCGACGCTCTCGCTGGCGGTGGGGGCGGCGCTGCTTTGGATTGTGGGCGGCCTCGGCGTTGGGATCATCTCCGGCCTGAGGCCCGGCTCGTGGCTGGATCGCTCGGCGATGGGGACAGCGCTTGTGCTCGTGTCCGCGCCCGAATTCTGGCTTGGGCTGGTTGTGTTGCTGCTGTTCGCCAAGGACATCGGGGTGGTCCGGATCTTCCCTGGCGCGGGCAGCTACGTCGGCCTGACGAGTAATCCCTGGAACTGGTTTACGTCGATGCTTTTGCCGTGGTTTGTGCTTGCCGCGGGTAGCGCCGCCATCTTCGCGCGGCTGATGCGCGGCGGCCTGATCGAGGCCATGGGCGAGGACTACATCAGGACCGCGCGCGCCAAAGGACTACGCGAGCGCAAAGTCGTTCGCCAGGGCGTGCGCTCGGCGATCAACCCGATCACGACCTTGCTGGCGCTCGAAGTGAGCGCGCTCATTGGGGGTGCAGTGCTCGTCGAAACGGTGTTCAACATTCCCGGCATCGGCAGGCTCGCATACAACGCGATCGTCGAGGGAGATTTCGCGGTAGTGCAGGGCGCCGTGCTGGTGGCGGCGCTGTTTGTGGTTGTGGCGAACATCCTGGTGGACATCGGGTACGCGTATCTCGACCCCAGGGTCCGTTACTCGTGACCGCAGATCCGCCGCTTTTGCGCGTCGAGGATCTGCGCGTGCAGTTCCCCGGCGATGACGGTCTCGTGCACGCGGTGGACGGCATTGGCTTCGAGGTCCGCAGTGGCCGCACACTTGGGATCGTGGGCGAGTCCGGTTCGGGCAAGACGGTTGCCTCGATGACCATCCTCGGCCTCACGCGCAGGCAGGGCGCGCAGATCTCGGGCCGCGTCCTGTTTGAGGGCAAGGACCTCGTCACGCTCTCCGAAGAGCAGCTGCGCGCGATCAGGGGCAATGAGATCGCGATGATCTTTCAGGATCCGCTGTCGTCGCTGCACCCGCTCTATCGGATCGGCCGCCAGCTGGTGGAGGCTGTGTTGACCCACCAGGACGTTTCCAAGGCCGCAGCGCGCCGGCGCGCGGTCGAGCTGCTTGGCCTTGTCGGGATACCGGATCGGAGCCGGCGGATGGACGCCTTCCCGCACGAGTTCTCCGGTGGGATGCGCCAGCGCGTGATGATCGCGATGGCCCTTGTCAACGAACCCAAACTGCTGATCGCTGACGAGCCGACGACGGCACTCGATGTGACGGTGCAGGCGCAGATCCTTGCGCTGATGGAAAGGCTCCAGCGCGAGTTGGGGATGGCGATCGTGATCGTGACCCACGACCTCGGTGTGGTCGCCGAGATGGCCGATGACCTTGCGGTGATGTACGCAGGACGGATCGTCGAGGCTGCTCCGGCAGCGGAGGCGTTTGCCAGCCCCGAGCATCCCTACACCTGGGGGCTGCTGCGCTCGATACCGTCACTTGGCCGCCGCCGCGATGAGGATCTGCTCGCGATACCCGGCGCCCCGCCGAGCCTGATCAGCCGACCGTCGGGCTGCCACTTTCATCCGCGCTGCCCGTACGCCGAACCCGACCACGCCCGCATCGATCCGCAGCTCGAGCCCGTTGCGGACCAACCTGAGCACCTGGTGGCGTGCCTGCTTGGGTCCGGTGAGCGCCGGCGCCTGTGGGCCAAATTGCGCGCCGGAGCCACGCCCGAGCAGGCGATCGCAGAGGGCAGGACCGCTGGGGGAACCGCGTGAGCGCCGCGGTGGACACGGACACGCCGCTGGTCGAAGTGCGCGACCTGGTCAAGCACTTCGCGCCAGGCGGCGGGTTGATCGCGCCGCGCAACGCGGGTGCGGTCAGGGCAGTCGATGGGATCAGCTTCGCGATCGGCCGCGGCGAGACGCTTGGCCTGGTGGGTGAGAGCGGGTGCGGCAAGAGCACGACGGCGCGCCTGCTGATGCGTCTGCTCGACGCGACGTCGGGCCAGATCTTCTTCGAGGGGCAGGACATCACACGGCTGAAGGGGCCGCGGCTGAAGGCGATCCGACGCCAGGCGCAGATGATCTTCCAGGATCCCTACTCGTCGTTGAACCCGCGCAAGACGGTGGGCTCGATCATCGCTGAGCCATTTGCCATCCACGGGCTGCACCGCGACCGTGGCGAGCGCAAGCGCGAGGTGCAGCAGCTGATGGAGACGGTGGGGTTGAATCCCGAGCATTACAACCGCTACCCGCACGAGTTCTCCGGCGGCCAGCGGCAGCGCATCGGGGTGGCGCGAGCACTGGCGCTGAGACCCAAGCTCTTGATCGCCGATGAGCCGGTTTCGGCGCTTGACGTCTCGATCCAGGCGCAGGTGCTCAACCTGCTGCGAAACCTCCAGCGCTCGCTTGGCCTCACGGTGGTGCTGATCGCCCATGACTTATCTGTTGTGCGCCACATGTGTGACCGCGTGGCCGTGATGTACCTGGGCAAGATCGTTGAGATCGGGCCCAATGAGCCGCTCTACGGCTCCCCCTGCCATCCCTATACGGGCGCGCTGTTGAGTGCTGTGCCGGTGCCTGACCCGTCGCTGCACGGGCGCCCGCGGCGGTTGCTCGGCGGCGATCCTCCCAGTCCCGCAAACCCGCCATCGGGGTGCTCCTTTCACACCCGCTGTCCGAAAGCGGCCGAGCTCTGCTCGGCGCAGGAGCCGATGCTTGAGCCGAAGGGCTCCGGCACGGACGTGGCGTGCCACTATCCGTTGTCAGGCGAGGAGCGCGAGGCCATGGGTGTCGGCAGCTCAGCGATCTGAGGCTAGCGTGGCGATCGCTGCGGCGTAGGATGCGGCTATGAGCACGGACCAGACAACGGCGCCGCTCCCAGCGCCGCATGGCGTCGCAGCTGCGGATCTGGCACGCGAGGCCGAGCAGCTGCTTTCGTCGCTGATCCGCTTCAACACAGTCAATCCGCCGGGCAACGAGGCGCCGGCCCAGGAATACCTGCACGCTCACCTGTCGGCAGCAGGCTTTGAGTGCGAGCTGCTGGGCGCTGAGCCCGGCCGACCCAACCTCCTGGCCCGGCTGAAGGGCAAAGCGCCCGGACCCACCTTGTGTTACCTGGGCCACGTCGACACCGTCCTCGCAAACGCGACGGAGTGGCAGCACGACCCTTGGTCGGGCGAGATCATCGACGGCTACCTGTGGGGCCGCGGCGCAATCGACATGAAGTCGCAGGTAGCCGCTGAGATCGCGGCGGGCGCTGCGCTGGCGCGTTCGGGCTGGCGGCCGGCCTCCGGCGAGCTGCTGATAGCGGCCGTCGTCGACGAGGAGACGGGTGGCGAGCTTGGGGCTCAGTGGATCACACGCGAACATCCCGACAAGTCCCGCTGCGATCTGCTCATCAACGAGGGTGGCGGCGCCTTCTTCGATTACTCAGGCAGGCGCTGCTACGGCGTCTGCTGCGCCGAGAAGGGCGTCTTTCGCTTTGTGGTGACCACCGAGGGCAGGGCGGCGCATGCATCGCTGCCGGCGCTGGGCGACAACGCGCTTTTGAAGATGGCGCCGGTGCTCGAGCGCTTTGCCGCGCGCCAGCCGGGGTACACCCTCTGTGACGAGTCGCGCGCGTTTCTGGCGGCGCTCGGCGAGGACCCGGCAGACCCGGCGTCTGCGATCCAGCGCCTGCGCCTCCAGAGCCCGGTTCTTGCGAGTGTGTTTGAGCCGATGTTCGGCATCACCTTCTCGCCCACGCGCATCCGTGCATCGGAGAAGATCAACGTCATTCCCAGCCATGCCGAGCTGAAGGTCGATTGTCGGGTGCCGCCGGGATCCGGGGAAGAGGACGTGCTGGCGGCGATCGCAGACGTGCTGGGCGAGCTCGGGACGACGGCACCGGGCGCCGGCACCGCTGCGGTCGGTGACCGCGGCTACGGGATCGAGTTCACCGAGCGCATCGCGGGCAATCGCTCGCCGGCGGCTTCGGGGCTGATGGCGGCGATTGCGACCTGGGTCGATGAGCACGACCCCGGCGCGCACGCGGTGCCGGTGGTGCTCCCTGGTTTCACCGATTCCAGGCACTACCGTGATGCCTTCCCGGAGTGCGTCGCATACGGCTTTTTCCCGCAGCGCCACCAGTCGCTGCTTGACGCCTCGCCGTTGATCCATGGGGCCGACGAGCGCATCGACGTGCGCGATCTGGCTTTTGCTGCGCAGTTCTTCTGCGACATTGCGGTCGGGACGCTGGGCTAGTGTGCGGGCCCGGCGCCGATAGACTGGCCGCGCGTGTTCGACCGCATCGACCACATCGGTATTGCCGTGCCTGAGTTGGAGCCGGCACTTGAGCTCTGGCGGGACGGCCTCGGGATGGCGCTCAGCCATCGCGAGGTTGTCGACGAGCAGGGTGTCGAGGCGGCGCTGCTGGACGTCGGCGAGAACCATGTCGAGCTGCTCGCGCCGCTGGGACCGGAGACCGCCGTGGGCAAGTTCCTGTCCAAGCGCGGTCCGGGGCTGCACCACGTCGCCTACCAGGTTCACGACATCGACGAGGCGCTTGAGTCCGTCAAGCGCCAGGGCCTTGCGCTGATCGACCAGCAGCCGCGGATTGGCATCCGCAACTCGCGGGTGGCATTTATCAATCCCAGCGCAACGGGCCGCGTGCTCGTAGAGCTCGTCGAGCCGGCCCCCGCGGGCCATGGGGCCGACGGTGCCGCAGCCGACGGTGCCGCAGCGCTCGCGACCAAGGAGCAGAGCTGATGCCAGGTTGGCACCACGTGAGCGTGGGCTTCAAGGGCGGTCAGGTCGTGGGCGTGCGCGTCGGCGACGACGAGCTGCAGACTCTTTACGCAGCAGTGGGCTCCTCGGGCTGGCACGAGCTTGTCACCGAGGACGGGCGCGTGCGCCTCGATCTCGGCAATGTGGTCTACGTGCGCCTCGAGAACGAGGACCACCGCGTCGGCTTCGGCGCCTAGCCTGCCGTCCTAAAGTGGCCAGACAGGGTCATCGGGGGCCCAGTCCCGGACCGGCGTCCTGCGCCTGGGCACAGTCATGAGTCGCCTCGCCACGTGGGACGTGAGGCTGCTGCGTATGGCACGCACGCACGCCCACACATCCGAGGCAGAGGACGCCGCGCGCGTTTTCTCGCGGATCGGCGAGCACGCGGGCGTGTGGCTTGTTCTGGGCACCGCGGGAGTTCTGATCGATAGACCACGCCGTCGCCGCTGGCGGCGTGCCAGGCGGGTCGTCGCCTGGACCTATCTGCTCAACACGGCGATCAAGTTCAGCGTGCGCCGCCGGCGCCCGCAACTGCCAGATCTACCGGCGCTTACCCGCACTCCCTCGCCGCTGAGCTTTCCCAGCGCGCACACTGCCACTGCCGTGGCGGGCACGCTCGTGTACAGCAGCATGGGCATTCCCGCGGCTCCGATGTGGACGCTGGCGGGTGCGCTGGCGTACTCTCGGCTTTACCTCGGCGTCCACTATCCCTCCGACGTACTCGCCGGCGCTGTCTTGGGGGCGGCGATCGGGCTGCGTGCGGCAGGCGGCCTCGCCGATCCCGAGCGCGTGACCGACGGCCCGCTGGGCGAGCCCCACGGCAAGGGCTCCTCACTGCCGTGAGTACGCGTATTGGCATCGTCGGACTCCCCAACGCGGGCAAGTCCTCGCTCTTCAATGCGCTCACGCAGGCCGGCGCGCAGGCAGCCAACTATCCCTTTACGACAATCGAGCCCAACGTGGCAGTCGTGGCGGTGCCGGACCGGCGCCTGGACCAGGTGGCCGACACGGTCTCGGCCTCCGAGCTGGTCTATGACACGATCGACTTTCACGACATCGCGGGCCTGGTGGCAGGTGCCCACAAGGGCGAGGGTCTTGGCAACAAATTTCTCGGCCACATCCGCGAGACGCACGCGCTTGTGCATGTGGTGCGCGCGCATCACGACGACAACGTGATCCACCCCGAGGGCGCGGTCGATCCAGTGCACGACATCGAAACCGTCGAGACGGAGCTCGCGCTCTCAGACCTCGAGGCGGCCGATCGACGTGTCGATCGCGTCGCCAAGGCGGTCAAGGCGGGCAGCCGCGAGGCGGTTGCCGAGGAGTCCTGGCTGCGCGAGGTCATCGACGCCCTACAGCACGGCAAACCGGCACGCAGCGTCGAAGTCGCCGAGCCGGCACGGGCCGCCGCCCACAGCTTGGGCCTACTCACGAGCAAGCCGGTGCTGTTCGTTGCCAACGTCGAGGAGGGCTCCGACGAGGTACCGCCTGAGATCGCCGCTTACGCCGAGGCTGCAGGCGCAGCCGCGATGGCGCTGAGCGCACGCACCGAGGCGGAACTGGCCGAGCTCGACGACGCTGAGGCCGCGGCCATGCGCTCGGAGCTGGGTCTGAGCGGTGAGGGCGGACTTGAGCGGCTGGCGCGCTCCGCCTTCTCGCTGCTGGAGCTGCTGGCGTTCTTCACTGCGGGCGAGGCCAAGCCTGCGCAGTCATGGCACCTGACGCGTGGCGCCACCGCATGGCACGCGGCCGGCGCCATCCACACTGACATCCAGAAGGGGTTCGTCCGCGCCGAGGTGATCGGCTGCGAAGAGCTCGTAGCCGCGGGCGGCTACGCGGCCGCCCGCGATCTCGGCACGCTGCGGCTGGAGGGCCGCGACTACGTGATGGCCGACGGTGACGTGATCAACATCAAGTTCAGCCGCTGACAGCGCCGCCGACACCGGGGCTTGCCGCCGTCGCGCCGTTGCTCGCCGAGGCTTCGGCGTTTGTGCTTGGCGACGATGACGGGCCTGTGGATGGCGCCGATTCAGACGGTGGGCTGGCCGATTGCACACCGGCCGTTGGCGCCAAGTCGACCGGTTCGCTGCCGCGAGGTGCCTTGTAATGCGAGAGGTCGGGCTCGGCGCGGGTGCCGTGCGGACCATCGATGCTGAAATACGCCCAGGTCGAATAGAGCCCGAGGCGAGCCTCAAGTTCTGGACCGGAGACCTCGGTGGGCCCTTCAGAGCCGAGTACGGTCGCCGCGACGATGCGCGGCGACCAGCCGCGCTTGAGCACCTCGATGCCGTTGAACCTCCCCCTTACGAGTCCGCGCAGGCGCCTTTCGGCGGCGGCCATCGTGATCGTGATCGTCCAACGGCGCAACGGTCCGCTTTCGTAGGGGTCGGTCACTCCGCGCAGCCAGGGCTCGGGTTCGGCGCCTGGAAATGCGCTGGCGACGTTCTCAGTCAGACCGCCCGAGCCCGCAAAGAAGTACGTGATCGCGGGCTGACCGTTGTAGGTGACGATCTGGCCCTTGGTGGCCGCGACCGCGGCGTCAGTCTCCGGCGTTTCGGCTGCCTTGCCCAGGTAGACCTGTGAGCGCGTGTCCGAGTAGACGTTGAATCTCGCGCCGCCGGCGTGGGAGGTGAGGACGTACGTGCGGCTAGCCACCGCCTGCGCCTCCAGTGCTGCAAGCGGCCATGAAGGCGACACCTCGGCGCCGACTACGCCGCGCACGTACCGTTCGAGGCCCATTGTCAGGATCTTGCCGTTGTCCAGCAGCACACGCACCGTCTGCTTGGGCGCCACCGTGCCAAGCGTGGTACCGGTGTAGTAATGGGCCAGGATGCCCTGGTAGGAGTAGCCGTGTTCAGCGAGGCCCAGGGCGCCGTCTTGGCTCATGCCGACACCGTGGCCGTCCCCCGCCCCCGCGATCACGAGCGTTTCGTGCCGGCTTGCCGCCGGTTTGGTGGTCGGCTGCGCGGCGAGCGCCGTGCCTGTGCACGCCAGCACCGCGATCGCGCACGCAAGCGCAGTGGTCATTTTCCCGGCGCCAACAGGTACATCGGCGCGCCGACATCGCCGTGGCTGGAAGCGGAAGCGCACGACCCATTACGTCGGATAGCGGCCAGCGAAACATGAGCGCTGCAAAAGCTGGCATCCTGGGCAGCGATGGCTGAGACGACGCTCGAACGTGCGGTGCTCGACGCTGTGCCCAAGGGCCTTTTCGTTGCCGGAGAGTGGCGAGACTCAGAGGGTGCAGGCGTGCTTGCAGTAGAGGATCCCGCCACCGGGGAGGTGCTCGTGGAGGTCGCCGACGGCAGTGCAGACGACGCCATGGACGCGCTGGGCGCGGCGGTGCAAGCGCAGAGCCTGTGGGCCGCCACGGCGCCGCGAAAGCGAGGCGAAATCCTTAGACGCACGTACGAGGCCCTGACCGAGCAGGCCGACGAGCTCGCACTGCTGATGACGCTTGAGATGGGCAAGACGGTGGCCGAATCCCGCGGTGAGATCGCGTACGCCGCGGACTTCTTTCGTTGGTTTGCCGAGGAGGCGGTGCGCATCCATGGCCGCTACATGGCCAACACCAGCGGCGAGGGCCGCATCATCACCATGCGCCAGCCCGTGGGGCCGTGCGTGCTGATCACGCCCTGGAACTTCCCGATGGCCATGGGCGCGCGCAAGATCGCGCCGGCGCTTGCGGCGGGATGCACGATGGTGGTCAAGCCGGCGCGCCAAACGCCGCTGTCGATGCTTGCGCTGGCGCGGGTCCTTGAGCAGGCGGGACTCCCCGCCGGCGTGCTCAATGTGATCACCACGAGCCAGTCGGGCGCTGTGATGGAGCCACTCATTCGTGACAGGCGTACGCGCAAGCTTTCCTTCACCGGCTCAACCGAGGTGGGCAGAACGTTGATCGAGCAGGCTGCAGATCAGGTCCTGCGCGTATCGATGGAGCTTGGAGGCAACGCTCCTTTCCTGGTCTTCGCCGACGCCGACCTGGACGCTGCGGTGGAGGGCGCGATGCTGGCCAAGATGCGCAACGTGGGCGAGGCGTGCACGGCTGCCAACCGCTTCCATGTTGCCGCTGAGGTTGCCGAGGAGTTCGCCGACAGGCTTGCGGCGAGGATGGCCGCACTGAAGGTCGGTCGTGGCACGGAGGCAGATACCGACGTCGGCCCGCTGATAGACGAAGCCCAGCGTGCCAAGGTGTCCGAATTGGTCGGCGAGGCCCGCGCGCGCGGGGCGCGGGTTGTGGCCGGCGGCGAGGCGATCGCTGGCCGGGGGTACTTTTTCGCCCCCACCGTCCTCGCCGATGTCCCGGAAGGTGCCCGCGTGTTCGATGAGGAGATTTTCGGGCCCGTTGCTCCGGTGGCGAGCTTTTCGACTGAGCGCGAAGCGATCGAGGCCGCCAACCGTACGGTCTATGGGCTGGTGGCCTACGTCTATACGCGCGACCTGGACCGCGCCCTGCGTGTGGTCGAGGGCATCGAAGCAGGCATGGTGGGCCTCAACCAGGGTCTGGTTTCGAACCCCGCCGCTCCTTTTGGCGGCGTAAAGCAGTCGGGCTTTGGCCGCGAGGGCGGCTTTGAGGGGATTGGGGAGTACCTGGAGACAAAGTACGTGGCTGTGGCTACACCGCCGGCGCAATCCGCCTCCGATTAGAACCGTAGCCATCCGTCCAGCGATACGGACGCGCTAATGCTGTGGGGCGACCCTGCCGATGACCAACCCAAAGGAATGAGTCGTAAAAGGCAAACCCGTTGCGAGACGGGGGCGCAAAGCCAGGGGTCTCTCGCAGACAGCCCAGCCGCCGACCTCAACGGAGCGTCGCGTAGCGATGCCGACACGGAGGTCCCTACATGCCGTACATCATTCGTCCCAGGCAGGCACGCGCTGTCGTCGTTGCCGTGCTTGGCGCTGTCTCACTCTTTGCAGTCGCTCCGGCGCTTGCAGGTGCAACAACCACCGCAGCTGCCGGGTGCCCTGCTCAGGCATCGTCAACCTTGCTGGAGAAGCTCGGCGACGGTTCCAACTACTACGCACTCCCGACCGCTTCATTTGAAGCTGGGACCACGGGCTGGTCGCTGACGAGCGCCGCGGTCGTTGCCGAAGGCGACCCGTTCGTTGGTAGCCACTCGCTCTCGCTCGGGGGAACCAGTGAAGCGTTTTCGCCGAAGTTCTGCGTCAGCAGCGAAACGCCGACGTTCCGCTTCTTTGTCCGCCGCGCCGGAGGCAGCTCGCTCGGCCAGCTGTTCGTATACCTGCGCTGGACGGACAAACTCGGGCTGACGCTGGAAGTGCCCGCCGGCCTCGTCCTGCTCGGCCAAAACTACGGCAGCAGCTGGACGTTGACGCCGGTGCTCTCGCTTGCGAAGGCGATGGTGATGCTGACCGGGGAAACCACGGCCAATGTCCAGATCAGGTTCCAGTCGATTTTGGGCGGGACGTGGGACGTCGACGGCGTCTACATCGATCCCTACAGCCGTTAGCAGGCTGACTGATCCGACATTCAAGGAGCCGGCGGCCCGTCACTTATGCCGCCGGCACTTTGCGCCGAAGGCCTAGGTGTTATGGCACATCCGTCGATGGACGACGCGCGCTCGCGGGACTCTGTTGAGCGCCTGCTGGAGGACACCTGGGATTCGCGCTCGCGCCGGCTAAGCCGGCGCGAGGTCATTGTCGAGAGCGCCGCGGCGTTTCTGTTTGTCTGCTGTGCCGCGCCGTTGGCCGTTTTCGCACCGGCAATGCACACGCTGAACCTGCCGCTGGCTGCGGGGCTGGTCGTCTTGTATTCGCTCGCTTCGCGGATGGTCAAGTTCCCAATCGGCGCCGGCTACGTGGTGCCGTCGTGGGTGGTGTTGGCGCCGATGCTGCTGCTGTTGCCCCCAAAGTACGTGCCCCTGCTGGTCGCGTTGGGGCTCGTGCTGGGTACCCTCGGCCAGGTTGCCATCGGGAGCGCGGGCGTCGAGCGCGTGCTCGCCTCGGTTCCCGATGCCCTGCACGCGCTTGGTCCCGCATTCGTGCTCGTGCTCGCCCTCCCCGCGCACGGGCTGAAGCTGGCGCTGATCTATGTCGCCGCCTTCGCTGCGGCCTGCGTGGTGGACCTGGCCTCGGCGACAGCGCGCGAGTCGGCGATCCTGAACGTGCGTCCGCGCACACAACTGCGCGTGATCGCGCTGGTGTGGTTGATCGACGCCTGCCTTGCGCCGCTGGGTCTGATGGTCGCGGACACTGCGCGCGACGAACCCATCGCGGTCGCCCTGATCGTGCCGCTGATGCTCTTGTTCGTGCTGATCAGCCGCGACCGCAGCGCCCGCATCGAGCAGGCACACAAGCGCCTTGACCTGGTCGCGCGTGAGCGCGCAAGGCTGCAGACCGCCG
>CAJCHW010000052.1 GCA_903970125.1 Chlamydiota bacterium
GGAGACGATCCGCCGTGGCGTGCGCGAGCTGGAGTCCGGCGAGGTGCTCGATGAGGGTCGCGTGCGCCGGCCGGGCGCAGGGAACAAACCGATCTCAGAGACCTATCCGGGAATCGAGCAAGAGCTCGAGCGCCTTGTGGCGCCGGAGACTCGGGGGGACCCGTGCTCGCCCCTTCGGTGGACGTCCAAGAGCGCTGTGAAGCTCGCCGGGGCATTGGCCGAACGTGGCTATGAAGTCTCAGACCGCACGGTGCTTCGGCTGCTGAAGCGGCTGGGCTACAGCCTGCAGGCCAACCGCAAGACGCGTGAGGGAACAGATCACCCTGACCGTGACGCGCAGTTTCAGCACATCAACAAGACGGTCTCCGACGCCACCGGCCACGGCCAGCCGGTGATCAGCGTGGACACCAAGAAGCGCGAGTTGGTCGGGGATTTCAAGGCCGTCGGCCGTGAGCTTGAGCCCAAGGGCTCACCGACGCTGGTGCGCACGCACGACTTCAAGGACTCCGACCTCGGGCACGCGATCCCCTATGGGGTGCTCGACCTCACTCGTGATGAGGGGTGGGTCAACGTCGGCATCGACTCAGACACCGCCCAGTTCGCCGCGGCGAGTATCCGCGGTTGGTGGGAGAACCTCGGCCGCCGGCACTACCCGCACGCCAGCGAGCTGACGATCACCGCCGACTGCGGCGGCTCCAACAGCTGTCGCACCCGCCTGTGGAAGGTCGAGTTGCAAAAGCTCTCGGACGCCACCGGCCTGAAGATCACCGTCTGCCACTTTCCACCGGGCACGAGCAAGTGGAACAGGATCGAGCACCGTCTGTTCAGCTTCATCACCACCAACTGGCGCGGTAAGCCGCTGGTCAGCCACGAGGTCATCATCAATCTGATCGCCAACACCACAACCAGCACTGGACTGAAGGTCTACGCCCAGCTCGACGAGGGGTCCTACCCCAAGCAGGTCGAGGTCACCGACCAGGAACTCGCCGCCGTGAACATCACGCGCGACCCATTCCACGGCGAGTGGAACTACGGCATTACTCCGTCAACTACTGAGTCGTGAGCACTTAGGTGCACCTGTCAACCACGACTCCGAGGTCCTGCTGCCGACAGCTCACGTCGCCCGGTCACCCCACACCTGACGCCGACGACGGGGACTCTTCGGTGTCTACCGCCGCGCCCGGCCGCGCCTCGAACGCCCGCGTGAACACTGCCGCCTGCTCAGACGCCGGCCGGGCGTGCAGGTAGCGCCCCGTGGTAGCAAGCGCGCTGTGGCCCATCGCCGCCTGGATGGTCACGAGATCGACGCCTGCCACCGCCAGCAGTGACCCGTACGTGTGCCGGAGGTCGTGCCAGCGAAGCGGACGCAGCCCTGCGGCAACCTGGGCGCGCCTGTAGCGGCGTCGTAGCGCCGACGGATCGAGTGTGCGCCCGAGCGCGTTGCAAAAGACTCGCTCGTTGGGGCCGGTGAAGTCGCCGCGCCTGCTCACGCGGTCAAACGCTGCCGCGGCCTGGTCGGGCAGGGGCACCCGCCGCACCGCACCCGACTTTGTCGACGACTCGACACCTGCGCTCATCGCCCGCCCGATCGTGAGCGCGTGGCCGGCGAAGTCCACGTCACGCCAACGGAGTGCCAGCAGCTCGCCGAGTCGCAGTCCGGCGTAGGCCGAGACCCGCACCATCTCGGCATCCTGCTCATCCTCGGCCGTCTGTGCCGCTCGCTCCTGCTCGCTTACCTGGTACTTCGAGGCCTCGCGGTGGCGGCCCTCGGCCAGTGCCCGCGCGAGTGCCTCGACTTCCTCGACGCTGTAGAAGACCAGCGCGCCGCGGTGGGGCTCGCGGCGCTTGTCGGCGCCACGAGCCGGGTTGGTCGGGAGGTTGAACGTCGATTCCTTGGAGCCGTAGTTGAAAGCTGCGCAGATGATCGCGCGGTGCTTGTTGACCGTGCGAGCCGAGACTCCCGTGGCGCTCACCTTTTTGAGCAGTGTCTCGACCTCGCGCACGGTGATCTGCGACGCCGGCCTGTCGCCGAGTGCGGCCATGATGTGGCCGAGGGTTTTCCCTTCGCCGCGTTTGTGCGGCACGCCGGCCTCGGCCAGCGTCGAGCGGTGGCTGAGCAGCGTCGAGGGCTTTGCGCCGCGCACAGTCTCCAGCCAGTGCAGGTACTCGTGGGCCACCTCACGGAACGTGACCCCGCGAGTCTGACGCTCGCGCTCGGCGCGTTCCTTGTCCGCGGCCTCGGCCACGTGTTCAGCCACAAGCGCCGCCGCGGCCACGTGCGCGCGGCGCTCATCGTAGAAGCCCTCGCCCAGTCGGCCGCGACGGGGGCGCCACTGGCCCGATGCAGAATCGAAATCCAGCCACGCGGGTCCGATGCGGCGCTTGATCTGCGCGCCTCCGTGGCGGAACTTTGCTTCGTAAAAGGGCTGTCCGCGATGCTCCCGGATGACGATGGCGGAACTCGGGTGCTGTGTTGACATGGCGGTCACGTTCGCGGTTTCCGTGTCCGCGCCGATCGCATTTTGTGCGCGGGTTTGGTGCTCTGTGACCACTCTACAACCCGTGGGTACCACGTGGGTACCACTTAATCCGTGGGTACCACTTTGGGTACCAAACGAGCCTAAAACAGCCCGTTTGCAGGCTATCTAACCTCCGCAAAATGGGTTAGTTTGACCCTCTCGGGGGCCTCGGCGTGGACTCTTAAGCCCAAGGTTGAAGGTTCGATTCCTTCACGGCCCATTTTCCAAAACCCACGGACGCGGGTCGGCGCGGTAGAGGCCGGGTAGGTCTTTCTTGGACATCCGGCCAATGAGACAGCGGCGCTCGCCAGTCAACATGGCCCCAAGCGCGATCGGGGGAAACCGTCTCGTCATCCACTGTAGAGACCTGCAGAGATTGGGTAGGCCATGTAGTTGTGTGCGGCCTGAGTCCAGTTGGACTGCGCACTGTCGAGCAGCTGCATCTGGCAGGTGCTCGCGTCGTCGTTCTCGATGACGGCGAGGACGAACGTCTGGAGCACGTTGTGCGGGGTTGGGGGGTCCCCTATCTGCGCCGCTCCGCCCACCTGACCGATCCCCTCTACGAGGCCGGCATCCTGGGCGCCAGCGGTGTGGTGTGCGCCGAGAGCACCGACCTGCGCACCTTGGAGACCGTGCTGCTCATCCGTGACCTTCGGCCCGATGTGCGCGTGGTCGCCGACCTGGACAATCCTTCGGTTGCACACGCCGTAGAGGAGGTGATGGACTCGGTCGGCGTGTTCGACGTCGCCGCCATGTTCGCCCCGTCCGTCGTGGAAGCGTGCGTGGGTCGCCGCGCGCGCGATATCCAGTTGGGCGACAGCCTCTTGGTCGCGACGGAGGTGCTCGCACCGCGGGATGCCACACTGCGAGAGCTCTACGGAAGCCTTGCTCCGATCGGGGTGGTCAGAGAGGCCGATGAGGAGCTGATCGCGTGTCCAGGTCGAGACCAAGCGGTTTCTGCAAAGGACCGCGTCACTCTTCTCGGCACACGCGAGGAACTGGACGGCGCCGGCGTGCCTGTGCCATCGGCCCATTCTGCTCCAGGAACCAGCCTCCCAGCCCGTGCGCTAAGTGCATCCGACCGCGCCCTGAGCGCCGCCCGCGATCTCATAGATCAAGCCCTTCGCACTGCCCTGCTACTCGGCTTCGCGCTGCTGCTGGTCTCGACCATTGTGCTGCATTTCGGCTACCGCCTGCCGGCGCACGGGGGAACTCTTCCCGTGCTCGACGCGGTCTACTTCACCGTCGAGACAGTCGCAACTGTGGGATTCGGCGACTTCTCGTTCTCCAACCAGCCGACCGGAATCGAGGTCTTCGGGATCATTCTCATCGTCGCCGGCACCACGCTTGTGACCACGCTGTTTGCGTTGCTCACCAACGCACTCGTTCGCCGTCGGATCACGCTGTCGCTGGGCCGCGAGCGCATTCCCGGTATGCGCGGTCACGTGGTGGTCGTGGGCTTGGGCGCCGTGGGCATGCAAGTGCTTATGGGCCTGCACGCCCGGGGACGACAGGTGGTGGTTGTCGAGCGCACCGAGAGCAATCCCTTCCTGAGCGAGGCGCGTGCGATGAACGTACCTGTGGTCGTCGGCGACGCGACGATCGCGGGCACGCTTGAATCGGTCAATCTCGCCAGTGCCTCTGCCGTGGCCATCCTCACCTCCGACGATCTGACCAACATCGAGACCGGGTTGGCCGTGCGGGACCGGTTGGGCTCGCGCTGGACCGACGTGCCTGTGGTGCTGCGAGTGTTTGACCGGCAGATGGGCCGCCGCCTGGAGCTGAGCTTCGGCTTTCGCCATGTGTGGTCGACGTCGGCACTCGCCGCGCCGTGGTTTGTCGGCGCCGTGCTCGGGATGGAAGTGCTCGGCACGTTCTACGTCGGCAGCCAGCCCTTTCTGCTTGCCCGCTTGCGCGTCACCGCCGGCGGCGGGCTCGACGGTCTTGCGATGCTCGACATACCTGCGCAGATTCGTGTGGTTGCCATCAGCCGAGCTGCCAGTGGGCGTGCGATGGAGCACCCACCCCGGCGCGACACGCGCTTGGCACGAGACGATGACGCCTTCCTCGTCGGTCCCTACGCAGAGCTCTTGGACGTGCTGCGCCACGACCGCGAGGGCGTAAGCGCGTAGCTGGTTGGAGTCGCCACGCCGCCGGGCGCCAGCGGAGGGCTCAGTCGACGACGACCGCGCTGCGCCCGATGATCGTGTCCTTCGCGGCCTCGGTCCAGATGATCTGGTCCTGTTCGGGTCCCACACCCACAAGCGTCACCGGCACACGGGTGTGCTCGGCGATGAACTCCAGGTACTCGCGAGCCGCCTGCGGCAGGTCCGAGAGCGTGCGACACTCGCCCAGATCCTCCTTCCAGCCCGCGAGCTCGGTCGACTGCGCGCTGGCATGGTGCAGCACTGTCTGGTGGTACGGGAAGTCCTCAAACTGGGCTTCCTCGTTGTCGCGGTAGCCTGTGCACACCTCGATACGGTCGAGGCCCGAGAGCACGTCGAGCTTGGTGATGACCAGAGAGCCGAGCGTGTTCAGGCGCGAGGCATAGCGCAGCGCCACGAGGTCAAGCCAGCCAATGCGCCGCGGCCGACCAGTGGTCGTGCCGAACTCGTGACCCCGCTCGCGCAACGTGTCCCCGAGGCTTTCGGTGAGCTCGCTCGGAAACGGCCCCGCCCCGACTCTGGTCGTGTACGCCTTGGATACGCCCCAGACCTCGTCAAGGTTGCGCGGCCCCACACCCGTGCCCACCGACGCCGCTCCCGCCAGCGGGTTCGACGAGGTGACAAACGGATATGTGCCGTGGTCGATGTCCAGCATCGCCCCCTGAGCTCCCTCGAAGATCACCGTCTTGTCTTCGTCGAGAAGCTCCCACAACAGCCGCGAAGTGTCGCCGATGTGGCGCTCGAGGCGATGGCCGTAGGTCAGGTACTCCTCGGTCATTGTCAGCAAGTCCAGCGAGGGATCCTTCTCAAACGGGCGCAACGAGAGCCGTTTGGGCTCCATCGCGGCGACGATCTTCTTCTTCAGGATCTTCTCGTCGAGCAGGTCCTGGAGCCTGATGCCCAGGCGGGCTGCCTTGTCGGCGTAACACGGCCCAATGCCCCTTTGTGTGGTCCCGATCTGGAGCTTGCCCAGCCTGGCCTCGCCTGCGGAATCCAGCAACAGGTGGTAGGGCATGATCAGGTGCGCATTGGCCGAGATGCGCAGGCCGCTCACATCGACACGCCTCGCCCGCAGCGCCTCGAGCTCGTCGATCAGGACCTTGGGGTCGATCACCACGCCGTTGCCAATAACGCAGTGCTTGCCCGGGTAGAGGATGCCGGACGGGATCAGGTGCAGCTTCCAGTGCACCCCCTCGCGCACGATCGTATGCCCGGCGTTGTTGCCGCCCTGGAAGCGCACGACCGCGTCTGCTCGATCAGCGAGCAGATCGGTGATCTTGCCCTTGCCCTCATCGCCCCACTGGGCGCCCACGATCACGATTCCTGGCATGTGCCCGTCAGAGTCTAGGCGTCCGTCAGGAGGCCGCCGATACCGGTTCTTGCTCGCGGAACTCCCGCCGCTTGTCGTCGCCGAAGAGCGGCAGTGGATCGCCACAGATCTCGATCAGGCGCGACACGATCTGCTTGCCCATCTGTTCGGATGCACGATCGCCGTGGCCATCGGCCAACTCGGCGTGCTCGACGATTGGCCCGCCTCCGCTTTCCACCCGCAGGCCGCCGAGCTGACGGGCGAGATCGTCCGGCCACAGGTTGGTCGTCGCGATGATCGCCCTGTGCGCCTGGTAGCGGGCATCGACGATCGAATAGAACTGCTCCAGCGCCCAGCCCGTGATGCCCGGCGTGCCCAGGTCGTCGATGTGCAGCAGATCGACCGTGCTCAGACTGTCCAGCAGGCTCACCATGCCGTCCTCACTGCGGATCTCATCGCGGATCACCTGCAGCAGGCGTGGCAGCGAGTAGATCGCCGTGCTGTATCCAGCCTCGAGCGCCGCCTTGGACACAATCATGGCGAGCGTAGTCTTGCCCGTGCCCACGTCACCCACCCACCAAAGGCCGCGACCGTTCTCGAGCTGGCTGGAGATCGTGCGGACGTACTGGCGCACCGTCGCGACCACTGGCTCCGACAGACTTGGCACAGGCGGGCGGTCCAGCGAGACGCCGCGATAGCGCTTGGGAATGCGAGCTTTCATGCGCGTGCTCTGCATCCGCGCGACGCGCGACGCGCGACAGCCACAGTCGCGGGCGGTGTTGGTGGCCTCGTCGACGATAAAGCCGTTGCCGTCGCAAAGCCCCAGGGGGCACGGCTGGTGGTCGAGCTGGGTCACGCTGCCCCCCTGGCCCTGCGCTTCGGAGCCCGCGCGGTGTCGCGCCTAGAAGGGCTCATCCTGGTCGCCCCCAAATGGATTCTCGGTTTCGTAGCTGTCGTCGCCGCCCGCGTAGGAACCGCCGTTTGCAGCCCTGTGGCCGCCGGCACCAATCGCAGCGCCCGCCGTCTCGCGTTCACGTTCGTAGCCCAGGAAGCGCGGATATTCCGGCTGGAAGGTCAACTGCACGTCGCTCAACGCGCCGTTTCGGTGTTTGGAGATGATCAGATCAGCCTCGCCCTGGCGCTCGGATTCCTTGTTGTAGTAGTCGTCGCGGTAAATGAACATGACCAGATCGGCATCCTGCTCAAGGTTGCCGCTCTCGCGCAGGTCCGACAGCATCGGCCGCTTGTCGGGCCGTTGCTCGACGGCGCGCGACAGCTGGGAGATGGCGATCACAGGCACTTCGAGCTCGCGTGCCAGAATTTTCAGCCCGCGAGAAAGCTCGCCGACCGCCGTCACGCGGCTGTCGTAGCGGCTGTCGGTGCGCATCAGCTGTAGGTAGTCGACCACGATCAAACCCAGTCCCCCATCGCACTGGCTGTGCAGGCGTCGGGCCTTGGCGCGAAGCTCCATCAGCCCTAGATCGCTGGAATCATCGACCCACAGCGGTGCCGCCGCAAGTCGCTGGGACGCCTTGAGGATCTTCGGCCAACGCTCGGGGCGGACCCTGCCCATGCGCAGCTCCTCGCCCTTGATTGCGGCCTGTGAGGCAACGAAGCGCTGGGCCAGCTCGGTCTCTGACATCTCCAACGAGAACAGCGCGACGGGGCTCGGTCGCACTCGGTCCATGGCCGCGTTTTCGGCGATATTGCAGACGAGCGCGCTTTTGCCCATCGCGGGCCGCGCGGCGATGATGATCAGATTGCCGGGTTGAAATCCGCCCGTGACCCTGTCGAGGTCCTTGAAGCCCGAAGGCGTTCCCGTGAGTGATGTCTTCTGCGTCGAGAGCCGCTCGAGCTTGTCGGTCTCGTCGTGCAGCACATCCTCGATCGAGCGGAAGTCCTGCTTGCGATCATCGCGCGCCACCTCCAGGATCGACTTCTCCGCGCGCTCGACAAGGTCGCGCGGCGGAGCGCCGTGGTCAGCGACGCTCGATTGGATCTCGTAGGCCGCCCCCAACAGCCGGCGCAGTAGCGCGTTCTCGCGCACGATCTGCGCATATCGCCGCGCGTGGCCTGCGGCTGGCACCAAGCCTGTGAGTTCGTCTACCGCCCCACGGCCGCCAACCTCCTCAAGGCGCCCCGTGGTTTTCAGGCGCTCGGTGACAGTGAGTACGTCAACGGGCTCGGATTCGTTGTACAGAGAGAGCATGGCCTCGTAGATGAGCCCGTGACGCTCGTGGTAGAAGTCCGCGACCTGCAAGCCCTCCTCGATGGCGAGCGCGTACAGCGACTGATCCGACAGAAGGATCGCGCCCAGTACCGATTGCTCGGCGTCAAGGCTGTGGGGCGGCACGACCGCAGCCGTCGCCGTCGACCGAGAACCGTTCGCGATCGTTGCGGGCCCGGAGTAGTTCATGGTCGCAGCGAGTCTAGATCGGGAACCGAACCGCGCCTCCGCGCCTTCCCGCTATCTCGGCGCGAATTAGACAACGTGGCGGTCACCCCACCAATGGTCCTCCGAACCTCGGACGGGAGTGCAGCGCCAGAAACGGGAGGCGTTACTTGTCGCCGGCTGCCACGATCATCGTCTTGATCGTGGCGGTGCGGTCGCCAGGAAGCTCGACAACAACCATGTAGGTGCCCAAGTTCTTGATTGGCTCCTCGAGCAGCACGCTGCCCTTCTCAAGGGTGACCTGCCGTGCCGCTCTGACAGCGTCCGAGATGTCCTTGGCGGTCACCGAACCGAACAAGCGTCCGTCCGCTCCTGCCTGGCGTGCGATTGTGAGCACCGTCTTGTTGAGCAAGGCGGCGTTCTCCTCTGCGCGGTCGACCGCGTTCCGCTGCGCTTGCTCAGCAGCCTGTTCGCGCTGGGCGATCGACTCCAGCACGCCCGGCGTCGTAAGTGCGGCGAGCTTGCGTGGGAGCAAGTAGTTGCGCAAGTAGCCTTTTGAAACGTCGACCACAGCGCCGCGGTCGCCGAGGGCCTCGACGTCCTGGAGGAGGACCGCTTCCGGCATCAGCGATCGCGCTCGGGTCGGCCGCTGCCCTCGCTGACGTATGGCAGCAAGGCCAGTTCCCTCGCAATCTTCACGGCGCGCGCGATCTGTCCTTGATGGCGCCGGCACGCACCCGTGATCCGCCGCGAGCGCAGCTTGCCACGCTCAGAGATGAACCGTCGCAGAGCGGTTACGTCCTTGAAGTCGACCTGCTCGACCTTTTCGCGGCAATGCTGACAGGGTTTGCGCCGGCCGCCTGTTGCTCCCGTCCTGCGGTCGCGGTGGCGGACGGGCTTGTCACGCGTTGAGCGCTGCTTTGCCACTGGTTTGACCTCTCTTGGCTTCTACTGGTTGCGTGGGGTTGAAGTGGTGCTCTGTGCTCAGAATGGGATGTCGTCGTCGCTGCCCGGCGCGATGTCCCCGACTCCAGCCCCGGGCACCCCCACGGGCGCCGACTGGAAGTCCTGGTTGTCGATCGGGAGGTCGGCACCAATTGAGCCTTCCGGGCCAAACCCACCCGCCGCGCCAGTGCCTGGACCGCCATCGCGGGATCCCAGGAACTGCACCGACTCAGCGATGATATCGATTGACTGGCGTTTTGTCCCGTCCTGGGCCTCCCACTCGCGCCACTCCAGCCTGCCATCGATCGCCACTGGGCGGCCTTTGGCGAGGTAACGGGCGGAGTTCTCGCCCTGCGCCCCCCACACTGTGACGTTGAAGTAGTTCGGCTTGTCCTCCCACTCGCCCGTGCTCCCGTTCTTACGGCGGGTGTTGCACGCAATCCGCAGCGAGCACACGGACGTTCCGCTGGGCAACGAGCGCAGCTCGGGGTCCGCGGTGAGGTTTCCGGTCATTACGACCCTGTTGATGTTGGATGCTGCCACGGGTTCTTCTCCTGTGATCTGCCAGCGCTTGCCGCGCTTTGGCCCTTGATGAGCGAACGTCCGAGTGTAGACCTACCGGCGGCGCCCGGCGAGACCGTTGCCGCCGGCTCGGTTGGCGCCCGAGAACCGCGCTTGGGCAGCGTGCGAAAGGCCGCGTCCCAGTACGGAGCCGAGATCCCGAAGCCACGGGTGTCATCCTGGAAGTGGTGACGCATGTGCAGTTCGCGCAGCAGCCGTCCAAGCCGGCCGCGGGCGCGGAAGTGGTGCAGGTAGTAGTGGGTCATGTCGTAGACCAGGTAGCCCGACACAAAACCCGCTCCCAGTGCCGGCGCCACGCTGGTCCCGAACGCCAGGTAGAAGAGACCGATGATCAAGCCGCCGAGGGGCACGCTGACGGAGGGGGGCATGACCAAGCGCAAGGGGTCGTTGGGGTGGTCGTGGTGGACACCATGGATGATCCAGTGCAAGCGTGCGCCGATGCCCTCCTCGGGTTCGAAATGAAATACAAGCCGGTGCAGCCAGTACTCGAAAAGCGTCCACATCATGTAGCCGCCGGCGAGCAGGCCCAGGAAGGGCAGGACGGCCAGCTGCGCCAAGCCCAGCACACCCAACACGGCGATCACTGGCACGAAGATGATCACGGGCACAGCGGGGTGCACGCGCGAGAGCGCATCCATCACGCCGGAGTCGAACATACGCGGGGAAGCGCGCAACAGCTCCGACTTCGACGCCGGCATCTCCTTGTTCTCCCTGCTTTGCACAGGGCGAGTGTAATCGCTGCTTTGCCAATCCCGGGACGGATGTGGCCGCGATCGGTCGCCATCGACCCCCGCGGCGAAGTTGCAACGCCCGACAACCGCTTGATCGGACTTTGCGCGGTGCTCGTGGGGCACGTGCTCCAAGGTGCGCCCATGAACGCGCGCGCGGCTATCTTCGGTGCGTAGACGATGACACCGACCATGACCAGACAACGCTCGCGGCGCGCTGCACACCGGATCGCGCAACCGCTCACCCTCTACACCCGCTGCGAGAGCCCCATCGGCATGCTCACCCTCGTCGGTGGGCAGGACACCTTGCGCGGCCTCTACATGCAGACGTCGCGCACCCCAGTCGCAGAGGCAGACTGGCGGACGGCGTCGGAGCCGTTTGAGTGCGCCCTGGACCAGTTGGGGGAGTACTTTGCCGGTGAACGACTCGCCTTCGATCTCAATCTGGATCCCGTAGGTACGCCCTTTCAGTTGCGCGTTTGGGAGGCCCTGCGGCAGATTCCCTTCGGCGAGACCCGAAGCTATGGCGAGCAGGCGTCCAGCATGGGCCGCCCGACGGCGGCGCGCGCAGTTGGCGCGGCCAACCGCGCCAACCCGATCGCGATCGTGGTGCCGTGCCACCGCGTGATCGGCCACGACGGTTCTCTGACCGGCTTTGGTGGCGGAGTGGACCGCAAGCGCCAGCTGCTGCGCCACGAGTCCGACGCCTTGGCGCGCCGGGCGCTGTCCTAGCGTCCGAAGGTCCGCAAAAACGCGCGGGCGCGGTGGGACAGACCGTTGACGAGCTGACGCACCTCAGTCAGTCCCGCGCGCAACTCGGGGTCGCCGACTTCGATGGGCATCAGCGAGTCCTGAATGGCAGCGAGTTCGTTGTCAGCGCGAATCACGGCGGTGACAGCGGCTTCGATAAAGCCCTTGACACCGGTCGCCGGCGCTCCCGTGATTGGCGGTTCGGCGTCTTGTGTCGGCAGCGAATAGCGCGCCGCGAACCCCTCCTGAGTCTTGCGCGCCTGAGAATAGGCCCGCTGGAGGGGGCGAAACAGCTCCTCCTCCAAGCGGTCCGCCTGCTGGTCATCCAGCTGTTCATGCGCCGCGCCGAGGGCCGCAATTGCGTCAGCCAGCTCGGCCGTGGCAGCGTACAGGCTCTCAATTAGCTGCTGGCGCGCAGCGAGGTTCGTGTACGGCATCAACGAGAAGCGTAGTTCTCCAGCCGCCAAAACCCGGAGCTAGGCTCGATTACGGTTCAGGCGGGGTCAGGCGGGGCTGCCTCGGCGGGCTCCACACCCTCGGCGGCAACCTCAGGTGCAACGTCGGCCACCGACGTTGCAACAGGACCCTCCTCGGGCTCGCTCACGACATCACCGACAACACCCACTGGGTGATCGTCGGACGCCAGCCCCTCCGAGTTTGTGGCGTCCGGGGGGGCAAGCTCCCAATCGGCTGCCGGTGCAGTCGCGTCTGCCTCCGGGGCTACGTCTGCGACTGCCCCAGGCTCGGCTCCGGAGTTGGACTCATAAGTGGCAGCGGGACGTGCACGCACGTCCGGCGGGTCCGGTGTGCCTGGCTTGATCTTGACAATGCGGAACCGGAGGACCTCGTCGGCGATCGCCAGCGAGCGATCCAGGCCCTGAAGCAGGGCGACCTTGGCGGGCTTGAACTGAAGCAGGTGGTACTCGGCTTGCTCACGGTGATTGATCGGGTAGGCAAGCGCTCGGGTACCCCACGCGTCGTGGCGCAACAACTCGCCGTCGGCGGCGATGCTGCGCTTGACATCGGCAAGGATGTCCGTCCGCGCCTTCGCCTCGACGCCCGTGTCGAGCATGAGCACGAGGTCGTAGGCGCCAAATGAGCTGGCAGCGCGCTCGACGGGAGCGGCCTTAACGGGGGTGCGTGTCGCCATAGAGCAAGAAACCACCCCGTTGGCGCATTCGCCACGGCGGTGGTTGGCCGATCATACCAGCGTTACGTGGCCGCCAGCAGCGGCGATCACGCGGTTTGATCTCGGTATTGCCCGTGGGCGACGGCGGCGCACGAGCCGCCGCGCGTCATTGGGCGTTTGCGATCGCCTTGCGTCGGATGTCCGTGAGTTGCTCGTCGATCCAGTCGCCTGGATCCCTCGACGTGATGATGTCCACCAGTCCCTCGGACCGATGGCGGCGGTCGGCGTGGTGCATGGTCAGCGCCGCGTCGATCGAGTCCGCGAGCTCTTGGATGTCGAAGGGGTTGACAGAGAGCGCGTACTCCCCCAACTCCTCGTGGGCGCCCGTGTTCTCGGACAGGATCGAGACCCCGTGTCGCTCGTTGATGATCGGCCCCTCCTTGGCGACGAGGTTCATGCCGTCGAACATGGCGTTGACCAGGAGCACGTCGTAGTGCTTGTACGCAGCGACAGCCTCCTCGAGGTCGTCGCGGAGCTTGAGTTGGATCGGCATCCAGTCGGGGGTGCCGTGGCGGTGATTGACCACCGCCACGAGCGCCTCGATGCGCTCCAGGTACTCGGCGTACTCAGGCACGTCGGTGCGCGACGGCATCAACTGGGCCAGAAAGGTCACGCGCTCGATGAACTCGGGGTGTTGCTCAAGGAACAGATCGAACGCCGAGAACCCGCGCAGAATGTTCTTGGAGAGGTCGGCGCGATCAACGCGCAGAATCAGGTAGTCCCGGCGACGGCGCAGCAACTCGTCCTCGAAAGCCTTGACGCGCGGACTGCGGGCCAGCCGCCGAGCCGCCTCGTGGTCGATAGGCAGAGGGTAGGAACGGACCCACACCTCGCGTCCGCCGAAATGCACAACGCCGCGATCGAAGTCCACGTCGAGATCCATCAGGTCCCGGCAGCACTGCAGAAAGTTGTGCCTGTAGGTCCGGGTGTGGAACCCAATGATGTCGTTCGCCAACAGCCCTGCAAAAATCTCCTGGCGGATCCGCGATGGCAGCACGCGCCAGGAGTCAGGCTGCGTCCACGGGATGTGGATGAAGTGATGCAGAAAGACGTCCGGGCGGGCTCGGCGCACGAGGTCCGGGAGCGTGTACAGGTGGTAGTCGTGGACCATCACCACGGGTTCGGGATCGTCGCGCAGCTCCTCGACCACAGCCCGCGCCAGATCCTCGTTGACGACGTTGTAGCCGAACTCAAACGCCTCGATCTCCTCGCGGCGGATGTCGGGCGCGTTGGACAGGTCCCAGAGGTAGTGCTGGATGAACCACAGCATGGGGTTGGCGAAGACGTTGTAAAAGCGGTCGTATGCGTGGGGGTCGGAGACCACCAAGCGCAGGTTGTAGTCACCCCCGGCGGGGGAGTGGACCGTAAACGCGCCACCCCCGTGCGCATGCGAAACGCTCGCGTCACTGTCGGTCATGGCCGAGGCCACCCACAAGGCCTCGCGATGCGAGGCCAGCCCGGCAAGTGCCGTCACGAGGCCCCCGGATCCGCGCTGGGCCTCCCCGTTCTCATCGAACGTAACCGGCCCGCGGTGGGACACGAGCACCAACGGTGATCCAGTTGGCTGGCGGCTTGGCATGGGCCGTCGCCCCCCAGGTTCCTAGAGGCCCATTTCCCCAAAGATGCGCAGGTAGTCGCGCAAATAGCGGGGGGTGAGGAAGTGGCTGCGCACGTACTCTTTCCCGCGCTTGCCCACGGTCGCGCCGAGCGACGGGTCCGCAAGCAGCGCAGCGCAGCGTTCTGCGCACTGCTCGACGCTCGAGACAAGCCAGCCCGTGACACCGTCCTCGATTTGCAGTCCGATGCCGCCGACGTTGCCAGCTACGACTGGCCGGCCCTTCCAAATGGCCTCTGAAACGGTCAGCCCGAACCCCTCGCGTGTCGACTTCTGGATCACGACGTCAGCGTGCGCCTGGAACGCGTTGACCTCAATCGCGCCGACGTTGTTGAAGTTGCTGAGGATGTGAATGTCCGGGTCCCCTTCGGCATGCTCAGTCGTGGCGTTGAAGAAGTCCCACCCCTCGGGATCGTCGCTTGCCATCGAGCCAACGAGCGCGAGTTGCACGCTCGGGTGGGAGGCCTTGACGATCCGGTACGCGTCGATGACGCCCAGGGGATCTTTCCAGGGGTCAAAGCGGGAGACCTGGCACAGCAACGGACGCTCCGGGTCGATCCCCAGCTGGGCGCACACGTACGCCGCTTCCTCGCGGGACAGGGCCATGTTCTTGGGCGCGAGCGGGTCGATCGCGGGTGGGACGACGTTGACCTTTCCGTGCATGCCCTCGGGCACGAACTGTGGCAGGTGAAACACGGTCTGTGGGTAGTCCTGGACCTGCGGCAGAAACTGCGCGAGCGTCTCCGGGTTGGGGGTCGAGAGGTCGATGTGGCACCGCCAGATCCAGCCTGCAGCCTTCTGCGGCGCCAATGCAAAGAGCGCTGCCGGCTGGGGGTCGTGGACGAGGCATATGTCCCACCCATCGGGTAGCTCGCGGGCGTTCATCTCGTTGTAACGCCACCAGACGTTCCACTGGTCTGGGCTCAAATCATCCGCCGCGCCCTGCAGGGCGTTGTGAAGCACCTTGGTTGCGTTGAAGAACTCCTCGCGGCCGTAGATGACCTGCCACTCCGCGGCGAGGCCCACATCGCGCATCAAGGGCACCAGCGTGTAAAGGATCTCCGACACCCCACCACCGAAGGCGGTGGCGGACACGTGGACGACCCTTTTTCCCTTCAGCGGCTCGGCCAGCGAGCGGATTTCTTCGACCATGTCCTTTCCGCAGATGTGCGTGTAGTCGGAAAGCGGCTTGGTACCTACGGTGACTGGCTGGAGCACGGACGGACTATAAGCGCCCAGCCGCGGTCATAGGCTGGTTGGTGCGTTGGAGCCCGCAGGACGCGCACCTCAGGGTCCGGCTGCGCGCCGTGTGTACCGTCCCAAACGGCGTGGCCGCGCGCGCGTGCGCGCGCGCATGCCACCCGTTTTGCGAGACCGAAATCCGCGCCTTTAGCTTTGTGGGCGGTGCCCGGCAAGACCCAAGACTTGCTGCCAACAGCCGTTAAGGTGGGCTGCGGTTGCCTGCCCTATTGAACGCACGCCTGTATCGCGCCGCGTGGCTGCCCGTTGCCGCGGTCTTTGCCGTGGCAGCGCTGTCGCTGACTGATCGGACGTCGCCGCTGGCTACAAGCCTTGCACCAAACGCCTTCGAAGGCTCCTGGGCGGCGCAGCAGCTCCAGACGCTGAATAGGGAATTCCCGAGCCGCCTCCCCGGAGGCCCCGCTGACGACGCTCTGGCGCGACGGGTGGCGCGGACGATCGAAGCCCTTGGCCCACCAAGCAGCGGTGGCTTTCACGTGCGCACGTATACGGCCCGTGGCCAGACCATCGTCGGGGAACGCTCGCTTGAGACCGTGGTTGCGTCTCGCCCGGGCACTACGAGCGGGGCCGCAATCGTGGTGATCGCCCACCGTGACTCCGCGTGGACTGGCTCCCAAGCGGACTTGACCGGGACAGCGGTGCTGTTGGAGCTGGCGCGTGCGCTGTCCACGAGGGCGACCAACCGAACCGTTGCCCTTGTCTCCACGAGTGGTGGCAGTGGCGGTGACGCGGGCGCTTCAGCCTTTGCACGCCTGGTTGACAGTGGCAGTGTGCCATGGCTCGTAGGGTCGGAAACCGGGCCAACGCGGGTGGGCGAAACTGCGCCGAGCGGCCCCGTGGATGCCGCGATCGTGCTCGGCAACCTGGCGGCGCCGGGTGCGCTTTCGCCCGAAGTTGTGCCGTACTCCAGCGGCGTGGGGAGCGCCTCGACCCAGCTGGCCGAGACGGTGGCGAACGCGATTGCCCAGCAGGCTGGCGTCCACGTACGCTCCCCGGACCTGATCGGTCAGATCGTCCACCTGGCAGCTCCGCTGACCACAGGCGAACAGGGGCCGCTCAACGCCGCGGGCGTGCCCGCCGTGACCATCCAAGCAGCCGGCGAAGGACCAGAGCCGACACGTTCGGCAATCAGCGGGGCGCAGCTGGAAGGTATTGGTGGCGGCGCCTTGAGCACCGTCGAGGCTCTGGACAACGGTCCCGACATTGCCGGGGAATCACAAACAGGGCTGCTCCTGGCACAGAAGGTGATCCCAGGATGGGCGATTCGCCTGGTGGTAGCGGCGTTGCTGGTTCCGGCTGTGGTCGTCGGTGTGGATGCGGCCGCGCGGTCGCGCCGCCGCCGCGAACGCTTGCTTAGGGGGATCAGCTTCCCGCTCACATGTGCGCTCCCGTTTCTGGCGGCCGCGCTAGTCGTGTTACTCCTGGGCGCGCTTGGCATCGTGGGTCCGGCGCCACAGTCCCCGACGCCGCCGGGCGCAATCCACATTGGCGTGGCTGCGTTTGCGACAACGACAATCGCCCTGGCCGTGCTGGCACTTGGCTGGCTGCTGTGGGCACGCTATGTCGGTGTGATTGCAGCGCCACAGCGCCGGGTACCGCCTGCGGCGGGCGTAGGCTTGCTCCTGCTGCTGGATGCGACCGCTGCGATCACCTGGGTTTTCAATCCGCTCGCGGCGGTGTTGCTGGTCCCCGCCGTGCACCTGTGGATGCTCGTGGCGGAGCCCGAACTGCGCCCGCGGTGGCGTTTGGCGGCCTTGGCGGTTGTAGTGTTGGGGCTATGCGCTCCGGCCCTGGTAGTCGTGTACTACGCGCACGAACTTGCCCTGGGCGCTGTGGGCTCGGTCTGGACGGGCGTGCTTTTGTTCGCGACTGGCCACTTCGGGTTTGGGACCGTCACGTTGTGGTGCATTGCGCTGGGCTGCACTTCCGCCGCCGCGATGCTCGCGCTGTCGGCGTCTGGAGGGCCGTTTGCGAGCGAGGAGCAGCTCAATGTGTCGATCCGCGGTCCGCTGAGCTATGCGGGCCCGGGATCGCTGGGAGGCACCGAGTCTGCCTTGCGTAGATGAGAATTGGCAACGGTATGGCTGACGATTCCTACTCTCCTTTTGACCGTCCACCGGCGAGCCGGCGGACATTTCGCCGTCGCTTGGCGCCGAAGCGCAAACGAGCGAGCCGCAGGCGCACACTAGGCGGGCGCCTGGCGCGTAGCTTCTCGTGGCTGCTGATTGGCCTCGGCGCATTCGCGCTGCTGGACGCGGGGGTCACGATGGTCTGGCAGGAGCCGCTGTCGGCGCTCTACGCCACGATCCAGCAGAACGAGCTTTCGAGCGCCTTGCAGGCACTCGAAGACGAACCGATCGTGGGGGCGGAGGCACACAATCTCTCCCTGCTGCACCACACCAAAGCACGCATGGCGTTGCTGGCTCGCCATCTCGAGCACACGGTCACTGAAGGCAACGCGGTCGGACGCATCCAGATCCCGCGGATAGGTGCCAATTACGTGCTCGTTTACGGCACTTCGACATCATCGCTTGAGAAGGGCCCGGGGATCTACTCGGGCTCGGTGTATCCACTGCGGTCCTTCCCGGGCCTGAGGGGCACCACTGCCATCGCCGGGCACCGGACCACATTTCTTGCGCCCTTCCGCCATATAAACGAACTACGTCCGGGCGACGAGATCATTTTGACGATGCCATACGGCCGCTTCACGTACACCGTCATGACGCAGCGCTCGGTGTCGCCGACGGACATATCCGCGGTGGTGCAACCCGCGGGCTACCCGCGGCTGGTGCTCTCGGCGTGCACACCCCCGTTCAGCGCTGCTGAACGGCTTCTGGTGTACGCGCGCCTGACCCAGGCGGTGCCTCTGGGCCCTGCCAGGCTCTACACGGAACGGCTGATTGGCCGCTGGGATGAGCACAGCCTGGTGGCGGCTGGGATCGGGCTGCCCCAAGGGGGCCTGAGAACCAGGTTCATTTCCAGCGGTGTTCAAATCCCGCAAGCGGTTGCGGCGAGCCCTGTTCATCCAGTAGCTGCACCCCCGGTGCCGGCTCACGACGATCAGACGCATCACCGCCATCACAAGCATCACCATCACAAGCACCGCCATCGGCATCGGCATCGGCACCGGCACAGGCACAGGCACCGACGACATCACCGATCCAGGTGATGGGAACGTCGCTGACCTCGGCGAGGGCGCGCTCAGTCCGCTCTCGGTCGGCGGGCAGGACACACACGCACAACTCGTAGTCGTCGCCGGCAGTGGCGGCCAGCACGGCCGGATCTAGACCGTGTCGCGCCGCCACCTCCACGACGCCGGCTTGCAACGGCAGGTCGGCAAGCCGAACGCGCAGCTGCACGCCACTGGCTCGGCCGATATGGGCTGCATCGGTGGCCACGCCGTCGGAGATGTCGATCATGGCGTGGACTCCGAGCGCGGCCATCGCGGCACCCTCGCTTAAACGCGGCACGGGGGTTCGCAGGCGCGCCAGACACGCGGCTTCAGGCGAGTCTGCAGGCACGGTCGCGGTCTGCTCACGCTCCAGCATGGCGAGCGCAGCGCCGGCGCCACCCAGGTGGCCTGTGACGCCCACAAGGTCACCCACACAGGCGCCGTCGCGGCCGGTCAGCTCGGCAGGAGAATCGGCCCAGCCGACCACAGTCACGCAAACTGTGAGTGCCGGGGCGCTGACAACGTCGCCACCGGCAATGGTGGTACTCGTGATGCGCGCCAGAGTGTTGGCGCCGCGCACCAGCTCGAGCGCTTCGGGTTCGCTGAAGCCGGGTGGAAGCCCGAGGGCGAGGTAGGCCTCTCCCGCTTGAGCTCCCATCGCTGCGAGATCGGACAAGGCGCCGGCCAGCGCGCGCCAGCCAATCTGGCGGGCATCCATCCAGCCCTGTTGCAGGCGGAAATGGACGCCGTCGACGGAGGCGTCGACGGAGGTCACACATATCGGCCTTGCGGTGACTACGGCGGCGTCATCCCCTACGCCGCGCACGACGCGCGGGCCAGGCGCGTCAAGCTCGGCCGCGATCGCCTCGATCAGAGAAAGCTCAGCGATGTCTGTAGACGATACGCGCGCGATCGAGGTCGTACGGTGAGAGCTCGCAGCGAACACGATCGCCGGGAAGGATCCGGATGCGAAAGCGCCTCATCTTGCCGGCCACATGTCCGAGCACAAGGTGATCGTTGTCAAGCTTTACCCGGAACATGGCGTTGGGCAGCGCCTCCACGACCTCACCGTCGAATTCGATTTTGTCTTCTTTTGGCACGTTCACACATCCGATACAGGCAGCGACTGGCCCAGCGAGACCGTTCGGCCACGTGGGTGATACGCGATCAAGCTAGCACTGAACGCCGGATGACCGCTCCCCGGATGACTTTCCGGGGCGCACTGGCGCGTCAGTGTTCGCTGCCTTCGTGCGCGTGTTCTTCAACGGCGGGTTCACTGGCGTGTGGGGGTTCGGCGCCGTGGCCTTCCGCCGTGCTTGGCTGCTGGCTTGTTGGCGTCGGGTTGCTTTCCCCGCTCGGCGGCTGTGTACCTTCGGGAGGCGACACGGTGTGTGGCGCCGGCTGCTGGTGGTGTTCGGCAGGAGGACTCTTGTGGGGCTGGTGCGTCTTGGTTTTCGTTTCAGGCGCCGATGGCCCAGCTGCCTCATACTTCCCGAAGAAGGGCTGATACACCAGTGGCTGCGTGGCAGCTGGAAAGGGCGTGCATTCCCCGGCGGTAGCTTGCTCCATGTAGTCGTGCCAAAGCGTAGCGGGCAGATTTGGACCCTCGACGGTCACGCCCTGCACATCGGTCATGGCAACCCTACCCTGTGGGTATCCGATCCAGACAGATGTCGCGAGATGCGCGGTGAAACCCACAAACCAGGCGTCCACGTTTTCGTTTGTGGTGCCAGTTTTACCGCCGCTGTAGGGGCAACCGAAGTCGGCACCTGTGCCGAGACCCTCGGTGATGTAGTTCTCCAGTAGCGTCGTTGCCTCAGCCGTGACGCCGCTCGAGAAAACACGCGTCCGGCGGGGCGTGCCGAGTTCTTCCACGCGTCCGTCGGGAAACGCCACCTTGGTGATTGCTATCGGTTCATCACGCACGCCTCCATCGGCGACGGTGGCGTACGCGTCGGCCATTTCCAGTGGCGTCACGCCCACGCGCAAGCCGCCGAGCGCCTCGGCGGGAATCCCTTCAAGCGGGGCCTTGATCCCCGCCAGCTGGGTTGTGCGTTTTACGTTTGGAGGACCCAAGTCAAGGTCCAGAAGAGTGAAAATTGGATCGTTTGACTGCAGAAACGCCGAGGCAATGTTGTAGTTGGCGCCCAAGGAGCCGGAATAGCTGTGGATGTTGATCGGTCCCCAGCGGGGATCGACAAAGTCAAGAGGCTTGGATGTGTAGTAGGTCGTATAGGGATCGACGCCCTGGCGTAAGGCAGTCAAGAGCACAAACAGCTTGAACGTGGAGCCGGCTTGCCGGTGTGCGTCGGCGGCGAGGTTGAACTGCGACGCTTCATAGCTTGGTGACTCGGCCATGGCACGAATGTAGCCCGTGCGAGGATCGATCGAGACCACCGCAGCCGCTGGGTCATGCTTTTCTGGAAGCACACCTTCGATGGACTTGCGCGCGTCGTGCTGCATGGTGAGATTGATCGTGGTGTAAACCTTCAACCCGCCCAGCTCGACTGCACGAGCTCCGTAGCGTTCTACCAGCTGTTCGCGGACGTATTCAAAGAAGAAGCCTTCCTTGCGCTGGGCGTAGTAGTACCCGCGACTCAGTTCCAGTGGCGCCTGCTCTGTCGCACTCGCTTGCGCGTTTGTGATGTACCCGAGCTGTGCCATCTTGGCGAGCACGATGTTCCGCCGTTCGGTGGCGAGAGTCGGATGCAGAAACGGGTTGTACGACGTGGGCGCTTGCGGCAAGCCGGCGAGCAGAGCGCACTGTTGCAGGTTAAGTTGCGACACTTCCTTATTGAAGAACACTCGCGAAGCCGCTTGGACGCCCAGCGCGGTTTGCCCGCCGACTGTCCCGTACGGGACGTCGTCGAGATAGTTAGTGAGGATTTCACGCTTTGAGTGATGATGGGTGTATTCGACCGCTAGCTTGGCCTCGGTGACTTTCTGCTTGAAGCTGCGCAGATCGTCGCCCAGATAGAGGTTGCGGATCAGCTGCATCGTGATCGTCGAGGCACCTTGTAATGTCGCCCCGTGCGTGACGTCAGCAAGCGCGGCTCGCAGGATCGAGGTCAAATCGATGCCGTCGTTGTGGTAGAAGCGCTGGTCCTCGATGGCCACGGTGGCGTTTCTAAGCTCCACCGGGATCTGGTCCCATTGGACCGGCGTGCGCAGCGTTTCCGACTGGATAAATCCAAGCCTGGTGCCATTTGCGGAGAGCACTTCCGATGGCGTCCCTAGCAGCAGCGGGCGCACAGATGCCAGCGAAGGAGCCGATCCGATTACGGAGCCGATGTACACGGTTATGGCGCAAAGGCCGACCACCCCGAATACCGCGAGCGTGGACAAGCCAATGCGAACGGCGTGCGGCGCGCCGGCGCGATTGCGGATGCGGCGGCGCTGTCGTCGTTGCCTGGGCATTGGGGGCCGACCAAGTCTGGCACGCCAACGGGCATTATGTGTAGGGCATGAGAGCGCACGAGCATGGGCGCTCACCCAAGGCACGCGCGACGCGACGCCGACGGCGGGCGCATCCACGGGATCATGGTGAGCACAGAGACCGGTGAACTGGCTGTCCCGCGCGCGCCGGGGTTGCTGCGCAGGCGTGTGCGCGGACATGGCGTTGCGACAGCGCACACGGCTGCGGTGCGCGACACTGGGCGAGTGCTGCTGGGCTCGCGCTTGGTGGTGTGGCTGGCGGGCGCGGGCACCACGGCTGTCCTCGGGTTGGGGCCGGCGCGCAAGGTCATCGACCACGCACAGCTCACGCGCGGCTTTGGCTCCCTTGGCGATCTGCTGGTAGCACCCGCGGCGCGGTGGGACGCGGGCTGGTACCTGTTGGTGGCCCAGCACGGTTACGCACCTGGTTTGGGCGCGGCCACAGCGCCGCGGAGCGTGTTCTTCCCGCTCTATCCGCTGCTCGTGCGCGGGTTTTCGGGCACCGAGCTTGGCCCAGTGGGTGCAGGCGTGTTGATTTCGGTGGTTGCGCTTGCGCTTGCGCTCTACTGGTTACATCGCTTGACGGCGCTTGAATTTGGATCGCAGGAACCGGGCGTTGCGCGGGCGGGCGTTGCGCGGGCGGGCGTGGCACGTGAGGGCGTGGCAGGAGGCTGGGAAGAGTCCACACGGAAAGACATCCCCGCCATGACTGTTGCCGTCGTGGCGTTCGCACCGATGGCGTTTTTCTTCTCGGCCGTATACAGCGAGGCGCTCTTTTTGGCGCTGTCGGTGGGAGTCTTCTGGTGCGCGCGCACGGGCCGCTGGGCGTTCGCTGCGGTACTGGGCGCGCTGGCGAGCGCGACGCGACCCACGGGGGTGCTGTTGATTGCTCCTGTGGTGATCCTGTACCTGTACGGGCCCCGCGGGGATCGGCCGCCGGACAGGGACGCCTACAGCACGGTCGCGGGCGCAAAGGAGGCACCCCTGATCAGCCGTTTGCGCGGTTACGCTCGCCCGCGTTACAGGCTCCGTTGGAATGCATTGTGGCTGGCCCTTATGCCCGTCGGCGTGGTGGCCTTTGCGGCCTATCTCGGGCTCTCGGGAGGCGATCCGACGTCGCCGTTTTCAAGCCAGCAGCTGTGGGGCAGGTACTTCGCGGGGCCGTTTGTGGGTCTCTGGGACGGCGTGGTGGCGGCGTTTGGAGGAGTGCGCCAGCTCGTTTCGCTGCAGGAACACCACTCCTACGTGGCGAACGCCAGTGGCGCTCCCCTCGTAAGCGCGTCGCACGATGTCGTGCTGTTCGGGTTCGCCGTGGTGGCGATCGTGGCGGTGGTGGGGGTGCTGCGCACGCTGCCACCCGCGTACGGCGCCTACGTGGTGCTCGCTCTGGCACTGCCGCTGTCCTACCCCGTCGCTGGGGAACCGTTGATGTCGTTGCCCCGCTTCCTACTGGTCTTGTTTCCTTTGGGCATGTGGATGGGTCGCTGGCTTGCCGGACATCCACGCGCCAGGGCGCCCGTGCTCCTGGCCTCGGCGCTGTCGATGGCCTTCTTCACGGGCGCGTTCGCCACCTGGCATTGGGTCTCGTGACGTAGGCGCACTGCCCGTGGGCGAGTTCCTCTCCGGCTAGTCTCGCTGTCAGTGTCAACGGGTGCAAGACGATGAGTACGCCTGAGCCACAACCCCCAGAGCGGCCGCAGGATGGCTCGGTGGCGCCTTCTCTGCCGGGCGCCGCGGACAGTCCGGAGCTGGTCCACGCGGACTGGCTCCAGTCCAGGCTCGTGCCCGAGCAACCTCGACCGATGCCGCCGGGCCCGGGCGGATCGATTCCACGCAACGACTGGATCTGGTGGATGGGCTTTGTTGGGCTCTTACTCGCGCTCGTACTCGCAGTCGTTGGCGGGCTGCTCGTCGATATACCGGCGGCGTTGCTGGGGGCAAAGATTCAATCCTCAAACCTCTCCCCGGGCTTGGAGTTGGCGGACACCGTAGTGCAGGACCTCGGCTTCGTGGCGGCAGCGGTGATCCTTGCCGGCAGCGGTGGGCGTGTGGTCCGCGCTTGGCAGTTTGGCCTGCGCCGACCGCGCATGTCGTGGGCGCGGTTGGCGCTCGCGGTGCCGGCCACATACGCGGCGTTCTTGCTGTTCAACGGCGTCTGGGCGGCGCTGCTGAACCTCCATGAAAAGGAGAAGCTGTTGGAAACGCTGGGGGCCAACGAAGGCGCTTGGCTGCTGATCTTGAGCGCGTCGTTGACGTGTGTGCTGGCGCCCGTGTGCGAGGAGTTGCTGTTTCGAGGGTTCTTCTTTCGAGCGCTCAGCAATTGGCGCGGTCCTTGGCCGGCCGCGGTGATGACCGGGATCGTGTTCGGTGGCGTACACGCCGGCTCGGCCCCCGTTGGCGACCTGATCCCCTTGGGCTTTCTTGGTTTCTGCCTGTGCTGGCTTTACCGCCAGACGGGCTCGCTGTACCCGGGGATCGTGGTGCACGCCGCAAACAACTGCATCGCGTTTGCGTACCTGGAGCACTGGAGTTGGCAGCACGGGGTGCTTTTGCTTCTCGGTGCCCTCGCAGCACTCGCAGCGCTGACGGCGCTCTTCAAAAGCTTGGGCTTGATCACCGAGGAGCCGGCGCCAACTGACGTGGCGGCGGCACGCTCCGATGTAGGTCCGGTCGTGCACGATGGCGCATAGACTCCAGGCATGAGCTTCAGGGCGCGAGCGGGCGGCGTGGGTTGCGCGGCGCTGATGCTGGTAGTCGGTGCGATGGCAAGCGTCTTGCCGGTGACAATCGCGCGCGCCGCGGCTTCGGCGACAAGTGCCACTACGACTACCACGACCACGACGTCGACGACCACAGCGTCGACGATTACGACGTCGACTGCATCGGGGACGGCGCCGGCGCCGGTCGCCGCGACTGGTCATATGCGTTTGGCGTTCGGGTCAGTGCACGGGCGCTTTCCATTTGCGTTGACGCGCGAAGCGATCGAAGTGCAAGGAACGGTTGTCCCCTACGTTGCAGGGCAGCGCGTGCGTGTGGTCTTCTACAGCGATGGGCGCGAGTTTGCGGCGCGCACGGCAGTCGTGGGGCCGCACGGCAAGGGCACGGGAGTCTTCCGCGCGACCGTGTCCAGCGCTCCCGTGGGACGCGTGCGCGCGATCGCGTCGCATGTGGCCACGCCGCAGTTGGAGGAGCTTCAGTCAGGCACCGAAGACATGACTGTGCTCTCGCCGCCGTACCTGACGATCGGGGCCAGTGGCGCTGCGGTTTGGGTACTGCAGAGGACACTCGCGGCTTTGCACTACGCGGTCCCGCAGAGTGGTTACTTCGATGAAGCGACCGCGGATGCGGTGGTCGCATTTCGCAAGCTCACGAACTTGCCGCGCGTGGGGTATGCCGACGTGAGCGTCTTCCACGCGCTCAAGCGCGGCGAGGGCGCCTTCCATGTGCGCTACCCGCGCCAGGGCTCACACGTTGAGGCCGACCTCACCTACCAGGTCCTTGCCGAGATTGAACCCGGTGGTCGCGTCCGCGACATCTATCCAACAAGCTCGGGTAAGCCGTCGACCCCGACGGTGCTGGGCCAGTTCAGCGTGTACGAGAAGACTCCCGGCGAGAACTCCGAGGAGATGCTCGACGCCAACTACTTCATCCGTGGCTACGCGATCCACGGCTACCCGGAAGTGCCCACGTATGCGGCCAGTCACGGGTGTCTGCGCGTACCGAACCTGGATGCCGCGTCGATCTACGGGTGGGTGCAGGTAGGTACCCCGGTCGATGTCTACTACGCCTCATATGGTTCGTAGCAGCCCAGCGCCCAACGACCGCGCGGCGAAGCGCAGGGCAAAGCCATAGACAAAGAGCGCCAAGATGGTGCCGACCAGTTCGACGATCCATTCGCTGTGCGACGACGACGCGACTCCCGCAAACGGCGAGCGCAGCGTTTCGGAGGCTTCGTCGATGACCCTGTGCGCGGTGTCCTTCTTGACGACCGCAGGCGCCGTTGGGGGCGTCCCATTGACGTGTGGCGCGACGTGACTCGGCACAATGCCCAGTTCTCCGACCTGATGTGCGCTGGCCGCGTGGGTCTTGTTGACGGCGAAGATCACAAACGAGGCGATCACTATCAGGCAACACACGTTGGAGGTCCAGCGCATGAGCCGCACCAGCAAATAGGTGGGACCGCGCGACACAACATCAGTCTAGGTCGAGCATGTCAGCGGTAGTCAGTAATTTGGACGAATATTCGAGTGGCATCGAGGAAGCCCGCAAGCGTTTGGTTGCTGCGTTGCGAGAGCAGGCGCTCGTGATTGGAGAGGTCACGCTGTCCAGCGGCGTGCGCGCTTCCTACTACATCGATGCCAAGCGCGCGATCCTGCGACCGCAGGCCTTTGCGGCCTTGGGGGAACTGCTCGCCGATTGCGCGCGGCGCTTTGGCGCCACCGCCGTTGGTGGGGTACCAATCAGCGCCATCCCCGTGGCGTGTGCTGCCCTGGCAGCGCGGAACGATCCCCAAGGAGGTCTGCAGAAGGCCTTTATTGTGCGCAAGGAGCCCAAGCAGCACGGGTTAGGGCGCTCGCTTGAGGGCCCTCCGCTCCAACCCGGCGAGCGTTGCATGCTCGTCGAGGACGTTGTCACCACGGGTTCCTCGACGGTCGAGGTGCTCAAGCGCCTCCAAGGCGAGGACGTGCATATCGTTGCCGTGGTGAGCGTGCTCGATCGTCTCGCCGGCGGAGCGGTGGCGATTGGTGAGGCGGCAGGCGCGCCTTACATTGCACTCACCACGATCGATGACGTCTACCCTGAGCGTCCGGACCGCTAGGCAAGGGGAACGCCCGGATAGCCTTGCGGGCCAAGTTGCCTCGCCGCGCGATCTGGACTGCTCCGGCGTTTGGGGTCCGCGGCAGGGCACGCCCTCGTAGTCCAATGGATAAGACGACCGCCTCCTAAGCGGTAAATCCAGGTTCGACTCCTGGCGGGGGCATGGGGAGTATCACTCGGTCCACCACACGTCCTCCTCTTCGGCGACCGCCTGCTCGATCTGCTCGATCTCGATGTCGGTTCTGCGATCGTTGACCATCCGCTGCAGCGCTTCGCCGATTGTGGGCGCCCACACCCGTCGCGTGATCGCGACCTTTCCGGGCTCCTCCGCGAACTGCTTCCATTCCAGCTCAACGGGTGGTATGCGCGCGGGGGGCGCATCAGCCGGCATCGGCGCCCCCCAGCCGTAGAGGGTGATATGGGCCTGCCAGCCATGCGGACAGAGCTCGCCCATCACGGCCAGCGCCTGCCACTGGTCGCTGACAGCCTTGGGTCGTCTGCTCTCGCGGCGCAGGTGGATGGCGATTGGTATGCACGCGACTACCAGCACGGCAATACCGATCGCGAGGCCGATGCTTTCGTCGCTGGGGGCCCTGAGATGGCCTCCCTGCACCCCGCTGGCGATCAGCAAGAGGCCGAGTGGAGCGCTCACGGCATCCTCACCAAGCCGTCCGGTCCGGCCTGCGAAAGCAGATGCCACCCGCTTACTCGCATAGCACTCCCACAGTAGCCGCTTCTCGACGAGTACGAACCCTAATCTTGCGCGGCTTCGCTCGCTGGCAGCGAGGTCACCACGCGCGCATGATCCCGCGCGCTTCCATCCCGCCGCACTCCTACAACTGATGAGTTTTGCCGTTGCGAGCGAAGTCTCGCGGGGCGCTGACCGAAGACAGGCATGCCCGCGCTGCTTCCCAGGTCCGCAGCGAAGGACAGCGCATGACGCACAGCCCGGTCGCAGTGCCACCGCCAACCGGACCCCCTCAGCTCACGAGCAGGCAGCTAGGAGCACAGACCAATGCCGACTCACCTTTTCCATCAGCTTCGGATCGCACTCAAAGCGCACGGCCTGCCCTGGCTGGCGGTGCTAGGCGCCGTGTTCGCCGCGGGCCTTGCGACGATTCCCACGGCAAGCGCCCAGGCGGGGACAATGGCGATCGAGGAAAGCACCTTCGAGCCCTTCACGCCCTGGCATCAGCCACCGATGGCCTTGCCGGAACCGACGGTGGTCGGCTACCTCGCGTTGGCTCAACAGGGCTATGCACAAGCCAATCGCTGGCGCAGCGGCAACTGGTACTGCGAATACCTGGCGTGCGCCAACGGGCCGTACTCGCTGTTGACAGTGTGGGGCGAGGTGCCCATGTTCGAGGCCGTCGACGCGCTCGAGCTGGCCCAGCCCTCCGCTGCCCATCGCGCCATGGTCGACCGCTTTGGGCACGCGTCGGAACGGTTCTGGAACTCCTCCATAGGCGGCTACGCGCCGTACCCGAACGACACGGGGAGGGGCGCAGAGGCATGGTTCGACGACAACGGCTGGCTTGGGCTCGCTTTCCTCAATGCCTACAAGGCCACGCACGAGGATCGTTTCCTCCAGGACGCCCAGCGCGCCTTCCACTTCATCGCGACGTACGGCTGGGACTACGCAGGTGGGGGCGGCATGTGGTGGAACACAGAGCACCCGTACCACTCCGGCCCCGCGCTGGCGTCGGACACGCTGCTGGGCGTGCTGCTCTACAACGAAGACCATGACCCATCGCAGCTGCAGGACGCAAAGACCTATGTTGACTGGGCCAACGCCCAGGACGCAAACGACGAACGCAAGCTTTACCTGGAGCAGTCAAACCAGCCGCTGTCGGTCAACGATTACGTTCAGGCGCCGTTGATCTTCGCGCAGTACCTGTTGTGCAAGGACGGGCAGGGGGAAGCGTATTGCGTGCGAGCCGGTAGAACTGCCGCGACCTTGGCCGAGACCAACGTGACCAAGGCCGGCTACCGCTACAACTACGGCCCGGAGTACGACACCATCTACCTGCAGTGGATGATGGCCTACGGCCAGGCCACAGGCGATCCCTACTGGCTGAAACTGGCTGAGCTCAGCGATGCGGCAGCCTCACACGACGCCACCAACGGTGAAGGTCTGTGGCTGTCGAGCTGGTGGGGTGGGCCAATTGCGGACCCCGAAACCCATGCGGGCATGTTCCGCACCATGGCTGCCACTACGAGCCTCTTCGCGTGGACAGGGGTCTACGCTTCGGCGCAGTCGTCGACGTCAGGCTACGGCGCGAAACCACCCGCCTCTCCCTGAGTCAATCCGCCTGGGCGCCTGCATTTGCCGCAGCTGAGCGGTTTGCTCAGGCGTCGCGCAACGTCCTCGCCGTCTGCTCGGGCGAGACGATGTTGATGTTCAAACCAGTGGAGAGCTCCAAGCCCGCGAGGTGCGTCAGCCGGGGCACGATCTCGATGCGCCAGCAGAAGTGCTCGGCGCCCGCGGGCGCCGTTCTGACCCAGAGGTTCAACGGTGGGCTCGACCCAAGCCGGCGGGCAAGCCTGCTGAGGCCGTCGTGGAGAAGCGAAGCGCCGAGCGGACCGTCGTCCTCGAAGCGCGCGCGCTCCCGTCGGGGAGCGAGCATCAGCTCGTAGGGCAGGCGTGAGGCGTAGGGGGCGAGCAGGACCGCCTCGTCGTCGATCGCGACGATGCGCTCGCGCAGCCGCACCTCCTCGGCCACGAGGTCGCCCAGCAGGTTGTGGCCCATCGTGCGCGTCGCGTATGAGCCGAAGCGCTCCCGCTCACGAGCGACCGCCTGGGGGACAAAATCCAGCGCGTAAAGCTGGGCGTGCGTGTGCGCCAACGATGCGCCCGCCTCCTGGCGCTCGTTGACAATGAGCTGTACGTATGAGCTTTCGCTGTGCGCTCGCATACGCGTTCGCCACATCTCCATTGCCGCGGAAACCTGCTCGACGCCCACGTCTGCGAGCGAGCTCGCACAGTTGGGCGCGTTGATGATCACCTCGTGGGCGCCAACCGCCGGCATGGACGTGAACAGTTCCTGCCGTGCCGCCCTGGGTCCCGCGTGCACGGGACTGCCCGGCGCGTCCGCTGCGGGCTCTAGCGCGGGGTAGAGGTTTGGCACAACCCGCACCGTCCAGCCTGGAGAGTCCGGCGGTCCGCCGCCGGGCCGGACAACATCAAGCTCCGGCGGCGTCCGACCCTCGTTGCCCGGTGCGAATGGATCGGCTTTGGGGTCGATCGGCGCGGCCGGAGAGCAGCCCGGTCCTCCTCCCGGCCGCTGCGCGCGCTCGCCGGCAATGATCACCTTGCGGCCGCTGAGCGGATCTATCCTGATTTCGGGCAAGGGCCCCAAGTATGGCTCGTGCCTGCATGCACTCGGCGGCCGCTCCCTTCAGTCCGGCTGCACGTTGGTGTATTCTTCGCAGGAAGTAGTAGCCGAGCCGCTTGCCCTGAGCGCCCGGCGATCTATTCCGGCTGGAGGGCCGGTGCTAGGCGGTCGCGTAGGGTCTTTGTGCCGCGGCTGCACCCTCTCGCAAGTTCACCGCCTGCAATGGCCGACTCTACGTCTGCGGCCGCCTTGGCCGCTTCCCCAATCAGTTCCGCCGACTTGCTGCGCGCGGAAAAGCTCGTGCGCGAGCGTTTCCTGCACGACGGCGAGGATGCTGCGGTTGTACTCGCCGTGGGCACTCCGCGCTGGCGCGCCGTGGACCGGGCCCTGGAGGACCTCAAGGCCGGCGCCAAGATCCCGTCTACCCAGTGGCGCCGGGAATTCTCGTTGCTGCTGGGTTTGGAACGGGTGCTCTCAGAGGACGAACCCAAGCTCGCCGACGGCACGGTCCTCTCCTCCCACCAGGTGGATGCGCTCTCGGGCACGCTTGTAGCCCTTCTGGCCGAGTCCCAGCGCGCCCTCGCGAGCAACGGCGCCGGCGCCGAGTCCCCCGACGCCGAGCCGAACGCCGAGACCGAGCCGGCTGAGCCGGCTGACGGTGCGAACGCGGCCAAGGCAGCAACGGCGGAGCGGACGCCGCGCCCGGCTGTCGCTACCGCCAAGGCCGCTCTGGCCGCTCGCGCGGCAAGCGCCGGCGACGCAGATGATGACGACGATCGCGGCGATGACTCCGACGACGACTCGCTGGCCGACGAGTTCGAGCTGATCCTCGAGGCGGAGGCAGAGGACGCCGAACTCGACGATGAGGAACAGGACGATGAGGACCTGGAGGAGGAGCCCGACGAGGAGCCGCGCGATTGGGCCGAGGACGAAGACGAGGAGGACTCGCTCGCGGACAGTCCCGAGGACCCCAATGCCGCCAAGCGCTTCTGGTTTGAGCACGCCACGGGCGCCGGCAAGACGGTGGCGGCCCTCGGCTTTGTCGAGGCCTCGCGCACAGGTGGCGTTTTGATCCTGACCCACAGGCGCAACCTCGTCGATCAGTTCCTGGGCGAGTTGCGTGACCGTGGCTATTCCAAGCGCATCAACCGGCCACTGCTCAAGGGCGAGGATTCGGCCAACGGGCCCGTGACTGTCGAGACCTACCAGTGGTTCGTGCGCAACGCCGGCGAGATCTCGGGTGCGTACACGATCGTCATCTGCGACGAGGCCCACACTGCCCTCGGCGACAAGACGAGCGCCGCGATTCGGGCGTGGACGGGCCCAATCTTCGTCGGCATGACTGCCACGGGTGCACTTATCGCCAGGCACGTCACCGATCTGTTCCCGACCCAGACGTCGCGCTTTGATCTCGCCCAGGCGGCGCGCCGGGGTGTCATTGCCCCGCTGCGATGCGTGCGCATCAGGCCTGGGGCGGGTGTACGCACGATCGCCAAGGTGCCACTCAGACGCGGCGAGGTCGACACCGAGTTCGACCAGGAGATGCTTGCCGAGCTGCTTGACCAGCATCCGTTTAACATGGCCGCCGCGGATCTCTACAAGACGCGCTTTGGCAGCACGCCCGGCGTGGTCTACGCAGCCGGTGTGCGCCACGCCTACAACCTCGAGAAGGCCTTTCAGGAAGCCGGCCTCAAGGCCAAGGCCGTCTCAGGTGAGACACACAAGCGTGAGCTCGCTCAGGTTCTCGCGCGCTACGAGCGCGGCGAGATCGACATCCTGATCAATGCACAGCTGTTGGCCGAGGGGTGGAACAGCCCCAGGGCGACCGTGTGCGTGCACCTCGCGCCCACGGCTTCGCGGAGGGTCTACCAGCAGCGGGTGGGGCGGGTGACCAGACGCCATCCGGGCAAGGAGGCCGGTCTGGTCGTGGACTTTGTGGACCCCGCGACCAAGAACGACGACCCAGTGGTCACGTTGCACTCCCTGCTTGACCGCGATGTCTACCGCGGCGGCGCGATCGTCGTCGGACCCGTTCGCCGTGGACGCGGGCGCCGCGTGCGCGTGGAGCGCCGGGTGTTGCCGGTGGCCGCCGAGGCCGAGCGGCGGTTTGCGGTCTTTGAGCGCGAGCTCTGGCGTATTGCGGTTGAGAACCTCGACTACGACGAGCGCCATCTCTGGGCCGCGCTGGCGGGAGCACGTGTGGCCCCAAGCGGCTGGCGCCGCGCACGCACGATGCTCCACTTCGACCGCAGCGGCGAGCTCAAGCGACGCTTCCTGCTGACTGCGATGCAGCGCAACAGAAATCTGCAGGTGCGCATACGCGCGCTTGCGGACGTTGCCGGGCTGCGTGACGCAGACGCTTTTGACAGTGCAGTCGACATCATTGGGGCCTGGCCGCGCGAGGAGCGCAAGGAGGCGACCAAGATCCTTTTGCGGGCGCTCGCAGAGGCCAACATTGGCCGCCGCGATCAGGCAAACGCGTGGATTTGGCGACTGGCCGAGTACACCCGTGAGGTTCACGAGGAATACGCCGCTCAGCGCTGGCCCGAGACCAAGCGGCTGCTGGGCCTGCTCGTGAACTCCGCAGGCAGCGCCCACGCGCGCAACGCGCGCCGGCTGGCGCATGCTGCGCGCAAGCAGGACCGCCGCCTGGCGGCGGCGCTGCTCGCGGCGGCGCTTGCGCACACGCCGGAGGCGGAGGAGGCACTGCGGGGCGCGCGCACGCGGATGGCCCGCAAGCCCACCGCTCTGGCACGTGACCTGCTGCGCAACTTCCCCGCGCGCCGGGGACGCGGTGGACGGCGAAAGCGCCGGGGCCAAGGCGCCGGCCAGAACGGAAAACCATCGCCCGAGACAGCCACGCGCGCAAAGACCGCGCTAACGCAGGCGGACGGCGCAGACAAGAAGACCGTCGTAAGTGCGGGCACCGAGACGACGGGCGAGACAGATGGCACTGCAGCGACGCCCAGGCGCACCCGGAGATCCTCGCGCTCGCGCAAGCCGGCCAAGCGGGCACCCGTCGCCGACAACACCGGGCCCGCCGCCGAGGGTTCATCGGAGCGTGTCGAGCCTGTCGAGCCTGCGCAGGCCGCGGCTTCGTAGCGGCGCCCGCCACGGTCAAACTCAGCCTACGAGACCAGGTGAACCTCGCCTGAGTCGAGCGTTCGGCGCGTGCCGTCCGAGGCGGTGACGATCAGCCTGCCGGCGCCGTCGATCCCTTCTGCGCGTCCGTACTCGCGTGCGTGTGGGTCGCCGTCGGTGCCCGCGGATGTACTCCAGGTGATGCGGCGGCCGCGCAGCGCATCGCGCTCTCGGAATGCATCGAGGGTTACGGTCGCGGGCTCAGCCAAGCGCGCCTGGAGCACGTCCAAAAGTCGCGCGAGAAGGGGCTCGATGGCTGCCTGCGGCCGGCCCAGCGACGCCACGATCTCGCGCAATGGCTCAGGGACGTCGGTCGCCGAAACCGCAACGTTTATGCCAATCCCGACCACCGCCCATCCGGCCTGTGGACGGGCCTCGACGAGTATCCCCGCGAGCTTGGGGAGCGCCGGTGCGGCGACGTCAGCGGCAGCGGCGTCGCGTTCAATCACGACGTCGTTTGGCCACTTGACACGGGCGTCGGCCCCGGCTACCTCGCAGACGGCGACTCCGCCAAGCAGCGGCAACAACTCCGGCGTGGCACCCAGGCCGTCGGGCCAGCGCAGGATCAGCGACATCAGCAGCGAGCTTGCAGGGGGCGCCCACCACTGGCGGCCTTGGCGCCCGCGCCCAGCGGTCTGCTCCGATGCGGTCACAAGCGTGCCATGTGGGGCGCCCGCGAGTGCGAGCTCACGCGCAGTCTCATTCGTGGACGCAGTGCGTTGGAAGTGCAGGCGCGGAGTGCCGAGCCGGTTCATCTGCAACTAGGAGTCGGCCGCCGCCGACATGGCGGCTACATCCCCGAGTACTGCCTCAACCAGACCATCGATGTCGTGCACTTCGGCCTCGACGTGCACGACGGCGCCGTGTTCGCGCAGTGTCTCGCTGGTGACCGGACCGATCGACACCACGCGCGTGGATTGCGCAAGGGCGCCCGCGCCCGAACCGAGCGCGGCGAAGAACGAGCTGACGGTCGAGGCGGAGGTAAAGGTGATGTAGTCGGCGTGCATGGCAGCGTGCAGTGCCGCCGGTGAAAGCGGCTCCGGCACGGTGTTGTAGAGGCTGACCACGTCCACGTCGATGCCGTGAGCGCGGAGTGCGTCCGGTAGCTCCTCGCGGGCCTTGCTCGCCCGCGCGACCAACGCGCGCCGGATCGGGGGGCGCGACGCGGCCGTTGGACCCAACAGCGCTTCGATGAGTCCCTCGGCGACGTAGCGCTCGGGTACGACGTCGGCGTGGATGCCATACCGCTCAAGCGCCCGCGCGGTCCCGGGTCCGATCGCGGCCACCAGACAGCCGGCGAACGCCCGCGCGTCCAGCCCGGCTTTGTGCAAGCGCGCAAAGAGCGAGTCGACGCCGTTGGGGCTGGTCAGGCACACCAGCTCATACGCGGAGAGGTCGATGGCCGGTCCATTGATGGGCTCGATACGGATTGTCGGCGCCTGCACGACGTCTGCTCCCAGCCCGCGCAGCCGCTGTGCAAGCTCGCCTGCCTGCGTGCGCGCACGGGTCACCACCACGGAGCGACCGGCCAGCGGCTGCCGGCCGCCGCCGAACCATTGCAGACGCTCGTGCAGCAACGCCACCTCGCCAATCAAGGTGATCGTGGGCGGCCGGATGTGCTCGGCGGCAGCCTTCTCGGCGAGCGTGCCGAGAGTCGCGGTAAGAGTTCGCTGCCACGGCAGCGTGCCGCATTCCACGAGCGCCGCCGGCTCGGAGTCCGGGCGGCCCGCGGCGATCAGCGACGCCGCGATCGTGGACAGGGCACCGACGCCCATGTAGAAGACCAGCGTCCCGGGGAACGCTGCCAGGGCCTGCCAGTCCAAAGCCGGTTCGCTCTTGTCGGCGTCCTCGTGTCCCGTGATCAGCGCCACAGCGCTGGAGATGCCACGGAAGGTAACGGGGATCCCGGCGTAGGCGGTTGCGCCAAGGCCTGCGCTGATTCCTGGCACCACCTCGAAGGCAATGCCGGCCTCAAGCAGGCGCAAAGCCTCCTCGCCGCCGCGCCCGAAGACGAACGGATCGCCACCCTTGAGGCGGACCACGGTCTTGCCGGCCTGCGCGTGGGCGACCATCAGATCCTCGGTCTCGGCCTGCGGTACCGACGGCGCCCCCGGCGCGCCTCCCCCCTTGCCCACGTACAGAAGCTGTGCGTCGGCACGTGCACCGTCAAGTGCATCGGCCCCGATCAGGCGGTCATACAGCACAACATCGGCCTGCGCGATCAACGCCGCAGCGCGGGTGGTCATAAGGCCGGGATCGCCCGGCCCCGCGCCCACGATGTACACGCGTCCAGGGCTAGCGGGGCTCAAGAACCATCGCCTCCGCTGTGCGCAGCAAGTCGGTGGCTCCCACGGCCTGCATTCGCGCCGCGACAGCCGCTGCCAGCGCGACGGGCTCGGCTGCATCGTCGGCCTGTTCGTCGCTACACCACGATGAGCCGTCGGGGAGGCCAACCCAAGCACGCAGGCGCATGCGGCCGTCGTTGATACGCGCGTGGGCTCCCAGCGGGGTGTTGCACGAGGCTCCGAGCGCGCGTGCGAGCGCCCGCTCGGCGAGCAGGCATGCCATCGCATCGCGATCGGTGAGTGCCTGCGCAGCGGCTCGCGCGGCGGTGTCATCGACACGGCCCTCGAGCGCCAGCGCACCCTGTCCGGGCGCAGGCACAAAGCGCTCCAAGTCAAGCACAGCCCCGATCTCTCCTTGACGGTCGAGGCGCTGAAGCCCGGCCCGGGCGAGCGCGATCGCATCCAGGCGCTGGTCGGGATCCCTGAGCTTTGTCAGGCGGGTATCGACATTGCCTGCGATTGGCACGATCTCAAGGTCCTGGCGGCTTGCCAGCAGCTGGGCTGCCCGGCGCAGGCTGCTCGTACCCACGCGCGCGCCTTGCGCAAGCGCGCTGAGTCCATCGGCGCCGCAGATGACGTCCTCGGCCCCGGCGCGCACGGGCGCGCCGAGCAGTGCCAGCCCGTCGGGAAGCTCCTCGGGCACGTCCTTGGCGGAGTGCACCGCGAGGTCAATCGCGCCGTCCAGCAGCGCGCCCTCGAGCTCAACCACCCATCGCGACTTGTCGTGTGGAGCCTGCAAGACAGCCCTCTTGTCGTACGTCGCGGTGCCATCTTCGCCGTTTGCCAGCGCCGTGGTTGTGATCACTTCAGCGTCGCCCAGCAGCTGCGCCACATGCCGAGCCTGGGCGAGCGCGAGGGCGCTGCCACGGGTGCCAATGCGCATGTGCTAGCGCCGGCGGCGCGCTTGCAAGGAGTGAACCGTGGCCAGGCGACCGTCGCTGGAATCGCTCGCCGTGGGGGTGCCGTCGGCCTGGCCCACGGTGCCACTCAGCGCCGGTGGCTCGGTCGTGGCAAGCTCGTCGGCACCCTCGTTTTGCAGGCCGAACAACTCGCGTACAAGCTCGAGCGTGGCATGACGGCGAGCGCCGCTGAGATTGCGCAGACGGTGGGTGGGATCGTGCAGCAAGCGGTTGGTCACGGCCCGCGCGATCGCCTCGGTTCGCGCCCGGTCGCGTGCCGAGGCCGTCTCCCAGCGGTCGGCGTTTTCGGCGAGCACCTGCTCGACGACGGCGTTGGCGTGCTCGCGCAGCGCGCTCACTGTCGGCGTGGTATCGGCCTCTCCCAGCCAGCGCGCGAAGCGATGGATCTCGTGCTCGATCATCGCCTCGGCCTGGGGCACCTCGGCGGCGCGCGTGTCGAGGTTTCTTGCGACTGTCTCCTGCAGCCCGTCCATGTCATAGAGCGTGACCCCATCGAGGTCGCGGCATTGCGGGTCGATGTCACGCGGCACCGCAAGGTCGATCAACAGCAGCGGTCGCTCGCGCCGTGCGTCCATCACGATGTCGAGCTCCTGCGCTCCAACGATGTAATGCGGCGAAGAGGTCGCGCTGACCACGATGTCAGCGAGGGCCAGCTGGTCGGGCAGGTGATCCAACCCGGTTACCTCCCCGCCGAAACGCGCTGCCAGCGAGCGTGCACGGTCGGCGCGGCGGTTGGCCACAAAGACGGTGCGAGCGCCTTGGTGGGCGAGCGCTTGCGCGGTCAGCTCGCCGGTCTCACCAGTGCCGAGGATGACGACGTGGCGATCGCGCAGCGTGTGCAGCAGGCGCGACGCCAGATCAACCGCGACCGAGGGGACGCTTACGCGGCTCTGACCGATGGCGGTCTGGGATCGCACCAGCTTGCCCGTGGTCAGGGCGGCCGTGCACAGCCGGTCGATCAGTGGGCCCGTCATTCCGTGGGCTTGGGCGGCCTCATAAGCGCGCCGGACCTGACCTTGAATCTCGGCCTCGCCGATCACCATTGACTCCAGACCGGCAGTGACGCGAAACAGCTGGCGTGCGGCGTCGCAGTTTCGCGGCGAGTAGATCGCATCGGCAAGCTCAGTTGGACGGATAGCGGCGCGCTGCGCGAGCATCGACAGCACCTCGGACTCCGCGCGCACGGGGTCCAATGCGACCTGGTAAATCTCGGTGCGGTTGCATGTCGAGAGCACGACGACCTCGCTGGCGGGACCCGGGTGCCCGCCTGATTCCGACAACAGCGACAGACCGAACTCGGTGGCCTGGGCCTCGCTGAAGGCGAGCCGCTCACGCAGCGCCACGTGCGCGGTCTTGTGCGAGATCCCGAGTGCCAGCAGCTCGTTCACAGGCGCGTGGCCTCCGCTTGTGTGGTTCCGGACTCCTGGCCCTTGGCGAGCTCACCCAGCTCGCGCTCGACGCGCCGAAGCCGCGTGGCCATGATCGCAACGTAGATCACGACGATCGCCAGAAAGACGATGTACGCCGCGGCCACGTACTTGCCCGCCGTGTGCAACGGCAGCGCGGGCGCCTCGAGCAGGATCACTGCCATCAGGTGCTCAACGCCTCGGCTGCGGGTTGCTTCGGCGGCGGCCCTTCCGTTGCGCCCGCGCCCGTGACCCAGGAGCGTTCGGAGCCTGGGCGCGCCGAGAGCCCTTCGGCGGCGTCCATACGCGCGCGCAGCGCGCGCAGCGCAAAGCGGGCCTGTTTGGCACGGATCTCGTACTGCCAGAGCGTGATGAAAAGCAGGGTCATGGCGATCAGCGACACCACGAAGGTCAAGCCCATCGAGGCGGGGAGGTTTGAGCTGCTCGACAGCACACGCGGGTGCACGTATGACGGCGTCAGCCGCACCGCGATGAAGTTCATCGGCACGAACGCTCCTGCGGTGATCGCGAAGACCGAGGCATAGCGCGCTTGGCGCTCGCGATCTTCGATCGCGAAGCGCAGCGGCTGGTAGGTGGCATAGAGCAGCATGATGATCAGAAACGACACCAGCGTGGGTTCGTTCCAGACCCACCAGTGGCCCCACGAGCCCTTGGCCCAGATCGAGCCTGTGATCAACGCAGCGACGCCGAAGATCAGGCTCATGTGGATCGCTACATACGAACGCAGGTCCCAGCGGTCGTCGCGTGTGCGCAGGTGTTGTATGCCCATCAGCCCGCCAACGACAAAGCCGCACAGCGTGATGATCGCAAGCGGCACGTGCAGGTAGAAGATCTTCTGCAGGAACCCTTCCTGGGCTTCCAGGGGCGCATAGAAGAACACCAGCGACAGCGACAGCGACAGCATCAGGCACGTGGCGAGTGCAAGCGCTGCCGGGTGGCGTCTCGCGCTAGCCACCGCTAATCCTCCAGAAGGAAGTCGAATACCGCGTAGACGATGAGCCCAAACACAAGATCATAGAGGGCCAGTAGTACAAGCCAGCGAGCCGCGGAGCCCGTCAGCCACGCGCCGAGCGCGGGGGGATGAACCGCAAGCAGCGGTGAGATTGCGTTGCTTGAGCCGATCACAACGGGGATCAAAAGCGGCAGCGCGAGCAACGGCCCCAAAAGGTCGCGCGCCCGCGTGCGCACGGCCAGCGTCGATACCAGTGTGCCGGCGGTGGCGACCCCCAGATCGGCGAGCGCGAGCACTGCGATCAGGCCGGGCAGTGCGGGCCACAGCGAGGTCCCCAAGAGCAGCAGCGCGAAGGCGGGCACGGCGACGAGCTCAAGCACCAGCAGATAGCCGATAAGCGCAAGCGCCTTCGCGACCAGCAGCGCCGTCGGGTTGACGGGCGCCAGCAGAAAGCCGTCGAATCCACCCTGCTCGGCGTCAGCGACAAAGAGACGATTGATTCCCAGCAGCGAGGCCAGCAGCAGCGTGACGAGCAGCACGCCGGCCGCGAGGTCCCCGTCTATCGAAGCACGGTTGAGCGCGAAGTGAAAGACGACGAAGACGCTGACGGCGAAGAGGGACATGCCGGGCACGGACTCAAGCGTGCGCAGCTCCACGAGCAGCTCCTTGCGCAGCAGTGCTCGCAGCGCGCCGCCAAAGCCGGGGGCGACGCGAGGATTGGCTGTGGGGGCGTGCGGTTCGAGCTCGCTCCGGGCGCCGGCCAACGGCCTGGCCTGGCCTGTTGCCTTGAGTACGTGGGGTTGCGTCCGTTGCGGCACGGACGTACGCGCGCTCACCGGTACAGCTCCATGACCTGCTCGGCGTCGACGTTCTGTGCGCTTGCGTAGAGCTCGGAACGGCCATGGCGCAACCCGAGCACGAGGTCGGCTTCGGCCAGGCCGGTGGCGGGGTCGTGGCTTGTGAGCACGCGGGTGTGGCCTGACCCCGGCCCCACAAGCGGCCACACGAGCTGGCGGGCGCCAGGGTCCAGGTTCGTCAGCGGCTCGTCGAGCAACAGCAGTTCGGGTCGGCCGAGCACGGCGCGTGCGGTGGCCACGCGCTGCACCATGCCGCGCGACAGCTCGCGCATGGGCTCGTCCGCGCGCGCGGCCATTCCCACTGCGTCGAGCACCTGCTCCACACGCTCATCGGCGACAGCGTGCAGGCGGGCGTGGTAGGCAAGGTTCTCGCGCGCGGTCAGCTGCATGTAAAGCAGCGGATCGTGGCCCAGCCAGCCGATTCGCCCGCGCAGTGCCCAGGACTGCCTGGGCAGCTCTGCGCCGAGCACGCGCACGCGACCCGACCGCGGCCGCAAGAGGCCGGCGAGCACGCGTAGCAGTGTGGTCTTGCCGGAGCCGTTGGGGCCAAACACCACGAGCGTCTGTCCGGCTTGCAGCGACACCGAGACGTCCTCCAAAACCGGGCGCTCGCCAAAGCTGCGCCCGAGCCCGTGAAGCTCAAGCGCTGGCGAGGAGGCTTCCAACCGTTCGCTCCTGCGCGTCGGCGATCTGCGCGCGCACGGCCCCCTGGCGGCCATCCCGGAGCAGCGCGATCGGGTCCGGCTGCGCGGCCACGATCGATTCGAAGAAGAGCTTGCGGTCCTGGTATGTGGGCAGGGTGTCCTTGGCCCATCCCCGCACCTCGTTCAGCATCAGTGCCATCTGCGCGTAGGGCTCACCGAAGTGCTCGGTGATTTCCCTGGCCATGCGCTTGGCCAGCGCCGGCGATGCGCCGGCGGTCGAGATCGCGATCGCGACCGGCCCGTTGCGCACAATCGCCGGCAGGATGAAGTTGCACAACGGGGGCACGTCGACGACGTTGACCAGCATCGCTCGGCCTTCGGCGTCCTGGTAGACGCGAATGTTGAGCTCGGTGTCGTCGGTCGCCGCGATCACGAGCAACGCGCCCTCCAGGTCCTGGGGTCCAGCGTAGGCGTGCTGCTCCCAGGCAATGGAGCGCTCGCGTGCAAGCTCCTGTAGCTCCGGCACACAGTCCGGTGACACAAGCGTGACGTCAGCGCCGCACGCCAGCAGGCCCTCGACCTTGCCAAGCCCGATCTCGCCGCCGCCCACTACAACGCAGCGGCGGCCACTCAGCCGCAGGCACGCGATGTACAGGGGCGTATCGAGCATGTCCGTGACGCAGGACTGGTCGCAGATGCCCTTGCGTAGCTGGCACACACACTCCTTGCCCGCGTAGCCCGGTAAAGCCATTCTCAAAGGGTAGCCCTCAGTGTCTGCGCAGCGCCCGCCCGCCCACCCGCGCGAGTGCGACTGGGCCACTGCGCCAGGCGCGCCGGCGGTCCGTCGGACGCGCCGAGCGCCACTGCGCCAATGCGTTCGCTGCTTGCCCGGCGACGGCGTCGTACGGACCCCACCACATCCCGCCGACACCCGCGGGGTCGTGCGTGATCAGCTTTTCCTGTGAGCACGCGCGCAGGCCTGCCAGTCCGAGTGTCTTGCCCAGGCCGGCGCCGGCAAACGACCCCCACGGTCCGCGCGAGATCGCGGGACCGGGAAGGTGGTCGTTGAGCCAGACCATGCCCACGCGCAACTCGCGCGCCACGCGCAGACCCTGATAGCGGTCCGCAGTCCAGATCGATGCGCCCAAGCTGTAGTTGCTGTCGTTTGCGAGCGCGATCGCCTGGTCGAGCGAATCGGCGGCCATCACGGCTACAACGGGGCCGTCGATGGGCTCGTGCATGATCGCCATCTCGTGGCTGGCATCGGCGAGCACCGCGGGTCCGCAGTAGGCGGGCACCCACTCCGGGTCAGTCCTGCGGCTGTGTATGGGGGCTGCCAGTGGCCCGCCGCAGAGCAGACGTGCGCCCTTGGCGACAGCGTCGTCGATCAGCTCGCCAACATGTGCCAAGCGCCGCTGGGAGGCCAACGGTCCGAGGCCCACGGCTGGATCTGCCGGGTCCCCCACGGTGATCGCGCCCGCGGCCCGCACGAGCTCGGACAGAAACCGCTCATAGCTCTCCTGCGCAACGTAGATGCGCTCAATCGAACCACGCGCCTGTCCGGCGCCAACACATCCCGCCCACAGCGCGCAGTCCGCGGCTCGGGGCAGGTGCGCGTCGGCGAGCACGAGCATTGCGTCCTTGCCGCCCAGCTCCACGGTGACCTCGGTGCCGCGCGACACACACGCGCGCGCGACAGCTCGACCAACCGACGGCGAGCCGGTGAAAAGGACTTTGTCGACCGGCGCCTGAGCGAGCGCCACGCCACCGTCGGAGCCGCCGTGCACGATTCTGACCAGACCCTCCGGGAGCCCGGCCCGCCCGAGCACGGCGGCGATCCGCTCGCCCGCCAGGCAAGCCCGCAAAGCGGGTTTGAAGA